>JACPEI010000068.1 GCA_016183575.1 Nitrosomonadales bacterium | reverse complement strand
GCGGCTGCGTGCTGATGGCGCTGGGCGGCTTGCTGGCCATCATCGACCGCCGCTACCGCGTGACCGTGCGCAGTGCCCAGCTCGGCCAACTCAAGGAACAGGGTGCATGAACAAATTTCTCTGGCCGCTGATCGGCTTCGTCGTACTGGTGGCGCTGCTCGCCATCGGACTCAATCTCAACCCGCGCGAAGTGCCGTCGCCGCTGGTCGGCAAGGCGGCACCTGCGTTTACGCTGCCGCAACTGCATGAGCCGTCCAGGCAGTTTTCACCTCAGGACATGAAGGGCAAAGTGTGGCTATTCAACGTGTGGGCATCGTGGTGCACGGCTTGCGAGAATGAACACCCGGTATTTTTGGAATTGTCGCGCCGGAACCTGGTGCCAATTTACGGCATGGACTACAAGGACAAGCGCGAAGACGGAGAAGCCTGGTTGCGCAAGCACGGCAATCCCTACACCCTGGTCGTGTCCGATGCCGAAGGCCGCGTCGGCATCGATTACGGCGTGTACGGTGTGCCGGAAACCTATGTGATCGACAAGCAGGGCGTCATTCAGCACAAGCATATCGGCGCGGTGACACCGAAAATCCTGGACGAAACTATCCTTCCGCTGGTCAAGGAGTTGCAAGCCAAATGAAAAAGTGTCTGCTGATGTTGCTATTGAGTCTGCTTCCGGTGTTTTCTTATGCAGGCGAAGCCAAGGATATGGCTGCCGACCCGGTGCTGGAAAAGCGCATGATAGGTTTGGCGGAAAATCTGCGCTGCCTGGTTTGCCAGAATGAGTCGCTGGCCAGCTCGCATGCCGATCTCGCCGAAGACCTGCGCCGCGAAGTGCGCGAGCAAATGCAGAAGGGTCTGAGCGATCAGGAGATCATCGATTATCTGGTGTCCCGCTACGGCGATTTCGTGCTGTATGACCCGCCGGTGAAAAAAGCCACGCTGGTGCTCTGGTACGGCCCGTTCGCATTGCTGCTGGCAGGCGCCGGCATGCTGATCTATCAGTTGCGCAAACGCAAGAGCCAAGTTCCGGAAGCCGAATTGTCCGATGCAGAAGCGCAACGCGCCGCGTCCCTGCTGGATGAAACTCCCGATTCATCGGATCAATCGAAAGACAAGCAAGCATGACCTTATTCTGGATAGCCTGCGCAGTGTTGCTGATGGTGGCGCTGCCGTTCGTGGTATTGCCCCTGTGGCGCAGTGGCGGCAATAACGCCGGTAACGATAACGCAATCCAGCGCGATGCCGCCAATCTGGAGATTTTGCGCGACCAGTCGGCGGAACTCGAAGCCGATTTGCGCGACGGGCTGTTGACGCAGGATGCCTACGAACAAGGCAAGCGCGAGTTGCAGGCGCGCCTGCTGGAAGAAGTCAAGATTTCCGGACAGTCAACCAGGCCGCCGCGCCATCCCGCCAAGGCGCTGGCGATCTTGCTGGCGATATCGCTGCCGCTATTCAGCGTGCCGCTCTATCTCACGCTAGGCAATACCAAGGCGCTGTTGCCGCAACAGGATACCGGCATGGCAGGCGATTTCGGCGTGATCCGTTCTGAAGCCAAGCTGCAAGAGCTGGAAAAGAAACTGGAACAGCAACCGGAAAACCCGGACGGCTGGGTGGTGCTGGCACGCTCCTACAGCGAACTGCAACGCTTTCCCGATGCTGTGCGCGCCTATGAGCAACTGGTCAAACTGGTGCCCGATGAAGCACATATATGGGCGAGTTACGCCGATGTTTATGCGATGACCAACAACCAGTCGCTGCTGGGCGAGCCGACCAAATTCCTCAACAAGGCGCTGGAACTGGACGGCAACAACACCATGGCGCTGGCATTGTCAGGCTCAGCGGCGATGGAGCGCGGCGACTACGCAGCGGCTGTCGCGCACTGGACAAAGCTGGCCGATTTATTGCCGCAGGATAATTCCGAATTGCCAATGATCCGCGATGGCATCGAGCAAGCGCGCCAATTCCTTGCGATGCAAAAAGGCGGCAAGGTGGCGCCTGCCGACAAAGCCCCGTAAAAAGCAGCGGCAAGCCTGGCGGCGATCAGCGGCAAGGTTACATTAAGCCCCGCATTGGCCGGCAAAGCCGCACCGGCCGATACCGTTGGGTTTTCCAGGTTCAATGCTCGCGCGAAGAGAAATTCTGGCAGTGATCGCCGCAATCCAGCCCTGTTGTTTTACAACAGGACTGGATTGTGGCTCTGACCGCCGCTATGCGGCTTAACTTGCTGCGCAAGTTAGTTTACGCCGCAACTTGGTTCTGTTGCTTCACAACAGAACCAAGTTGTCACGATGGATGATTTCTTCATCGCCGCCGTACCCGAGCAATATCTCAATTTCCTGACTGGCATGGCGTGCGATGCGCCGCGCTTCGTCGGCGTTGTAGTTGGTCAGGCCGCGCGCGATGTCGCTGCCGTCTTCGCCGACGCAGGCGACGACCGCGCCGCGCTCGAATTCCCCGAATACGCTCTTGACACCTATCGGCAGCAGGCTCTTGCCTTCGGAACGCAATGCCCTGATCGCGCCGCCATCCAGCACCAGTTTCCCCGCAACCTGCAGATGATCGGCCAGCCATTGCTTGCGCGCGGCCAGGGTGAGGGCTGGGGCGGTGAGCAGCGTGCCGATGGCTTCGCCCTGCATCAGGCGCAACAGAACGTCACGCTCATGCCCCGAGGCGATCACGGTATGCGCGCCGCTGCGCGCCGCGCGCTTTGCCGCGAGTATCTTGGTGATCATGCCGCCGCATCCGATCTGGCTGCCCGCGCCGCCCGCCATGCTTTCCAGTCGTATATCGCCGGCCTGCGCTTCGCTGACCAGCGTGGCGCTTGGGTTCTTGCGCGGGTCGGCGGTGTATAGGCCGCTCTGGTCGGTAAGAATGATGAGTACGTCGGCATCGATCAGGTTGGTGACCAAGGCGCCCAGTGTGTCGTTGTCGCCGAATTTGATTTCGTCGGTCACCACCGTATCGTTCTCGTTGATGATCGGGATGACGCGCAACGAAAGCAGCGTGGTCAGCGTGGTGCGCGCGTTCAGATAGCGTTCGCGATTGGCCAGATCGGCATGGGTCAGCAGCACTTGCGCCGCATGCAAACCATGCTTGCGGAAACAGCTTTCATAGGCCTGCACCAGCCCCATCTGCCCGACCGCCGCCGCGGCCTGCAAATCATGTATCGAAGTAGGGCGGGTGCGCCAGCCCAAGCGCTGCATGCCTTCGGCAATCGCGCCGGAAGAGACCAGCACCACCTCTGCATTGGGTCAATACGGTTTTCATGTGCAATTTTTACAATTGTGAAGTTCTCGTAGGTGCGAATTTATTCGCACATAACCGGTTGTTCGTGCGAATAAATTCGCACCTACGAACCCGTCCTGCATTTTTCAGGTTATATAGTGCCCGCGTCGGTTTCCTGTGCGCTGTTTGCTGCGGCCTGTTGTTCTTGTGCGGCCATTTCCTGCAAGTACTCCATGATCGCGTAGGTCAATTCCTTGCAGCCCTCGCCGTTGATCGCCGAGATCGCGAAATGGCGGTCGAAATCGGTGAACTGTTTGAGGAAGGCGGCTACTTTTTCCTCCCGATCTTCCAGCAGGTCCAGTTTGTTCAGCACCAGCCAGCGCGGTTTCTCATAAAGCGATTGATCGTATTTTTTCAATTCGTTGAGTATCGCGCGCGCTTCGGCGACCGGATCGGTTCCCTCGTACATTGGCGCGATATCCACCAGATGCAGCAGCAGGCGGGTGCGCGCCAGATGGCGCAGGAATTGATGCCCCAGTCCGGCGCCTTCCGCCGCGCCTTCGATCAGGCCGGGAATGTCGGCGATGACGAAGCTTTTTTCATGCGATACGCGCACCACCCCCAGGTTGGGATGCAGCGTGGTGAACGGATAATCCGCCACCTTGGGGCGCGCCGCCGAGACGGCGCGGATGAACGTGGATTTGCCGGCGTTCGGCATGCCGAGCAGCCCGACATCGGCAAGCACTTTCAGCTCCAGCTGCAATTCGCGTGTTTCCCCCTCCGTGCCCGGCGTGCATTGGCGCGGCGCACGGTTGGTGCTGGACTTGAAATGGATATTGCCCAGGCCGCCTATGCCGCCCTGTGCGAGCAAAACTTTTTCGCCGTCATGGGTGAGATCGGCAATGACTTCGCCGCTGTTGATATCGGTGATCACCGTGCCGACCGGCATGCGCAACACCACATCGTCCGCGCCCTTGCCGTAGCAGTCAGAACCGCGCCCGGATTCGCCGTTTTTGGCGCGGTGCGTCCGGGCGAAGCGAAAATCCACCAGCGTATTGATGTTGCGGTCCGCCTGCGCATACACGCTGCCGCCGCGCCCGCCGTCACCGCCGTCCGGCCCGCCCTTCTCGATGTATTTTTCGCGGCGAAAGCTGGCCGTGCCGTTGCCGCCCTTGCCCGCGAAGACTTCGATTTTGGATTCGTCAATAAACTTCATGCTGTATGCACCGCAAATATATAAACGTTGTGCGCCTGTCGAATTAGCCGCAGCAATTCCTGCTGCACCACAAATAAAAAAGCCCTACCTTGCGATAGGGCTGGTTTGTTTCAACGAGTGCTGTTAAGCAGCTACGATGGAAACTGTCCTACGCTGTTGCGCGCCCTTGAGGGCGAATACCACCTTGCCGGTGATCTTGGCAAACAGCGTGTGATCCTTGCCCATGCCGACGTTGTCGCCGGGGTGGAATTCAGTGCCGCGCTGACGCACGATGATGCTGCCCGCGCTGATCAGTTCGCCGCCGTAGCTTTTCACGCCCAGTCGTTTTGAGTGTGAGTCGCGTCCGTTACTGGTACTGCCGCCGCCTTTTTTTGATGCCATGTTATCTGCTCCTTACGAAAATTATGCCCAAAACTAAGCCCAAAATTAATTAAGCAGAAATGCCGTCGATGCGGATTTCGGTGTAGTTTTGACGATGACCTTGATTCTTTTGATAGTGCTTGCGGCGGCGCATCTTGAAGATGCGCACCTTGTCGCCGCGACCGTGCGCAACGATAGTCGCTTTCACGGAGGCTCCGATCAGCAAAGGCCTGCCTACGGACAGCTTGTCACCGTCGGCTACCATCAGCACTTTGTCCAGCACAATGGCACTGCCCACGTCGCCGGGGATGATTTCAACTTTTAAAGTTTCACCGGAAGTGACGCGATATTGCTTACCACCGGTTTTAATGACTGCGTACATAACAACCTCGATTACTATTGTGATTTTGGGGCGATTTTTCGCGAAGGCGCGAATTATACCTAAATATCCGGCCCCGTCAAAATCCTTTTTAACGGCGCATGGAGTCGAAAAACTCCGCATTGTTTTTGGTCGCCTTGACCTTGTCGAGCAGGAATTCCATCGCTTCCAGTTCGTCCATCGGATAGAGCAGTTTGCGCAGCAGCCAGATTCTTTGCAGGATATCCGGCTTGATGAGCAGTTCTTCCTTGCGCGTACCGGAACGGTTCACGTTGATCGCCGGATAGATGCGCTTCTCGGCCATGCGGCGATCCAGGTGGATTTCCATGTTGCCGGTGCCCTTGAATTCCTCGTAGATCACGTCGTCCATGCGCGAACCGGTGTCGACCAGCGCGGTGGCGATGATGGTCAGCGAGCCGCCTTCCTCGATGTTGCGCGCCGCGCCGAAGAAGCGCTTCGGGCGATGCAGCGCGTTGG
>JACPEI010000069.1 GCA_016183575.1 Nitrosomonadales bacterium | reverse complement strand
TCGACGTTGTTGGTGCCGGTGGCCGCCACGGCGATGAGCCTCAATCGCGGCAGTTGCGCCAGCTCCGCCACCATCAGCGGCACCTTGTTGGAGATCGCCACCTCGGCGTCTTTCAGACGCTCCACCACCTGTTCCCGCGCCGTGGCTTCATGCTCCCGCCACTGCAGCGGCAGCGCGGGAGTGCGCATCGCGACCGGCAATGTGCCGCGGTCGAGGAAGACGATATGGGAAGGAGGGTTCATGCAAATCACCATAGAGAAAAGCGACCTTCATTATCCCAGATAACCTACCACTGCCCCCGGTTGGCAGGCAGTGCAAGAATAGTAACGCTTGACAATACTACTGCGCGGCAATATTATCCGGCAATGATTAAATCCTTCGCTGACAAGGCCACGGCGGCGGTGTTTTCCGGGCAAATCATTCGCCGGCTGCCGCACGAGATCCAGGTCATAGCCCGGCGCAAGCTCAAGCTCATCGACGCCGTGAGCAGGATCGAGGAATTGCGCGTACCACCCGGGAATCGCCTGGAAATGCTGGGCGGCGACCGCAGCGGGCAATGGAGCATCCGCATCAACGACCAGTGGCGGATATGTTTCAACTGGGAAAACGGACACGCAAACGATGTCGAAATCGTCGACTATCATTAAGGGGAATGAAATGAGTATCCAGCGCGAGAAAATAAGCACCATCAAGTTCGGGAACATCACCACGGGCGAGAGGCTTGCGCCGGTGCACCCCGGTGAAATCCTGCTGCATGACTTCATCGAACCCATGGGACTGACCCGCTACAAGGTCGCCAAATCCATCAGCGTGCCCCAGCGCCGCATCGACGAAATCTGCGCCGGACACCGCGCCATTACCGCCGACACCGCCATGCGCCTCGGCCGCCTGTTCGGCATGTCCGCACAAACATGGATGAACCTGCAAGCCCAGTATGACCTGGAAGTCGCCGAGAGCGAACTCGGCGACAGAATCGACCACGAGGTCATGCCGATAGCGGCATGATGCAAGCTACGCTCTCTGGTTATGAGCCTCTCAGACTATCTATCAAGTGCGGCACTCTTTGTTTCAGTAGTTAGCTTGGGCGTTTCGATCTTCTACTCACAGAAGGATCAGATGCGTCTGAAGGCTGAATCAAAATATTTTTCTGGTCATCCGGATTACGATCGGCCTCACCTAAATATCCGAGTAATCAATCATGGCCGAAGAATCGCAATACTTCGGCTGTTTGGTGGAAACACGGCAGATGGTGGCTGGCAGGGAACAGTAATAGGTGATCAAAAACGCGGCCTTTATCTTAACGAGCACGAGTTCTATGAAACCAAGTTTTATATTGAAGACATAGAGGCCACTTCTCCAGACAGTGAGTCAGAATTCGTAGAGTTATGGTTTGAAGACTCCCTTGGAAGAAGGCACAAAGTCAAGAACTCAAAGAAACATATTCAGCACTTGAAGAAAGAGTGCGGGCGTGCTGAATAAGATGCAATCTAAGCAATTTGCCGCAGGCCGACCTACGATTGCTTTCGGTCCTACTCCCCCGCCACGCGCTTCCGTTCATGTTGGCTTCGGCCGCCGCTGACGCGGCTTACCAGCGACTTGGCGAGCGTAGTTTGCTCACTTAGTCTAATGGCTATGCAAAGCTAACCTTCGCTTACGCTCAGGTTAGCCTACGCCGAATCTCGCGTTCTTGATTCTCTCTTGCGCTCGATTTCCGTCAAGTAGCGCTTGCGCAGGCGGATGGATTGCGGGGTGATTTCCACCAGCTCGTCGTCGTCAATGAATTCCACGGCGGATTCCAGCGTCAGGCGGATCGGCGGGGTGAGGCGCACGGCCTCGTCGGTGCCCGAGGCGCGCACGTTGGTGAGTTTCTTGCCCTTGATCGGGTTGACCACGAGGTCGTTGTCGCGGCTGTGGATGCCGATGATCATGCCCTCGTAGAGCTTGTCGCCGGAGCTGACGAACATGCGGCCGCGTTCTT
>JACPEI010000072.1 GCA_016183575.1 Nitrosomonadales bacterium | reverse complement strand
GCAGCGAGCGCCGCGAATGCCGCCATCTACCATGTCCACGATTGGATGCTCGGCGCACATCACAACAACTGGGTGACCATGGGCGTACCGTCCGACGGCAGCTACGGAATCCCCGAGGGCGTGATCTACGGTTTTCCGGTGAGGTGTAAACAGGGCGAATATCACATCGTGCAAGGCCTGTCGATCAGCGAACGGGGGCGCGACCACATGGAATACAGCTACCGCGAACTGGTCGAGGAACGCGACCATGTGAAGCATTTGCTGGAGTAAGGATTGCGGGTGTAAAAATCGACCCGGCTAGCCCTCACAAGTAAAAAACTTGCCCGGCAGATGCAACCAAATCAGACCAGCCACTGTCTGATTTTTCCGAAGCGTAGCACCGGGTGAGCACTACCCGGCCAAACCATCCCGTAAGGTAACCAAGGTCAGGCTTCTCGCCTGACCAACCGGCGGGGCAGCTTTTAACGAATCAAAGCATGGAGAAGTGTGAATGGCGCTATCGATTACCGATGATTGCATCAATTGCGGCCTTTGCGAGGCGGAGTGCCCGACCGGTGCGATATCCGAAGGCGATTATGTTTATGAAATCGACCCCGATAAATGCAACGAGTGCGTAGGCTACTTTGACCAGCCGCGCTGCGTCATTGTGGGCCCGGTGGATTGTTTCCTGGATGCCAACGGCAAGCCGTTTCGCTTGCCGCTCACGTAAGGGCTTCGCCTTCCCCTTTGAAAAGTTCAAGCCATGGTTTAATTGGAACGCGGGCTTCCAGCCCGCATGCGGACAGGATGTCCGCGCTCCCGGCATCCATTCCGCGCCGTAGAGGGAATAATTGCGCATGACCGATATTATCCAACCCTCCTCCCCGGCCAGCGCTGCCGGGCGCTCTTTCAATGAACTGCCGCTGTCGCCCGGCATGCTGGCGACCTTGCTTCAGCTCGGCTACTTGACGATGACCCCGATACAGGCGGCCAGCCTGCCGATCGCTTTGGCGGGCCATGACCTGATCGCGCAGGCGAAGACCGGCAGCGGCAAGACCGCGGCGTTCGCGCTGCCCCTGTTGACCCGCCTGAACCCGCGCCGCTTTGCGGTGCAGGCGATGGTGCTGTGTCCGACGCGTGAGTTGGCCGATCAGGTGACGCAGGAGATCCGCCGCCTGGCGCGCTCCGCCGACAACATCAAGATACTGACGCTGTGCGGCGGCAGCACGATGCGCCCGCAGATCGCCAGCCTGGAGCACGGTGCGCATATCGTCGTCGGCACACCGGGGCGCATCATGGATCACATGGAGCGCGGCACGTTGAACCTGGACGCGCTCAACACGCTGGTGCTCGACGAGGCGGATCGCATGCTGGACATGGGCTTTGTTGATGACATCGCTTATGTCGCGAAGCGTTGCCCGGCCGAGCACCAGACGCTGCTGTTCTCGGCGACCTATCCCGAAGGCATCGCACGGCTGGCGCGCCAGTTCATGCGCGCGCCGCAGGAAGTGAAGCTGCTGGAACAGCACGAGGAAAGCAAGATACGCCAGCGCTTCTACAAGGTGGAAGACGGGGACCGGTTGCAGGCCGTCGGCCTGTTGCTCAAGCATTACCGCCCGGTCAGCACGCTGGCCTTCTGTAACACCAAGCAGCAATGCCGCTCGCTGCTGGAAGTGCTGCATGCGCAGGGCATCAAGGCGCTGACCCTGAACGGCGATATGGAACAGCGCGAGCGCGATCAGGTGCTGATCCAGTTCGCCAACCGCAGTTGCTCGGTGCTGGTCGCGACCGATGTCGCGGCGCGCGGACTGGACATCGCGCAGCTCGAAGCGGTGATCAATGCCGATGTGACGCCCGACCCGGAAGTACACATCCACCGCATCGGCCGCACCGGCCGCGCCGACGAGAACGGCTGGGCGCTGAGCCTGTGCAGCACGGGCGAGCGCAATCGCGTTATCGGCATCGCCAAGATGATGCGCATCGAACCGGAGTGGCATGAGCTGGGCGAACTGCAAAGCGCCAATGAAGCACCGCTGGTGCCACCGATGGTGACGCTGCTGATACTCGGCGGACGCAAGGAAAAAATTCGCCCCGGCGACGTGCTGGGCGCGCTCACCGGCGAAGCGGGCTTCACGCGCGAGCAGGTCGGCAAAATCACCGTGACCGACCAGTCCACCTACGTCGCCGTCGCGCGCAACATCGCCCATGAAGCGGTGCGCAAATTGTCGGCAGGCAAGGTGAAGGGCAAGACGGTCAAGGTGCGCGCGCTGTAGGGTAGCGTTGGGCTCGGGAGTGGATTAGTCAATTCCCAATTAATAGCGCAATATCGTAGGGCGGGTTCTACCCGCCAGATATGGCTGTCGGGCACAGCCCGACCTACGTATGTTTATTTCCATAACAAAAATGGCAGGTCGGTAGTCGCTTAGTTGCTTCCAGATTTCCTAACTCGCGCCAGCCTCTACACCCGCAGCAGCCCACAGCGGCACCCCAGCCGCGTCGAGATAGCTGAGGTAAGCCCGCAGATCAAACTCCAACTGGTGATAATCGGGTTCCATATGCAGGCACAGCTGATAGAAGGCCTTATCGTGCTCGCGTTCCTTGATATGCGCCAATTCGTGAACCACGATCATGCGCAAAAATTCCGGCGGCATCTCCCTGAACACCGCCGCTATGCGGATTTCATTTTTGGACTTGAGTTTCAAGCCCTGCACCCGCGAGATGCTGGTGTGCGTGCCCAGCGCGTGCCGGATGACATGCAGCTTGCCGTCGAACGCCACCTTGCTCGGTGAACCAGCGTTGCGCAGAAACCGGCCTTTGCATTCCAGCACATAGTCATACAGCGCCTTGTCGGTGCGCACCGCGTGCGCAAGCGGATACTTCTGCAGCAGCATGTCGGCCAGCAGGCCTTGTTCGATCAGCCGCTGCACCTGCTCTGCCAGGGTGACAGGGTAGCCAGCAAGGTAATTCGGCGGCGGTTTCGGGCGCATGGCGGCATGTCAGGGGGTTGGCAGGGAACGGGATTTTACCGCTTGTCGCCTCTTGTACATCCGAAATTAGACTTACAGGTTACTGCCGACCTTTAGGTTGCTCCATCTTTTCTCTGCACGCTGGGGACAATTCACCTTCATGTTGTTTGAGACATTGAATGATTCTGCCTGCTCCAGGTTTTATGTCTTTACAAAGTCTTTCTTTATCTGTTTTGCACGCTTGGACAAAATCCTGAATCTTTTCTTTCACTATTTTTATATTTTCCTTGCAGGCAGGCGATAATTCGTTTGAATGCTCCTTGAGGCATTGCGCTAAACTCCCTTGCCCTGGTTGCACACCCTTGCAAAATTTAGCAACGTCTTCAGCGCAGGGCTTTGCATTTTGTGCTGCCGAGACCCCAGCCGCCATAGATAAACAAAAAACACCTGCAAGTATGGCCATCTTCCAGTTTTTCATTTGCCCACTCCCTTTGTTTGTTTATAAAAACAACCGTAGCCTCATTCTCAAGTAGTTTCACGACAACCTGTTCATAAGGAATAGAGCAACACAGTTAAGTGGCTGTCCGTTCCTGGCCGTTGCGACTGTTCAACAGTCTACTCGCCAACGTCGGCTTTTCAATTGCGGATTCAACCCGTCGATGCAACACACTAGAATTTGCGAAAGCAGAAGGAGTGTTGCCCGTCGCAACAGCCAGCTATCCCTGCGTGAAAAATCAGATTTAACGAGGGGCTTGAGCCTGTTTCAGATACAACTGCTCCACCTTCTTGCGCGCCCACGGTGTTCTGCGCAAAAACTTCAGGCTGGATTTGATGCTGGGATCGTGAGTGAAGCAGCGCACTGGCACGGCGGCAGCCATCGCTTCCCAGCCCATGTTTTCGGATAGGTAAGTGACGATGGCTTCGAGGGTGATGCCGTCCAGGCTGGGAGGGTTGGCTGGTTTTTTAATGGCGTCCATGCCTGCATTTTACAGGGGATCGCCAAGCCTGGGCGTTTACAAGGCATGAGCGTTTACAATGCGGCTCCTTGATTCCGAGACGCACCTCCCATGACCGCCCCCGTCCGCCTCGCAAAACGCCTCGCCGAATCAGTCCCCTGCTCTCGCCGGGAGGCCGAGCTTTATATCGCGGGCGGCTGGGTAACGGTTGATGGGCAGGTGGTGGAAGAGCCGCAGTTCATGGTGTCGCAGCAGAAGGTCGAGCTCCATCCCGAAGCCAGCCTCACGCCGGTTGAACCGGCGACCATTTTGTTTCACCTGATGCCGGGCATGGATGCCAATGCCGCGCAGCAGCTGATTTGCGCCGATACGCGCGCGGCTGACGATCCTTCCGGCATCCACCTGCTCAAGCAACACTTTGTCCGGCTGACGCAGGGCATACCGCTGGAGAGGAATGCGTCCGGCCTGCTGGTGTTTACCCAGGACTGGCATGTGGCGCGCAAGCTGAAGGACGATGCCGCCACGCTCGAGCAGGAATATGTGGTGGAGGTCGCGGGTGAATTGCCTGCCGATGGGCTCAAGCTGCTCAACCACGGGCTCAGTTTTAATGGCCGGGCACTGCCGCCGGTCAAGGTCAGCTGGCAGAACGAAACCCGGCTGCGTTTCGCCCTCAAGGGGGTGCAACCCGGCCAGATCGCGCATATGTGCAAGAGTGTCGGGCTGCAGGTGTTGGCGATGAAACGGCTCCGGATCGGGCGTGTGTCAATGGCCAAATTGCCGCCCGGGCAATGGCGCTACTTGATGCCGCATGAGTGGTTTTAGCCGGAATGGCGCATAAACCGCCCGCCGGGTGTTCGTTTCTCGATCAATGTCGAGGCTGAGTCCACCTGCCACCGTTGCATTATTTCTGTGCGTTGCGTAGTATTCATTTCAAGCGCGATGTTTGTTCTGACGACTTGCATCCTGCCGGCAATGGCTATCCATCTCTACTTCATTCGGCGCTTGATTCCACCCGGACGTGGAATTTTGCAAGAAGCTCACTTCTATGAACACCATGCAAGATAACCCGAAACCTAATATCTCCAGCACTGCAGATTTGCAACGCGAAGTTGCTGAATTGATGGTTGAGTGTCTGAACCTCGAGGTCACGGCAGATCAAATCATCCCTGATGCCCCGCTGTATGGCGAGGGCCTGGGCCTGGACTCGATCGATGTGCTGGAAGTCGCGCTGGTGGTCTCCAAGCGTTATGGCCTGCAGCTGCGCAGCGACGGCGCAGACAACCGGCAAGTTTTCAACTCGCTGCGCAGCCTCTCCGACTATATCGCAGCGCAGAGAACCCGCTGATGGCACGCCGCATCGCGCGCTGGCTGGGCATTGCCGCGCTGGCGATCGGCTATCCGCTGCTGGCGCATTACACGAACGAATCCGCGCACAGCGGCAGCCTGGGTGCATTGGTAGCCATTGCGCCCGTGGTATTGATCGCGCTGGTGCTGGCGTGGAATTCACCCCGGCGCTCCATCATGCTGGGTGTGCTGATGCTGTCTTGTGTTGCGCTGTGGGCCGGATGGCCGGCGCTTGAGCTCCATTTCGGGCTGGTTTACTGGCTGCAACATGTGGGTATGCAACTGATACTGTTCATGACTTTTGGTCGCACTTTGATCGCCGGGCGGCAACCGCTCTGCACCCGCTTCGCCGAGGCGGTGCATGCACCGTTGACGCCGCAGCATGAACTTTATGCACGTCAGGTCACGGTCGCATGGAGCTTATTTTTTGCCGCGATGGCGTTGACTTCCACCCTGCTCTTCTTTCTGGCGCCGTTGGCCTCATGGTCGGTTTTTGCCAATTTCCTGACGCTGCCTTTGGTCGCGTCGATGTTCATTGCCGAATACTGGGTACGCAGATGGGTGCTGCCCGATATACAGAATGCGCATATCCTCGATGCGGTGCGGGCATTCAGGAACACCCCGGCGCGTCCACGCTGATCGTTGCAGCCCCGATCATGCCTTCACTGCCGCTGGTATCCCATATCTCCCCGGACAGCATCATCGCCTGGCGCGCCGATGGCGCCGTCTCGCTGCGCCAGTTCCTGGCCGAGGTCGGCGAGCTTGCCGCCCTGCTTCCCGCGGGGAGTCACCTGCTCAATCTATGCGGCGATCGTTACCGTTTCAGCGTGGGTCTGGCGGCCGCCATCGTGTCCGGCAAAGTCAGCCTGCTGCCTTCTGCCCACACAGCGGAAGTGGTGCGCCAGATCAGGGGTTTTGCGCCGGATGTGTTCTGTCTGACGGACAGCGACCCATGCACGGTGGATCTGCCCCGGCTGCGCTACCCGGCCATGGGCGTCAGCCCACCGGGCGCATTTGCCATTCCGCAAATTGAAGCCACGCAGCGCATCGCGGTGGTCTTCACTTCAGGCTCGACCGGCACCCCGCAACCGCATCCCAAAACCTGGGGCGCGCTGGTCAGCAGCGTGCAGGCCGAGGCATTGCGCCTGGGGCTAGTACGGGCACGGCGCGCCGTGCCCCTACCCTGCACCATCGTTGGCACGGTGCCGCCGCAACATATGTACGGGCTTGAGTCCACGCTACTAATGGCATGGCACAGCGGCAACGCGCTCAGCCATGCGCAGCCGTTTTACCCGGCCGATATTTGCCAGGCTCTGGCGGCGGTGCCCGCGCCGCGAGTGCTGGTGTCCTCGCCCGTGCATCTGCGCGCCTTGCTGGATGCGGGGCTGGCGCTGCCGGAGATCGCAGGGGTGGTATCCGCCACTGCGCCGCTGTCTGCCCAACTCGCGCAGGACATCGAGGCGTGCTGCCATGCGCCGCTGACGGAAATCTATGGCAGCACCGAAACCGGCCAGGTTGCCACCCGCCGCCCCACGCAAAGCGCGGAATGGCAGCTGCTTCCCGGGATAAAATTGATCGCCGAGGGCGACCGCGTGCGCGCGTGCGGCGGCCACATCGAGACGCCGGTCGCGATGAACGACAGGATCGAACCGCTTAGCGGCGAGCATTTTTTGCTGCACGAGCGCATCGCCGATCTGGTCAATATCGCCGGCAAACGGCATTCGCTGGCGAGCCTCAACCACCTGCTCAACAGCATTCCCGGCGTGAAGGATGGCGCTTTTTACATGCCCGATGAAACCAGCCCCGACCATGTCACCCGGCTTGCCGCATGCGTGGTGGCTCCGGGGTTGGATGCGCCGCATCTGCTGGCGGCGCTGCGCGAACATATTGACCCGGTTTTCCTGCCGCGCCCCCTGCTGTTTGTGGATGCGCTGCCGCGCAACCGCACCGGAAAACTGCCGCGCGCAGCGTTGCAAGCACTGTTCAAAACACGCCGCAAGCCACAAGGCACAAGGAAATCCGCATGAATAACGCCGCGCACTGGACTGTTCCGCCGGATCACCCCGCCTTTGCCGGACACTTTCCCGGCACCCCGATCCTCCCCGGCGTCTTGCTGCTGGACATGGCGCTGCAAATCATTGCCGCTGCCACTGGGATCGCGCTGGATCTGTGCGAGATCAGCTTGGCCAAGTTTCTGAGCCCGGCGCGCCCCGGCGACGAACTGCTGATCCGGCACAGCATCTCGGCCGACGGCACGATCCGCTTCGATATCCTGGCGGGGATGCGCAAAATCGCCAGCGGCAGTATCGCGCCGGGATCGCCTGTATGATTCCATTTCTAAATCAAAAATGAAATATCGTAGGGTGCATTCCATGCACCAATGGCAATGGTGCATGGAATGTACCCTACATGGTTATTGCTGTTTTGAAGGAAAAATGGAATGACACCTCATCCGACAGCCGGCCAGGCCGCCTGGGCGCATACCCCGGAGCGCAGCAGCATGCTGATGTTGCGCGTCATGACCTGGATTTCGCTGCGCCTGGGGCGGCGCGCGGCGCGCGGCGTGCTGCACCTGATCGCCGCTTATTTTCTGCTGTTCGCACCGGCCAGCCGCCGCGCTTCCAGCGATTATCTCGGGCGTGCGTTGGGCCGCCCTGCCCGCTGGCGCGATCTGTACCGGCATTTTTTCACCTTTGCCGCCACCATCCATGACCGTGTCTATCTGGTCAACCGCCGCTTCGATCTGTTCGATTTTGAAGTGCACGGCGAAGACACGCTGCATCGCCTGCTTGCCGGCGGCAAGGGCTTGTTCCTGATGGGCGCGCATCTCGGCAGCTTCGAAGTGATCCGCGCGATTGGCCGGAAACACCAGGATTTGCGCGTCGCCATGCTGATGCACGAGGACAACGCGCAAAAGATCAACTCCATGCTGGCCGCGATCAATCCGGAGGCGGTGCAGGATATCATCGGCCTGGGGCATATCGATTCCATGCTCAGGGTGCGCGAGCGCCTGGATGCCGGCGGTATCGTCGGCATGCTGGCCGATCGCACCCCGGGCAACGACACACTGTACCCGGTGCAGATCCTCGGCGCTGACGCGAACTTGCCCATCGGGCCGTTCCGCATGGCCGCATTGCTGCGGCGGCCGGTGGTATTCATGACCGGGCTGTATCTGGGCGGCAACCGCTACGCCATCCATTTCGAACCCCTGGCGGATTTTTCTGCCGTGGCGCGCGGCCAGCGCGATGCCGCCCTGCAAGCGGCCATCACCCGTTATGCCACGCTGCTGGATCAATACTGCCGCAAGGCACCGTATAACTGGTTTAATTTTTTCGATTTCTGGCAGCCCGCAGACACTACAATGCCTCCCAAATCATGATCCTGAAAAAAGCAGTTGGCGGATTTGTAGGTGCGAATTTATTCGCACGCAACTCATTGTTGGTGCGAATAAATTCGCACCTGCTTTTTGCGCTGTGCGCCTTACGGCACTTGCTCGTTGCACTGGCGCTGTTGCCTGCCGTCAGCCACGCCGCCGACTGGGATATCGACCAACTCATGAGTGTCCTGGCGCAGACCCGCTCCGACCATGCCAGCTTTGTCGAAAAGAAATTCATCGCCATGCTCGATAAACCGGTGGAATCCTCCGGCGAACTATTCTACAGCGCACCCGACCATCTGGAAAAACGCACCCTCAAACCCAAGGCCGAATCCATGACGGTGGATGGCGGCACGCTGGTCATCGAGCGCGGCCGCCAGAAACACCGTTTGCAATTGCAGGGCTACCCGGAACTGGCGGCTTTCATCGACAGCATCCGCGGCACCCTGGCGGGCGACCGCAAGGCGCTGGAACGCAATTACCGGTTGAGTCTGGGCGGCACTTCCGAACACTGGACCCTGCAACTGCTGCCGCTGGATGAAAAAATGCAGGCCGTGGTAACGCGCATCCGCATCGTCGGGGTGCGCGACGCGGTGCGCAGCATCGAAATCACCCAGGCCGACGGCGACAGCTCGCTGATGCTCATCGAAAAGCTGGCCGCACCGTGAGTCCAGCTCCAGCGCGGCACGGCCGGACAGCGATAGCCCGGACTTCGATCGTCTTGTGGCTGGCGTTTATCCTCGCCTGCGGCATCATCATCAGCCGCAGCCAGTTCACTACCGATTTATCGGCATTTCTGCCGCGCAGCCCCACGCCGGCACAGCAACTACTCCTCGAGCAGATCACTGACGGCCTGGCCTCGCGCCTGATTCTGGTGGGCATCGAAGGCGCCGATGCGCCCGCCCGCGCCAGGCTTTCCAAGCAAATCGCCCAGCGCCTGCGCGCCGATCCCGCCTTCGTCAGCGTCAATAACGGCGAGCCCGTCAGCGCCGAGCGCGACCGGGCTTTCCTGTTCGACAACCGCTACCTGCTCAGCCCCGCAGTGACGCCTGCACGCTTCAGCACAGACGGCCTGCACGCCGCGCTGAGCGACAGCATCGACCTGCTCGCCTCGCCTGCCGGACTGCTGGTCAAATCGCTGCTGCCGCGCGACCCGAGCGGCGAAATGGTGCAATTGCTCGGCCAGCTCAACAGCGGCAGCCGCCCGCAGATGGTCGATGGCACATGTGCATCGCGCGACGGCGCGCGCGCCCTGATGCTGATGCAAACGCGCGCATCGGGCTCCGATACCGACGCCCAGCAACGCGCCATGGCCGCCATCCGCCAGGCGTTTGACACGGCTGTTTCTCTCTCCCCCAACTCTCTCCAAAAGGGCTGCCCTCTCCCCAACCCTCTCCCGCAAGCGGGCGAGGAAGCAAACGTGAAGGGCGCTTGTTTTAATCTGGTGATGACCGGCCCCGGCGTGTTTTCGGTGACTTCGCGCGACACCATCAAAAGCCAGGTCACCCGCCTGTCCGTCATCGGCATGGTGCTGATCGCGACGCTGTTGTTGCTGGTTTATCGTTCCTTCAGCGCATTGGCATTGGGTTTTTTGCCCGTCATCAGCGGCGCGCTGGCCGGCATCGCGGCAGTCAGCCTGGGCTTTGGGGAGGTGCATGGCATCACCCTGGGATTCGGCACCGCACTGATCGGCGAGGCGGTAGATTATTCAGTCTACCTGTTTGTGCAATCTGAACATGGAGGGGCAGACCGGCAGGACTGGATCAGGCGCTTCTGGCCCACCATCCGCCTCGGCGTGCTGACCTCGATATTCGGCTTTGCCGCGCTGCTGCTGTCCGACTTTCCCGGTCTGGCGCAACTCGGCCTGTATTCGATTGCCGGCCTGATCGCCGCCGCAACGGTGACCCGCTTCGTCCTGCCTTATCTGCTGCCGGCGAACTTTCGCATTCATGACGTATCGGCTATCGGCCTGATCCTGTCCCGTCTGGTGCGGCGCGCCGCCGCACTGCGCTGGGCGGCCGCGCTCCTGCTGCTGGCGGCCTGCACCGTTCTCGTCGAGCACCGCGCCAGTCTGTGGAATGACCAGATTTCCTCATTAAGCCCGGTCTCGCAAGCCGATCTGGAACTGGATGCCAGCCTGCGCGCCGACATGGGCGCGCCTGATGTGCGTTATCTGGTGGTGATCTCCGGCGCGAGCCGGGAATCCGTATTGCAGTCTGCCGAACAGGTTTCCACGGTGCTGCAGGCGCAAGTCGATCAGGGCGAACTTGCCGGATTTGAAAGCCCCAGCCGTTATCTTCCCAGCATAGCGACGCAGCGCGCCCGCCAGGCCAGCCTGCCCGCCCCCGCCGTGCTGGAAACGCGGCTGACGCAAGCCGTTCGGGGCTTGCCGGTGCAAGCGCAACGGTTTGCGCCGTTTGTTGCCGATGTTGCGGCCGCACGCAGCCAGCCCCTGCTGCAAGCGTCCGATCTTGAGCAGACCTCGATGGCCATGGCGGTGGATGCGCTACTCATCCGGCAAGACCGCCACTGGAGTGCCTTGTTGCCGCTTGCCGCCCCTGAGGGTGCCGGCATCGACGCCAGCCGCATCCGCGCTGCGCTAAGTACCACGGACACCACGGGCGCCACCGAGTTGCCCGATATGCTGTTCGTGGACATGAAAGCCGAGTCCGACCGCCTGTATTCCGGCTACTTGCACGAGGCCATCCTGTTGTCGCTGGGCGGGCTGGTCGCCATCATCGGGCTGCTGCTATGGGTTTTTCGCTCGCCGATGCGCGTGCTGCGCATCATCGCGCCGCTGGCGGCCGCGGTCATCACCGTCACGGCTGGGTTGGCTTTGTTTGGCCAGCAGCTGATCATTCTGCATCTGGTAGGCCTGCTGCTGGTGGCTGCGGTGGGCTCCAATTACGCGCTGTTTTTTGATCGGGCCGATCACCCTGCCCCTAACCCTCTCCCGCGAGCGGGAGAGGGGACAATGGCTGAGACCAAACAGATTTACCACACCATTTCACCTCGCACGCTGGCCTCGATGCTGTTCGCCAACCTGACGACCGTCGCGGGTTTCGGCCTGCTGGCGTTTTCCAACGTGTCGATATTGCAGGCCATGGGCGTCACCGTGGCGCCGGGCGTCATCCTCGCGCTGATTTATTCTGCGATTTTCGCCAGGAAGATCCATGCATAGCGCACGCTGGCAACCGACGCCGCTGATCCGCGCAACCCTCGCGCTGCATGTGCTGGCCCTGGCGGCAGTGATCGCCGAACCCGGACAGTGGCGCTGGGTGCTTGGCGCCTTGCTGGCCAATCACGCGCTGCTCGTGCTGCTCGGGCTGTGGCCGCGCAGCCACTGGCTGGGGCCGAACTGGACGCGGCTGCCTGCCGCCGCTGCGGCCAGGAATGAAATCGCCCTGACCATCGACGACGGCCCCGATCCCGCCGTCACGCCGCAGGTGCTGGAGCTGCTCGATCATTACGCTGCCCGGGCCACCTTTTTCTGCATCGGTGAAAAAGCCGCACATCATCCGGACTTATGCCGCGAAATCGTGCGCCGCGGCCATGCCGTGGAAAACCACAGCCAGCATCACCGCCATCATTTTTCACTGCTGGGCCGTTCCGGCATCACACGCGAATTGCAGGCCGCCCAGGACACGCTCACCGCGATTACCGGCCAGCGCCCGTTGTTTTTTCGCGCGCCTGCCGGCTTGCGCAATTATTTTCTCGACCCGGTGCTCGCCCGGCTGGAGCTGCGGCTTGCCGGCTGGTCGGCGCGCGGTTTCGACACCCGGATCGGCGATGCGGAACGCGTCAAAAACAGGCTGTTAAACGGCCTGCGGGCGGGCGCCATTTTGCTGCTGCACGATGGCAACGCGGCGCGCACGCCCGGCGGCACCCCGGTTATTCTCGAAGTGCTCCCCGCCGTTCTGGCCGCAGCCAGGGCAGCCAATCTGCGCTTGGTCACCCTACGTCACGCCCTGTCATGACCAGCCGCCTGCCGGACTTGAACGAAAGTAGCCAGCAGACGCCGTGGTATCGTCAGGCTGCAGCGGCAATACCCATGCATATGAATCTCAAAAGTATCGGAACGATGCTTTTCATCAGCCTGTTTTTCGGCGCTTACTTCTATCTGCTCAAAGCCCCGGCCTACCCGGCCACGGTGATGCCCATCACCTTGTTGGATCGCCTGATCGGCTTTCAGCCTCTGGCTTTGCCCATGTACCTGTTACTGTGGGTCTATGTTTCCCTGCCTCCGGCATTGCTGGCGACACGGCGCGAACTGTATAACTATGGGTTGGCCATGACCGGGACCTGCCTCGCAGGGCTGATCGTCTTCTACTTCTGGCCCACGGCAGTCCCCGCAGCCAACATCGACTGGGCTCAATATCCCGATGTGGAGCTCCTTAAAAGCATGGACGCCTCGGGCAATGCCTGCCCTTCGCTTCACGTCGCCACAGCCATTTTTTCGGGTATCTGGCTGCATCACTTGCTGCGCCGCTGTGGATGCTCATCTTCAATTGGACGTGGTGCATCGGCATCATCTATTCCACCCTGGCCACACGCCAGCATGTGACGGTGGATGTGTTGGCTGGTCTCATGCTGGGGGTGCTGGCTGCCTACCTGCCATTACGACAGCGCATAGGCGCGGACGTCATCGGTAAAGTACGCTACCCGTCTGTTTGATTCAAACCAAGCACTGGAATTTGCCAAAACCCTCCTTTACTTAGGGGTAGTTAACTCAAAGAGTTAGGGTTGAACCCGCCGCCAATAGGAGACATTCAAGGCTCGATCAAGGATTGGTTAGCCATCGGTGTTTGTCCTATGTCACTTGCCCATCAAATCTTGTAAACTTCCTTATCCGAAAAATTCAAGGTAGGTTCTTGCCCGGAATGATACCGAAAAGATTTGGTGCGCACGGCGCCCTCAATCATATTTTTACGCGCGCGCCATGAACTATTTGCGCCTCAGTAAATCGTTGCCGTGGCTGGTGCTGGTGGTCGGGTTCACTGTAACTTATTTTTCGCAGCAGGCAGCCGTTAATGCCGCACATCAGACTCAGCAAGACAACTTCGCTTACCATGTTCGCGAAATCACGTTGCGCATCGAGCAGCGGCTGGCAGCTTATGAACAAGTCCTGCGCGGTGTCAAAGGCCTGTATATCGCGTCGAAGAGTGTTGAGCGAAATGCATTCCATGACTATGTGGCCAGCCTGCGCTTGGACAATCTCTTTCCGGGCATTCAGGGCATCGGTTTTTCGCTGATCATTCCGCCGCAAGAAAAAGCCAGGCATATCGAAGCAATACGCAAAGAAGGCTTCCCCAACTACACACTGCGCCCAGAAGGCGAACGCGACCTCTATACCTCCATCGTCTTTCTGGAGCCGTTCACCGACCGCAACTTGCGCGCCTTTGGCTATGACATGTATTCAGAAGCGGTGCGCCGTGCGGCCATGGAGCAGGCACGCGATTTGGATAAGACGGCGATGTCAGGCAAGGTCACGCTGGTGCAGGAAGCCGGACAGCAAGTACAGTCTGGCTTTCTCATGTATGCGCCGGTGTACCGCAATGGCCTTCCACATGAAACCCTGGCCGAACGCCGCGCCAACATCATCGGCTGGGTCTATTCTCCGTTTCGCATGAATGACCTGATGGCCGGGGTCCTTGGCGCACGCGCTGGCAACCTCGACATCGAAATCTACGATGGTGAAGAAGCGTCGGACAAGACGGCGATGTACGACTCCACCCCCCTCGTCCAACACCAACATCCCGGCTTTCGAAGCTTAACGCAAGTCAGTATCGCTGAGCACATCTGGACGATAGGGGTACACTCCCTGCCCAGTTTCGATGCGCAACTCGACAAGGAGAAACCCCGTACTATTGCCGCTACCGGTATCAGTATGAGCCTGCTGTTTACACTGCTCGCCTGGCTGCTGATACGTGACCGGGAGCGCGCCTTGCAAACAGCTGCAGCGGTAGCGCGCGAAAGCTACAAGAACGAGATGCTGCTGCGCACGGCTGGCGACGGTATTTACATCTTTGATATCGACGGCAACCTGGTACAGGTGAACGATGCGTTTTGCCGCATGCTGGGCTACACGAAAGAGGAACTGCTGGGCATGAATGTGGCGCAGTGGAACGCGCAATGGTCAGCAGAGGAATTGAAAGCAAAAATAGACGCACTGGGAAGCAGCAATTCGGTGTTTGAAACCCAGCATCGCCGCCGCGATGGCAGCATCATTGATGTCGAAGTCAACACCTCACGGGTGGAGATTGACGGCCGGCAACTGGTATACAGCTCGGCGCGCGACATCACCGAACGCAAACGCCTGGATCAGTTACTGCAGGAAAAGAACGCCGAGCTGGAGCGCGCCAAGTCTGCAGCGGAAAAAGCCAATCTCGCAAAATCTGAATTCCTTTCCAGAATGAGCCATGAACTGCGTACACCGCTCAATGCGATCCTCGGCTTCGCCCAGCTGCTGGAGACCGGTTCCCCGCCGCCGACGGACGCCCAGATTGCAAGGCTGCACCAGATTATCAAGGCAGGATGGTATCTGCTGGAACTGATCAACGAAATTCTCGATCTCGCGGTGATCGAATCCGGCAAGCTGTCGCTGTCGCGGGAACCGGTGTCGCTGATCGATGTCATCCTCGAATGCCAGGCCATGATCGAACCGCAGGCGCAAAAACACGGCATTCAGATAAACTTCCTCCCGTTTGACCACACTTGGTTTGCCCATGCCGATCGAACCCGGGTAAAGCAGGTTCTGATCAACCTGCTTTCCAATGCGATCAAATACAACCGCGAGCAGGGCACGGTCGAAGTGAGATGCACCATGAGCACCCCGGAACGCATACGCATCAGCATCAAAGACAGCGGTGCGGGATTGCCTCCGGAAAAGCTGGTGCAGCTTTTTCAGCCGTTCAATCGTCTCGGACAGGAGAACGGCGCCGAGGAAGGGACGGGCATCGGTCTGGTGGTCACCAAGCAACTGGTCGAACTGATGGGCGGCACCCTCGGCGTGAAAAGTACCGTCGGAGCGGGCAGCGAATTCTGGATCGAGCTGATCCGGGACGTTACGCCGCACCTTGCCGCTGAAAACACCCTGCCAGTAGAGCTTGCGCCGCAAACCCAGGGGAACGAGGCGCTGCGCACCCTGCTCTATGTGGAAGACAATCCGGCCAACCTGATGCTGGTCGAGCAAATCATTGCGGATCACCCGCAGGTACACATGTTGAGCGCGCGCGACGGCAATTTCGGCATAGCGCTGGCGCGCGCCCACCTCCCGGATGTGATCCTGATGGACATCAATCTGCCCGGTATCAGCGGCATCGAAGCCCTGAATATTCTGCGCTCAGACCCGGCCACGGCGCACATCCCGGTCATTGCCCTCAGTGCCAATGCCATGCTGCGCGATATCGAGAAGGGACTGGAGGCTGGATTCTTCCGCTATCTTACCAAACCAATCAAGGTCAATGAATTCATGAACGCGCTGGACGATGCACTGAAGCATGCGAAAACAGAATTGGACGACGCAATTAACCCGGGATCTTCGTAATGGGAAGTGCCGCCAATATTGCCGATATGCACTGCGGGCTTGATACGGAGTTCTATGGTTTTTCACAGGTACTCTAGTGACATCAAGTTCCTGACTGCATGGGCTTGCAAATAGCGGCTATTTTAAACGCGCACCAACACTCCAATGAGTTAGCTGACGTCGAATCCGCCTGTTGCTTAACTCTGGAAGAACATTATCCAGAAATCAATCACAGAAAAAATACACCAAAATCAAATTACTACGCCGCTCTCTCAAGAAACACCTCTAGCCCGCCAACCCCACATAAACATTCTGCGCGTCATCATCCGCATCAATCGCCTCCAAAAACGCTTCCACTTCTTCGCGCTCGGCATCATTGCCGAGCGTGACGGAATTCTTCGGGCGATAGCCTAACTGGGCGGAGATGACGGTGAATCCTTGTGCTGGCAAGGCGCGGCACACGGTATCGAGGTCGGTGACGTCGGTGATGAACAGAGTTGCGCCTTCGTCTGCCGGTTCAAAATCCTGCGCGCCTGCTTCGATGGCGGCGACTTCTGCATCAGCTTCCTTGGAGTTCGGTGTGGCTTCAATCATGCCGACATAGTTGAAGTCCCACGAGACGGAGCCTTCTGCGCCGAGCTGTCCTTTGCGGAACAGTACGCGCATGCTGGACATGGTGCGGTTGATGTTGTCGGACAGGCATTCGACGATCACGGGGACGCGGTGCGGCGCGAAACCTTCATAGACGAGGCGTTCCAGATTCGCGCCTCCGTCGAGCAGGCCTGCGCCTTTTTTGATCGCGCGCTCCAGCGTTTCACGCGGCATGGAGGCTTTCCTGGCTTGCTCGACCACGAGGCGCAAACGCGAGTTCGAGTCCGGGTCGGCCCCACCGCGCGCGGCGACCGTGATTTCCTTGCACAGCTTGCCGAAAATTTTACCCTTGGCGTTCGCTGCGATTTCCTTGTGCCTTGCTTTCCACTGTGCGCCCATAGCTATTCTCTTGCTTTGTTTATACAAAAAATTAAGAGAGCGTATCTTGCCCTAAGTGTGGGAATGCATCAATCTCGAATGAGATTTTCTGAGGAACCCTCAACGATCAGAACACCAAAGATACTGGAACACCAAAACTTTTCATGGCTGACCGTCGGCCATTTTGTCAGTCGTTGGAAATCAGTGACAGACCGCTTTATGGAACGCTGAATGACTGCAATATGAAGCAGGCATTTGATATCCGAAGACACTGCCTGTATCTGATGAAAGATGCGAGCTTCATTTGGATGTACTATTATGCAAAAGGAGCCATTCGATCTTCACCAGAATTTTCCACGATCCACTAACTTATGCCGACCATGAAAAACATCGTGACATTTTTTCTGTTTTGCCTTGGGATTACCGGATATGTTGCGTGTCGTGCCGACACTCCCACGCCCAGTGAAACGGTTTATCAATCGACCATTGCCGCCGATGGCGTGCAGCACGTACGGATTGAAGGCGGGAGTTATTTCTTCAAGCCGAACCGCGTGATCGTTCATGTGAATGTGCCGGTCGAGTTGACGGTCAGTGTAGAAAGCGGTTTAGTTCCACACACCCTCGTCATCCAATCGCCCGAGGCGGGCATCGCAGTGGACGAGGGCCTGTCCAGTGAAGCCAAGGCTATCCGCTTCACCCCCACCGCCGTCGGCAATTACCCTTTTTATTGCAGGAACAAGCTGTTGTTCTTTAAAAGCCACCGCGAGAAGGGCATGGAAGGCGTGCTCGAAGTGGTGGAATAAGCGGTGCTTCCAGCCCTGATGCTTGCCGCAGCCCTCACCGGCACTCCTCCGGACCCGCTGGCCAGCGCCATCGAGCATTATCAGTCGGTCGAATCCTACCGCGTCACCATCCATTCCTCCCATACCGACGGCGAGGAGCATATCCGCTATTACTACAGGAAACCCGGTTTCGTACGCATGGAATTCATCCGTCCGCATGAGGGCGCGGTGCTGGTTTACAATCCCCTCACCCGGCGCGTGCGCCTGTGGCCGTTTGGCGCCGGCCATTTTCCGGAATTCAATTTGAGCCCCGGCAATCTGCTGATTCAGAGCTCACGCGGCCAGCACGTGGATCGCTCGGATGTCGGGGCGCTGTTCGAAAATGTCCGCATGCTGCGCGGGGGCGGCACCACCGAGATATTGGGCGAAGAGAGCGTGGATGGACACGCGGCCCTGCATCTTGCCGTGACCGGCACAGGCAATTTTGCCGTTACCGGCGTGTACCGCTACGAACTATGGCTGGATACGGCGAACCAGTTCCCGGTCAAGGTAATCAGCCGCAACCAGCAGGATGACATCATCGAAACCGTGACGATGGAAGCCCTGGAAATCGACGCCGTGCTGCCGGAAACGCTGTTTAATCCATAGCAAAGGGAACGCTGATGGTATACCGCTTCGTCACTGTCTGGCATATCGAAGCACCGCTTGATGCGGTCTGCGATGCCATCTACCACTCCCTGAACTGGCCGCAGTGGTGGCGTAATGTAGAGAGCGTCGAGGAACTCGTCCCCGGCGATGCACGGGGCATCGGCAGCGTGCGCCGCTACACATGGCGGGGACGCTTGCCGTATCGGCTCACTTTCGATATTTGCGTTGTCCATATCGAGCCGCTGGCCACCATCGAGGGCATCGCCAGCGGCGATGTAGAAGGCAGGGGCCGTTGGTCATTCTCCGTCGAGGGAGCCGTGACCGTCGTGCGCTACGACTGGCAGGTACGCACCACGCCAGCCTGGATGAACTTGCTGGCGCTGTTTGCGCACCCATTCATCGAGTGGAATCACAACGCCGTCATGCAGCAGGGCGGCAAGGCGCTGGCGCATAAGCTCAACGCACGTCTGGTTGAAATCGCGCATTACTGACCGCGCATTGAGCGCGCTTGCAAACGCATGCTTTGATGTTCTAACCAAATGTAAATGCATAAGCCTCCAGCCCCGGTGCATCGGATTTGATTTCGATCAGGCTGTTTCTTGGGCTTTTCTGGTCTATCAGTTCATAAAGGGTATTGCGTTCGATGGTGACTGCTCCTGCCGGAGCGTCCTTTCCGGCATTGACGCCGACGGCCTCGCCGTTCAGGCTGAGCGTGGCATGCACCGGCTTGCCGGTAGCCGTGCCGAGGACGAGGAATACCTTGCGTGCCTTGAAGTTCAGGCGCAATGCCGCGCCCTGCTCCCCCGCGACGATTTTTTCGGATCCCACTTTCCATTTGCCGTCCAGCGCCCATTGATGCTCGGGCAGGAAGGCGGGAAAACGGAAGGAGTTTTCCGCATCGCGCACCACGCGTTCCCTGCCGCCGAAGGTGTCTGCTCGCGCATAGCCGAGATAGGTTTCCGGCGTTTGCCCGGGCACAAACACGGGCGCTTCGGCTTGAATGGTCTCACCCCTCTCCTTCAGGCCGAGCAGGTAGCGGATATTGTTCTCCGTGACGTTGTATTTGCCCTCGCCGAAGTGGGTGTAGACCACCCGGCCTTGCCGGTCGATGAGGTAATGCGCGGGCCAGTAGCGGTTGTTGAAATTTACCCAGGTGGAGAGGTTGTTGTCCAGCGCTACCGGGTAATGGATGCCGTGCTGCGCGATCGCGGCCTGGACGTTGGCCAGCCTCTTTTCGAACTCGAATTCCGGTGAATGCACGCCGACGATCACCAGCCCCATGTCGCGGTATTTCCTGTCCCAGTCGGTGAGATAAGGCAGCGTGCGCACGCAGTTGATGCAGGAGTAGGTCCAGAAGTCGATCAGCACGACCTTGCCTTGCAGCTCCTTCATCGTGAGCGGCGGCGAGTTCTGCCACGCCTCGATGCCGGCAAATTCCGGTGCGGCGTAGGGGCTGCCCAGGCCATCCTTCAGCGCCAGTTCACCGCGCGGCGCTTCGACGGAATCTTTCGGCATGAACAGCGCCTCGATGTCCGCACCGGAGGCGATGTATGCGACCGACAGGATGATGAGCACACCGAAAGCCTTGCGCACCGCCTCGGCGTGGCGGGCGAAGAATCCCAGCTTGCCCATGATCTTGCGCCCGGCCAGCGCGATGACGAGCATCGGCACGCCCGCGCCGATACCGAACGAAAGAATGACGAGGTTGCCGGCCAGGTCGGTCTGCTGGCGGATCACCTGCACCAGCACGGCGGCGAGAATCGGCCCCGCGCAGGGCGTCCACACCAGCCCGATCAATGCGCCGATGGCGATGCCGCCGAGCAGACCTTCCCCGCCGGTTCCGGCAAGCCGGTTGCCGAAATCGGCCAAACCCTGCGTCAGCGCGCTGAATCTTTCCGACAACCTGGACGACAACAGCACCAGCCCCAGCAGCGCGAGCAGCGCCAGCGAGGCATTCTTCACGAGGTCGAGATCCAGTCCCAGCAGCGAAACAAGCTGGCGCGCCGCGAGGGCGAACAGGGTGAACGCCAGCACGAAGCCGATGATGATGCCGTACGGCCTGCGCCTGCCGCCGCCGGCCGAGGTGGCCAGCACCAGCGGCAGCACTGGCAGGATGCAGGGAGAGACGATCAGCGCCACGCCTTCGAGGAATGCGAGGCCGATGTCGAGTGCATTCATCTTAAAATTCCTAAATTAGTCACGAATGAAACACGGATTCACTGCCCGGTTTTTATCCGTGAATCCGTGTTAATCCATGGCTGAATGTTTTCAAGCACACCTCTCATCCCTTGTCCGGAATGAAACGCAATGCCACACCGTTGTTGCAATAGCGCAGCCCGGTGGGTTTCGGGCCGTCCTTGAACACATGGCCGTGATGGCCGCCGCAGCGCGCGCAATGGTATTCGGTGCGCGGCAGGAGCAGCTTGAAATCGGTCTTGGTTTCGACATGGCCGGGCAGCACGTCGTAAAAACTCGGCCAGCCGGTGCCGCTGTCAAATTTGTATTTGGACGGGAATAGTTCCAGCCCGCAGGCAACGCACACGAACATGCCGTTGCGCTTCTCATGGTCAAGCGGACTGCTGAATGCCCGCTCGGTGCCCTCTTCGCGCAGCACCTCGTACTGCTCCGGCGTGAGCAGCTTCTTCCACTCCGCGTTGCTTCTGCTGATTTTCCCGATGCGCTCCGCCGCCGCAACCCGCGTCGGCACGATGAACTGCGACAAGGCGAATACCCCCACCCCGCCTGCTGCCAGTTTGATGAATGAGCGCCTGTCCATGTTGCCTCCTATGCCGAATACCCGTGAACCACGCATATGCACCGCTCACATTTCATAGTGAAGTTGAAGCGGTTGGATCAAACAATAAGATTGAATTTCGTACCCACCGGAATCAGGTAATACGGGGAGCTGAAAATACATGAGGTTAATTATAGATACAATCCGGCATCGGTATTATGGAAAAAATATCCAGGCATCCTGAATGGCCTATTTTGGCTCAAATTAAGGATCTGCTGCTGACTGCTTAGTGCCAAAGAACCTATAAGGTTGCTATTCACCTTGATTCACTGCACGATATGAATATGAAAATAATATTTCTTCAGCTTCGTTAGGTCAAAATCATGAAACAGTCGCTCAAGTTCGGGTTTCTTGTAGTGATCGCCGTACTGTTAAACATGTCCGGTATTGCTTAAGCCTGGGTTCCAAATGAGGCTGGGCGTGACTTCCCATACTCCGGCGGAAGCTCAGTGGCTGACCTGATTTATGTTGTCATCGCAGGCATAATTTTGTACGGTCTAATAGGGATACTCATAGTGCTATGGGATACTTGCCGCCATTTTGTTTCGCGACTGTCACAATGGCTTACGAAGTGGCGGCAAGCCCTCAACATCAACTATTTTTATTAACGACTTGTTTTACTTGCGATAGGCTGACTTTTCCTTGAACCCGCTCTGGCTCTCCCATTTCACCGCGACCAGCAGCATCGGTCGTGGCCTCGACCGGACCCTGGACGCTCTGCGCCAGCGCCGCGCCGGGCTGGCGCCTTGCGCGTTCGATACGGTGGATCTGGCGACGTTCATCGGCGAGGTGGCCGGGGTGGATGCGGTGCAGCTTCCCGCGCACCTGGCCGATTTCGATTGCCGCAACAACCGGCTCGCGTTGCTGGGACTGATGCAGGATGGCTTTACCGAGGCGGTGCGCGCTGCCATCGCAACCTACGGCGCACAGCGCATCGGTGTGTTTCTCGGCACCAGCACTTCCGGCATTCTGCAAACCGAGCTGGCCTACCGGCGGCGCGACCCGGTGACGGGCGCACTCCCCGCCGATTTCATTTACCGCACCACGCACAATACTTTTTCCGTCGCAGATTTCACGCGCCATTATCTTGGCCTGACCGGTCCGGCGGTCGTGGTGTCATCGGCGTGTTCGTCCAGCGCCAAGGTGTTCAGTTCGGCGCGGCGCATGATGGCGGCGGGGCTGATCGACGCGGCGGTGGTGGGCGGCGTGGATTCGCTGTGCCTGACGACGCTGTACGGCTTCAACTCGCTCGGCCTGATTTCCGATCAGGCATGCCGCCCCTTCGATGCGCAACGCAACGGCATCTCGATTGGTGAAGCGGCGGCCTTTGCGCTGCTGGAACGCACCCCGGAACACCCAGAAGAAAACTTGAGTGCGGATGCGGTGCTGCTGCTCGGGATAGGCGAATCCAGCGATGCCTATCACATGTCATCGCCGCATCCGGAGGGCCTGGGTGCGCGCATGGCGATGCAGGATGCGCTGAAAATGGCGGGTTTGCATCCGGCTGAAATCGACTATATCAACCTGCACGGCACCGCGACCCAAAGCAACGAGGCTGCGGAAGGCAAGGCCGTTGCTGGCGTATTCGGCCCGGGCACGCCGCCGTGCAGTTCCACAAAGGGGGCGACCGGCCACACGCTGGGCGCTGCCGGCGGTGTGGAGGCGGTGATTTGCTCGCTGGCGCTGCAGCACGGCCTGCTGCCCGCCGGGCTGAACACCCGGCAACTCGACCCCGCGCTGGATCTCGATTATCTGCTGGATAATCGCGAGCAGCCGGTGGCGCGCGTGCTCAGCAACTCGTTTGGCTTCGGCGGCACCAATTGCAGCCTGATTTTTGGCCGGGCGGGTAACCCATGACGCTCACAGTTCATGTAGGGTGCAATAAGCGAAGCGCATTGCACCATGTCGAGCAGCATACGGCGCAATGCGCTTCGCTTATTGACGCCCTACGTGAGTTTCACGTTAAGCCATGACACTCACCGCATACATCGAAGGCATCGGCCTGCTCGGCCCCGGTCTGGCCGGCTGGACTAGCGGCCAGGCGGTCCTTGGCGGTTCGCAGCCCTATCAGCCGCACCAGACCGTCCTGCCGCCCCCCGCGTTGCTGCCTGCGGCGGAACGCCGGCGCAGCGGCGCGATCGTAAAGCTCACCCTGGCGACCGGGCTGGAAGCCATCGCCGCCGCCGGCCTCGATGCGGCCAGCCTGCCCAGCGTGTTTTCCTCGTCTGGTGGCGACGGGGAAAACTGTCACGCCATCTGTGAAATGCTCGCCTCGGATGACCGGCAAATCTCCCCGACCCGTTTCCATAATTCCGTGCATAACGCCGCCGCCGGGTATTGGAGTATCGCCACCGGCGCGATGACCAGCTCATCGGTGTTGAGTGCGTTTGACGCCAGTTTCGGCGCGGGCCTGCTGGAAGCCCTCACCCAGGTGGTGGTCGATAACACCCGCACTGTCTTGCTGGCGTGCGACACCGCCTACCCGGAGCCGCTCTACAGCGCCCGCCCCATTCCCGATGCGTTCGGCATTGCACTGGTGCTGGCGCCGCAACGCGGCGCAAAGGCGCTGGCACAAATCGCCGTCAGCCTGACCGACGCCGATGCAGACCGGCTCGACGATGCCGCGCTTGAAGCCCTGCGTGTCGCCATCCCCGCCGCGCGCGGGTTGCCGCTGTTGCGCGCTATCGCATTGCGGCAAGACCAGCGCGTGGTGCTGGATTACCTCGGCGGCACGCGCCTCGCCGTGGAAGTCGCGCCATGCTAAATCAAACCAGACCCATTCCCCTCTCTCCTAACTCTGATGGAACGACTAGCCATTCGACTAAGCCCGCAAGCGGGCAAGTCGCTGGTTATCTCCCGCAAGCGGGCGAGAGGGACGCAGTCTCGCTGCGCGAGTTTCACGTCAAGCTGGACCGCGCCTGGATTGCCCGGCATATCCCGCATCAGGGCAGCATGTGCCTGCTGGATCAGGTTGAGGCATGGGATCAGCAGCGCATCCAGTGCCGCGCGAGTAGCCATCGCGCCGCCGACAACCCGCTGCGCGCTAACGGCCGGCTGGGCGCCGCCTGCGGTATCGAATATGCGGCGCAGGCCATGGCCGTGCACGGCGTCCTGCTGGCGCCGCCGGACAGTGCCCGTGCACGGGTCGGTTATCTGGTCAGCGTGCGCGGCACACAGCTGCATGTGCCGCGGCTGGACGGCATCGCCGCCGATCTGCGAGTGGAAGCCACCTGCATCACGCGCGGCGAAAACAATATCCTCTATCAGTTCAGCGTCAGCGCGGCGGGACAACTGCTGCTGGAGGGCCGCGCCGCAGTCGTGCTCGATGCCGACGCGCTACCCCCGAACGAGTCCTGGCCACGCTGAGTGCCGCGGGGCTGACCCAGGTTAAACGCCATCTGGAAGTCGGCATCTTTTCAGAATATCAAGCGGTCAAGGCCAGCCAGCCTGAGTAATCATTTATCGTCCCCGCGCACGTCTTGCCAGCAAAACGGGCAGGCGCAGCACAAATCCGACAAACAGGCGCGTGTGCATCCAGGTCAACAACAAGTTGTCGCGCAGGTAGCGGAAATGCGACACGCCGCCCTCCTCCGCGCGGTAGTAGCGCACCGGGGCGGGCAGATTGACCGGCCTGATTCCGCGCCAGCACAGGCGCACCACGGCTTCGGGATCGAAGTCGAAGTGGCGCATCCACATCTGGGTGCGCATCACCTGCCGCAACGGTTCAACCGGATACACGCGGAAACCGAACAGCGAGTCGCCGATGCCAGCCCACAGCGTTTCCAGGTTGGCCCACCAGTTGGAGACGCGCCGCCCTTGCACGCGCAGGCCCGGCGCACTGGCATCGAATACCGGCACGCCCAATATCATCGCCGCCGGCTGACGCGCGGATTCCGCCATGAATGCGGGGATCAGCTCGGAGGGATGCTGGCCGTCCGAATCCATGGTTAGCACATGGCTGAATCCCGCCGCCGCCGCCTGTTCCAGGCCATGCAGCACCGCCGCACCCTTGCCCTGGTTGCGCGGCAGGATCATCACGCGCAGGCCGGCATCCTCTGCGGCCATCGCCAGCAAGCCTTCGGCGCTGCCGTCGCTGCTGCCATCCACCACCACCCACACCGGGGTCCAGTATAGTCGTGCCGCGCGCACGGTTTCATAGACTCTGGCGCCGGGGTTATAGCTGGGAATGAGGACCAGATGCGTGGTCGATGGCGTCGTAATGACAGGGGCAGTCGTCATGGCAGGGTACGGTCGGCCTGCGCGGGCAGGGAGTTGGCCGGGTAAAATGCCGAGCCTTGAACCAACTCATGCGCAAAGTAATGTTCCAGCTCAGCCATGAAATGCTGGGTATGCTGCGGCGGATCAAAGCGCCGTCCCAGGCGCACCCGGTAATGGATCGGCATCGGCGGTTTGCGGAACAGCGGCCAGCCTTTGCTCAGATACGCCGAATCGGTTTCTATCAGGACCGTCTGCACCGGCACCTGTGCATGATGCGCGATCAGGCCGATGCTGCCCTTGAGCGGATTGACCGGACAAGAAGTGGTGCGGGTGCCTTCCGGGAACAGCAACAGATGGCTGCCGCTGGCAAAATCCTGTATTGCCTGCTGCACCATGCGCCGCACCGGTTCGTTGCGGATGTAGCGCGCCAGCCGGGCACCCGCTCCGAGAAAAATATTGTTCATCAGATCGGCTTTAAGCACGCAGGCGACATTCGGCAAGCGTGAAATCACCATCACCGCATCCAGCAGGCAGGGATGATTGGGCGCGATGATCAGCGACGGTTCATCGCGCAGGACATCCAGCGCCTCCAGGTCAAAGCTGCAGCGGCGCGACAGGCCAATGCTGGCAAGGTAAAAGCGAAACGCCATCATCGTGACGTAACGCCCCAGCGCCCGCCCCCGGCGCTCGGACAGCAGCGGGTAAATAACCAGCGCAACCGGCGTCCATGCCAGGCACAGTATCCCCAGCCAGGCCAGGCCGAGATACAGCACCAGGTAATCATAGCCATTCAGCAAGATACGCATGGTCAGCCCCGCTGGCCTGACAGCAACGGATGCGCGGCAGTGGCCTCGATCTCCAGCAGCAAATCCTGGCGGCACACCTCAGCCTGCAGATAGACCGCGTTGGGTGCGATACCCACTATGCGTTCAAGTTCGGCGCGAATCTGCGCCAGATCGGCAGGGTGGCGCACATAGACCTTGTAGTGCAGGCTGGCCAGATCGAACCCGGGCTTGCTTGCCAGGTAATTTGCCTCGTCCAGCACCGCCTCGATATTGGCCATGGTTTCGCGGGTTTGTGCCACGACATCGGCGGGGTGCAGGGTTGCGTGGCCGACAATACTGGCGGTGCCGGACACGAACAACACTTCATCTTGCCCCAGCCGCACCAGACTGGCACGCGAAAACGTCGGGCTGCGCGGGCCATATTGCTGCGGATATTGGTAGGCACTGATCTGGCGCGGGTTTTCAATGTTCAGCGGCGCCACGCGTCCGGCCAGAAAGGCAATGGTCAACGGCCCCCGAGCTAAACCCATTTGTCCAAAACCTAGCGCACACGCGGCGGGGACATTCCCCACCACATCGCGCCCGTGAGCCAGGAAAGCGTCCTGCCGCCCCAGGTTGAACTGGCGATAGCGCTCCAGCCCGAAGCTGTGGGCGTTGATGTCGGCGATGTAATTCCAGAAGCGGAACAGATACGGGTAATGCAGCGTGTCGAGCAGCGCAAACACCTGGCGATAGACCGACTCGGCGGTCTGCTGCAGCGGCGTTTTGCCAGCACCGGCTTCAAACAGGGTTTCAGACAGCGCAATCACGCCAAACAACACTTCATCGTCATGGCGGTAATGGATATCGCCGCACCGCCCCTGCGTCAGCGGCCCGCTGCCATGCCAGACTTCACAGATGGATTCGCCGGCATCCAGTCTCTGCATGGGCACGCACATGCAGGGAACCTCCATGTCAGCTTGCATCCGGCTTTCGACAGCATCCGCAGAAAAACAGATCGCGCCGAGCACGCTGTTTTTCCACTGTGCCGGTTGTTTCAAAAACGCTGACATGGACAGGTTTGCGCCATGCGGGTTTGGTGCTGTGTCGCGCATCGGCTCACCGCTGCGCCGGTTTGATCCACAACCCGGAAGTTGGGTTTGCGCAACCGATGACCCGTACGGCGCAGCCCGAAACCCGTGCGCCGGACGCTGCAGGGAGAGTATTCATGGCTTAACCTCTGGCTTGTTATTCATCTCCCCGAATTGTATCGTATCGCCATGAATACCAGTCCATCAATACTGAGTGCACCCGAGATGAAAATCCGCTTCACACCCGGAGCCGCGCGCGAACCAGGCTTAGCTCCGAGAAATCTTGCCTTATTTTTTAATGGAGTTGCTGGTAAATCTTTTCAGCAAGCGCTTTGCTAATTCCTTCCACCTGACTGAGTTGTTCGACACTGGCTTGCGCCACTTCGCGCAGCCCGCCGAAGTGGGTCAGCAGACTGCGCCGCCGCTTGTCCCCTACCCCGCTGATTTCCTCCAGGCTGGAGGCGGTGCGCGCCTTGCCGCGTCTGGCGCGGTGCCCGGTGATGGCGAAACGATGCGCCTCATCGCGTATCTGCTGGATCAGATGCAATGCCGGATCATCGCTGCGCAACTGCTTTGCCGTGCCGTCGGGAAAAACCAGTTGTTCCAGGCCTGCCTTGCGTTCCTCGCCCTTGGCGACCCCGACCAGGGCCAAATCGTTCAAACCCAGTTCCTGCATCACTTCCATTGCGATATGCAATTGCCCCAAGCCGCCGTCGATCAAGATCAGATCGGGGCGTATCAATTCTTGTTTGGTGCCCTCCTCCTTCGGCCCATCCCTTCGATGTGACTCATAACCAGCGACTTGGCTATTGTCTTTTGATAGCCTAGTCGAATGGCTAGTAGTTTCATCAGGACAGGCTTCGGCAAGCTTCTGGTAGCGCCGCGTCAACGCCTGGCGCATCGCCGCATAGTCGTCGCCGGGCGTGATGCCGGTGATGTTGTAGCGGCGGTATTGGCTGGTGCGCATGTCGAGATTCTCATACACCACGCAGGAAGCCTGTGCCGCCTCACCCATCGTATGGCTGATGTCGAAACACTCGATACGCTGCAAGTCCGGCATATCCAGCCATTCGCGCAGCCTGTCCAGCCGCAGCTTCTGCCCGCCCTGCTGCGCGATGCGCTGCTGCAACGCCAGTTTCGCGTTGCGCTGCGCCATCTCCAGCCACTGCCTGCGCTCGCCGCTCGCGGCCTGGCTGATCTTCACCGCGTGTCCGGCCTGTTCGCTGAGCAACTGCGCCAGCGTCTCATCATCGCATGCGGCATCCAGCACCAGCAACGGCGGCACGCTGCGATTCAGGTAATGCTGCGCGATGAACGCCTGCACGATCTCATTCGCCGGCAGATCTTCGGCATGTTCCGGGAAGAAACTCTTGTCGCCCAGATGCCGCCCGCCGCGCACCATCGCCAGATTCACGCAGGCCAAATCATCCTGCTGCGCCAGCGCGATGATGTCGGCATCCGCCGCCCCGCCGGTGGATTCGACGAACTGCTTCTGCTGCACGGTATGCAACGCGCGCAACTGGTCGCGCAACGCGGCGGCCTGTTCATAATGCTGCGCCTCAGCCGCGCGCTCCATCGCCGCCCGCAAGGTCTGCTCGACCTCCTGATGCTTGCCTTGCAGCAACAGCACCGCATTGCGAATATCGGCCTGGTAATCTTCCGCCGAAACCAGATTCACGCAGGGGGCGGTGCAGCGGTGGATTTGGTGCAGCAGACAGGGGCGCGTGCGATTGCTGAACACGCTGTCCTCGCAGGTGCGGATGCGGAAAATCTTCTGCAACAGCTGGATGCTTTCCTTGGCGGCATACGCATTCGGGTAGGGACCGAAGTGTTGATGCTTGCGATTGGGCGCGCCGCGATAGTAGGTCAGACGCGGAAATTCCTCCCCGGTCAGCACGATATACGGATAAGACTTGTCATCGCGAAACAATATGTTATAGCGCGGTCTTAATGATTTTATCAGGTTGTTTTCGAGCAGCAGCGCCTCGGCTTCCGAGCGCGTGACGGTGGTTTCGATGCGCGCGATATGCGACACCATCAGGCGGATGCGCGGCGAGACATTGGTTTTCTGAAAGTAGGATGCAACGCGTTTTTTCAGTTGCCTGGCCTTGCCGACATACAGCACCTCGCCCTTGGCGTCGAAAAAGCGATACACGCCTGGCAGCAACGGCAGGCTGCCGAGTATCGGTTTTGGGTCGAATTTGGAGCGGACCCTGCCCGCGACCTTCTCAATCGCGGGCATGGCCCGCTCCTACAATGTGTTTTGCGATGTCGTTGATCACCGCCTTGAACATCGCCGTAGTCAGGCGTTTGGTTTGGGTGTTGTAGCGGCTGCAATGGTAACTGTCATAGAGCGTCAGCCCGCCCGGTAGCTCGTGCCGCGCGCCGTGCCCGAACGCGAAGCTGTTCTTGCGCAGGTTCAACGCCATCAGTACCGCCTGGTGCGCGATCGTGCCGAGCGCCAATATCGCCGAACCCTGCGGCAGCATCGCCAACTCCTCCGCGACATAGCCGTTGCAGGCGCGGATCTCGCCCGGCTCCGGCTTGTTCTGCGGCGGCAGGCAGCGCACCGCATTGGTGATGCGGCAACCCAGCAAACTCAGGGCCGGATTGGCATTCCCCGCCGCATCGAGCGGCTCGGGACTGCTGGCAAAGCCGTATTCGTGCAATGCGCCGTACAGCAGATTTCCGGCAAAATCACCGCTGAACGGCCGCCCGGTGCGGTTTGCGCCGTGCATGCCTGGAGCCAGCCCGACGATCAAAAAGCGGCTGCCCGCCCCACCGAACGAGCTTACCGGCAAGGCGTGGTAGTCAGGATGTTCGTCGCGCACCTGGTCGAGAAACCCGGCCAGGCGCGAACAGCGGCGGCAATCTTCATTGAATGTAAGCATATGTTTCACGCGGCGGCCTTCTCTTCAAAATCCAGCACGAAACTGCCCTCGCCATTCTGCCCCAATATCCTGACCAGATACGGCATCACCTCCTGCAACGTGCCGTGCAAGGTCCACGGCGGATTGACGATGAACATGCCGCTGCCGTGCATGCCGAAGCCGTCCTCGCTCGGAGTCTGTACATTGAACGCAACATGCAGCCAGCTCTTCACCGGCAGTTGCTTGAGTTGCTCCGGCAACTGCCGCGCCTCGGCGCGCTGCAACTGCGGATACCACACCGCATAAATCCCGTTGGCGAAGCGTTGCAACCCTTCGCACAACGCCGCCGTCACGCGCCGGTAATCCTGCTTGTCCTCATACGGCGGATCGATCAGCACCAGCGCGCGGCGCGGCGGAGGCGGCAGCAAGGCCTTCAGCGCGCCGAAGCCGTCGGCGGCCTGGATCAGCACCTGCCCGCCATGCCCGGCAAAGTTTTCGCGCAGGATTTCGCTGTCGCTCGGATGCAGCTCGAACAGCCGCATCCGGTCCTGTTCGCGCAACAGCTCCAGCGCGACCAGCGGTGAGCCGGGATAGAACCTCAACTGCCCGTCCGGATTGAGGCGCTGCACCAGTGCTACATATTCCGCCAGCGGCGCGGGCAGATCGTCGCGCAGCCACAACCGCGCGATGCCGCTTTCATATTCCGCGTTCTGCGTGGCATAGCCGCTATCCAGGGCATAGCAGCCCGCCCCGGCATGGGTATCGATGTACCAGAACGGTTTGTCTTTCTGCGTCAGATAGCGCAGCAACTGCACCTCGATAAAGTGCTTCAGCACATCGGCGTGGTTGCCTGCATGAAAGGCGTGGCGGTAACTCAGCATGGGTTCGGGAATCGTAAATTGTGCAAGGCGCGATTGTGCCACGCCCGCCCGGATAATGCCCCATCTGGCAAAATAGTCGTGATGTCCGGTATATTGACTGCCGGGTAATTTCCGGGGAGAGAATAATGGGCAAGCTATATAAGCAATTGACGGACGATCTGACGGGCTTCATCCAGCGGCAGAAGCTATTCTTTGTCGGCACTGCCGCAGATGACGGCAGGGTCAACGTATCGCCGAAAGGCATGGACACCCTGCGCGTCGTCACCGAAGACCGGGTCGTCTGGCTCAATCTCACCGGAAGCAGCAACGAGACGGCGGCTCACCTGCGCGAGAACGACCGCATCACCCTGATGTTCTGCGCGTTCGAAGGCGACCCGCTGGTCCTGCGCCTGTACGGCCATGCCCGGATATTCCACCCGCGCGACGCGGAATGGGACAGCCTGCTCACGCTTTTCCCGGCGATCCCCGGCGCCCGCCAGATCATCGACATGTCGATCGACCTGGTGCAGACATCCTGCGGCTTTGGCGTGCCATTTTTCGAGTTCAGGGCCGAAAGAGACCAGTTGGAAAAGTGGGCCGAGAAAAAAGGCCCCGAAGGCATCCGGCAATATTGGGAAGAGAAGAACCAGATAAGCCTTGACGGCAAACCCACGGGGATCGTGGCGGAATAAGCGCCGCAGCGCAACGCGGTTATGCGGCAGGCTGGCGGCGTGATCTCGAGAAACAATCCAAACCCGCCCCCTTTGACCCTATCTGCCGCATCCTGACCAGTAGAACTAGACCGAAGCAACTAGATATTTTGGCGGATATGTTTTCCAGGAGTGAATGGATAGTATTCGTGCCTCAAGATTGACTAATCAACCGAGGTAACTGGATATGAAAAAGGCGTATTTAGCTCTTACAGTGGCGGCTCTGGCGATGGCCGGCTGCTCTAAACCCAACAACTACACCCCTGCAGCAGGCGCTTCAGGTGCGGATATTTTCAAGGCTGCATGCCTCGAGTGCCACAAAATAGAAAACGGCAAGATTTTCGAATTGGCTGCCGACAATGCGAGCGCTGCGGCTATCGCCAAGAAAGTTACCGAAGGCGGCAAGATAATGTCGTCCTTCCCCAACATCAAGGGTGAAGAGCTGAAAGGCTTAAGCCAGTACGTAATCGATAACAGCAAGGTTAAATAGTTTTTTACCTAGCCAGTCAATATTGATTCGGCACGCGAAAACAATTCGACTCCGACACCTATCATGTTTGGAGCACAGCCTAGGGTGAATCAAGCCGCGCAGCAGGTTTTTGAGGCGCCCTTCGGAGTGCTCAACAGACAAGGATAGCGAGTGTGAGACCCGGAAGAAACGACCCCTGCCCTTGCGGCAGCGGGAAAAAATACAAGAAGTGTTGTTCCGATAATCCGGAAGCAGCCTCTGCATTCCAGCCCCAACGAACACCAAACCAAAGCGCTTCGCAGGGGACGCCCGGCCACCAGGAGATCGGTGCTCTGGTGTCGCTCTTCAACCAGCAGCGTTACATGGAAGCCGAGCTTCTGGCGCGGTCGATGACGGAAAGCTTTCCGCGCTTCGGGTTCGGCTGGAAGGTATTGGGCGCGGCGTCCAATCAATTGGGGCGAAGCGCGGATGCGCTGGCCGCGCTGCAGAAAGCGGCGGCGCTGTTGCCGGACGACGAAGAGGTGCAGTACAACCTGGGCAGCACGCTGCATAATCTGGGACGGCTGGACGAGGCCGCCACCGGTTACCGCCGCGCGCTGGCGCTCAAGCCGAATTACGTCGAGGCGCACAACAACCTCGGCAACACCCTCAAGGATATGGGTCGGCTCGACGAGGCCGCCGCCAGTTACCGGCGCGCGCTGCAGATCAGGCTGGACTACGCCGAAGCGCATTGCAACCTCGGCAATACCCTCAACGAACTGTGCCAGCCGGTCGATGCCGAGGCCAGCCTGCGCCGGGCGCTACAGATCAAGCCGGATTTCATCGAGGCACTGAACAGCCTCGCGCTGCTGCTCAATGCGCAAGGCGACCCGGCAACGGCCCTGAATATCGTCTACCACTCCCTGCATCTCAGGGAAACGGCGGAAGCCAAAAACATCTTCGTCGCCTGCGCCAAACACCTGCACTTCACGCAGGACGACAGCGGCATCCGCACAGCCATGGTTCGCGCCTTGACCGAACCCTGGGGGCGGCCCAGCGAACTGGCGCAGGCTGCCACCGGCCTCGTCAGGCTCGGTGCGGACATCGGGGGGTGCGTGGCGCGGGCAATCAGCGCATGGCCCCGACGGCTGGCGGCGCAGGAGTTGTTCGGCGCAAGCGGCCCCGTTGCGCTCGCCGCCGATGCGCTGCTCATCGCCCTGCTCGATGCGATGCCCGTCTGCGACATCGAAATGGAACGCTTCCTGACTCTGGCGCGGCATGCCCTGCTCGAAGCCGCCACGGTGATTTCTGCCGATGAAACGGCGCTAAGTTTCTACAGCGCCCTCGCGCGCCAATGCTTCATCAACGAATACGTGTTCTGTTACACCGGCGACGAAATCAAGAAAGCGCATGATTTGCGCGATGCGCTGGCGGCGGCGCTGCAAGCCGACGCCCCGGTGCCCGCCCTCTGGCCGGTCGCGGTCGCGGCCTACTTCCCGCTCTGCGCCCTCCCGCCCGCCGCGCGGCTTCTGGAGCGGCAATGGCCCGAAGAAGTTGCCGCCATCCTGCAACAGCAGATACGCGAACCGGCAGAAGAACAGCAACTGCGCGCCACCCTTCCTCGGCTGACCGGCATTGAGGACGAGGTGTCGCTGCGGGTGCAGAATCAATACGAAGAAAACCCCTACCCGCGCTGGATCAAACCCGATCCCGCCGTGAAGGCAAAGAACATCACCGCCGATCTACTTCAGAAATTCCCGCTGGCGTCCTTCAAGCGCAGCCTCAAGAGCGGCAGCATCGACGTGCTGGTCGCCGGTTGCGGCACCGGCCAGCATTCCATCGGCACGGCGCAGCATATCCAGGGCGCACAGGTGCTGGCCATCGACCTGAGCCTGAGCAGCCTGAGCTACGCCAAACGCAAGACGCAGGAACTGGGCCTGACCTCAGTGGAATATGCGCAGGCCGACCTGCTCAAGCTCGGCTCGCTCGGACGCAGCTTCGATGTGATCGAATCGGTCGGCGTGCTGCACCACCTCGCCGACCCTTGGGCCGGATGGCAAGTGCTGCTGTCCCTGCTGCGCCCCGGCGGCTTCATGGAGCTCGGCTTTTACAGCGCGGCGGCGCGGCGGAATATCGTGCGGATATGGGAGTTCATCGCCGAGCGCGGTTACGGTTCCTCGGCTGATGAGATTCGGCGCTTCCGCCAGGACTTGATGGAGTCGGGCAACAACGCGGATTTCGGGGCGGCCCTGAATTCGGCAGATTTCTTCAACATCAGCACCTGCCGCGACCTGCTGTTCCACGTTCAGGAACAGCGCATGACGCTGACCGGCATCGATGAGTTTCTCCGGAAAAACAACCTGGCGTTCCTCGGATTCGAAATCGACGCCTCTGTCCTGCATGCTTACATGCAGCGATTTCCCGATGACCACGCCGCCACCAGCCTTGCGCAGTGGCAAGTCTTCGAGAACGAAAACCCGGACACCTTCAGCAGCATGTACCACTTCTGGGTTCAGAAAGTTGGATAAGCCTTATAGCGCTTTCCATAGTATAGTTCGGCGAGTTTTTGAATAACAATCAGGGGATAAAATGCAAAGCCAGTTAATCAGAGTTACAACGAAATCCAAAACACCGCTTTATATCAACATCTGCGCCGATGAAGATCAAAAAATCTTCGTCCTGATGAACATCACCGCATTCACCGTCGGCACCTATTTTGAGAGCGCGGAAAAAGCACTGAAAGAATGCATCGAGGTGACAAATAAAGTCATCAATTACAAGAAGGATGGCGACAAGATTGAAGCGCTCTATTCAGATCCAGGCGGCGCATTCATCACCAATGAAGAAATGGCAAATCTCCTGCTTCAACCCCCTGCTGCCGCTGAATGATCTAGTCTTGTAAAGCATCAAAGGGGGTATTCGTTAGCTTGACCTTGCCCTGTAAAAACGTATTTCTTAACTGAGGAATGCTTTCTGTTCTGCGAACCGTCCTTCGAAAAGCTGCTTTCGATTGGGAATGGATAGACCGCTGTCCAAAAGTGAAGATACTGCCTGAACCGAAAAGGCGGGTGCGTTGATTAACACATGCCGAAACTGAACGCCTCATAGCGGAATTGCCGGAACATTTGGCAGCGATGGTGCAATTTAGCTTGGAAACAGGTTTGCGGCAAGCCAATGTAACAGGGTTGTAGTGGTCGCAAGTGGATTTGGTTCGTCGCTGTGCGTGGATTCATCCTGACCAAGCAAAAGCTCGCAAGGCGATTGCTGTCCCTTTATCCAATACCGCTGTATTGGTGTTGCGGGAACAAATTGGGAAGCATGAAACACACGTATTCAGCTATCGAAGCAAGCCAGTAATGCAACCCAATAATGGCGCATGGATTAAAGCGTTAGCGCGTGCAGGAATTGCCGATTTTAGATGGCATAATCTGCGCCATACATGGGCAAGCTGGCACGTTCAAGCGGGAACGCCGCTTCATGTGTTGCAAGAGCTGGGTGGCTGGGAATCGGCGGAGATGGTGAGGCGATATGCGCACCTTTCTAGCGATCACCTTGCCGGGTACGTTGAAAAGTTTTCTGGATTGCAACTTGTGAGTGGCTACGATTTGGCTACGTTACCACAAATACAAAAGAGCAAAACTCATCTAACTCTTTGAATTTATGGGGTGACTGATGGGGCTCGAACCCACGACAACCGGAATCACAATCCGGGACTCTACCAACTGAGCTACAGCCACCACTGATAAAACAACTAGCCATTCGGCTAAGCCGACAAACGACATCAGCAAGCCGCTGGTTATGAACTTTGCTTGTCCGACACTGGTGTGCCCGACAGGAATCGAACCTGCAACCCCCAGCTTAGAAGGCTGGTGCTCTATCCGGTTGAGCTACGGGCACAATTCTTTTTCGAGTCTATCTGAATTTTTGTTGAAACCTGGTCGGGGTGGAGAGATTCGAACTCCCGACATCCTGCTCCCAAAGCAGGCGCGCTACCAGGCTACGCTACACCCCGAAGGCTGCGCATTATACAGACGCAGGCTTATAAATCAATTTAGTTTTGGTATTTTTTCAGCTTTGGCGAGGCCAGCATCAGGTAATAACCCATCGACCATAAGGTGAGCAGCGCGGCAAGATACAGCAGCAACGATCCGATCATCTGACAATCGATCCCCAGCAGGTGTTCATGGTACAGCAGCAGCAATATCGCGATCATCTGAAAAACGGTCTTGATCTTGCCCAACATGGAAACCGCGATACTCCTGCTTTCGCCGAGCTTGGCCATCCACTCGCGCAACGCGGAAATGGTGATTTCACGCCCGATAATGATGAAAGCAATGATCGCGTCGGCGCGCCCCAGTTTGACCAGCACGATCAACGCGGCCGCCACCATCAGTTTGTCGGCGACCGGGTCGAGGAACGCGCCGAACGCGGAAGACTGGTTCAGTTTGCGCGCCAGATAGCCATCCAGCCAATCGGTTATCGCTGCCAGCAGGAAAACGCCGGTGCTAATGAGGTTCTTTAAATGAGGCGCAAGCGTGGCATCCGGCAGATAGAAAACCGCAGCGAATACCGGGATAAGCAGGATTCTTAACCAAGTGAGCAGATTGGGGATGTTGCTGAACATGCGGTTAACGTGAAATTCGCGCAGCGATTCGTTCGCTCCCTCGCCCTCTGGGAGAGGGTTGGGGAGAGGGAAACGGGTATAGCAGCTTCATCATCAAGGTTTGTGGCTTTCCATGACCGTTAGTGTAGCTGCTGATAAATCTTTTCAGCAACAAGATATTGATTATTTCTAAATGGAGTTGCTGGTAAACCGCTTCAGCAACAAGATATTAATTATCGATAATCTGGAGGCAAGGTCATAGCTTCCGGGAAATCGCGGCAGCGTTGTAATTTGTAAGTCGGGTTCTAACCCGTCATATCGGAATAATCAGAATGGAATAATCGGGAACAGCCCACGAATCTTGTTCATGCAAAAAGCCTCGCATTGCTGCGAGGCTTTTTTCTGTCGTTCGTTGCGACAATTCGCTCCGTCACAGATGCACCCGTTATTTCAGGTCAGCAGGCTTGGCGCGCGTTTTTGCGGCAACGTAGTCCCCATGAGAAATGTGGAGAAGGTCGGCCATCCTTCGCATTAAATGGTTTTCATGTGCGCTGATCTGGCTGTCGGCATAGGCAACTTGCCACATGTATTCGATGATGCGAACCTTTTCAGGCAATTCCAGCACCCGGTTGATGAGGGACGTGAACTGGTGGAAATCATTGGCGGCCGTTGCCGTCCGGTGTCCCAGTTCGGAGAGTTGCGCCACTTCTGTATCCGCTAGCTGAAACCTCTCCTTGAGGATATTCAGGATCGTGGCCTGCTCTTCGTCTGTGCTATCGGCATCTGACTGCATGACTTCGATTAGCAGCACAGCAGTTGCCAGTTGCAGGGTATGTTCGGGGCGGCTCTCGACACTGGTGGGGGCTATGATTGTAGATAGAAAGTCACTTAGTTTGTTCAGCATGGCTAATCGTTTTCCAACAAGGTTTTTGACAACAACGGGGTGCCGCGATGCCAGCCCACAATTATTCTTTTTTCGATGCGGGTGGTGATTCTGGCGGTGGGACTGCACGCTAATAATGAGGCGGCCTTTCGTTCGCAGGCATTTCCTCATTCCCTGCTTCAGCCAGCGATTGGATGCGTCTTGCGAGCGATGCACAAGTCGCTTCAAGGCGGTCCAGCTTTTGTTGCTGCTGATAGACCGTTTTGTCCAGTTCCTCGATCAGATCTTCCTGGAAGGTGATTTTTGCTTCGATGTTTACGATACGTTCTTCAATCATGAGGTGGCTCTGAAAGTTCGGCGACTGGCCGGGGAATGGCGCTTATTTTAAAGTGTAGCTAGGGTCCGGTTGAATTATTTTTTAACCTGAGTTTCGGGTAGATGCTCCGGTTTTGGTCAAATCGTTTTAACCATTCCGTGTATTCCGTTAAAATCACTCCTTGAATTTGTACACCCACATCAATCCAGAATCCAATCACATGACAACTATCCGCCAAGAAGACCTGATCGCCAGCGTCGCCGATGCGCTGCAATACATTTCCTACTATCATCCGCTCGACTACATCCAGGCGCTGGGCAAGGCCTATGAACGCGAGCAATCGCCCGCGGCGCGCGATGCGATCGCGCAGATCCTCACCAACTCGCGCATGAGCGCGCAGGGACACCGGCCGATATGCCAGGATACCGGCATCGTCGCGGCGTTCGTCAAGGTCGGCATGGAGGTGCGCTGGGATGATGCGACCATGGGCGTCAGCGATATGGTCAACGAGGGAGTACGCCGCGCCTATACGAACCCGGACAACCTGCTGCGCGCCTCGGTGCTGTCAGACCCGGCCGGAGCGCGCAAGAACACCCGCGACAACACGCCGGCGGTGATTCATTACGAGATCGTCCCCGGCGACAAAGTCGAAGTGACGCTGGCGGCGAAGGGCGGCGGCTCGGAAAACAAGTCCAAGTTCGTCGTGCTCAACCCCTCGGACAGCCTGGTCGACTGGGTGCTGGAGACCGTTCCCGAAATGGGCGCGGGGTGGTGCCCGCCGGGCATGCTCGGCATCGGCATCGGCGGCACGGCGGAGAAGGCGATGCTGCTCGCCAAGGAAGCGCTGATGGAGCCGATCGACATCCACGAACTGCAGGCGCGCGGCGCGAGCAACCGGGTGGAAGAACTGCGTCTGGAACTGTACGAGAAGGTCAATGCGCTGGGCATCGGCGCGCAGGGGCTGGGCGGCCTTACCACCGTGCTGGACGTCAAGATCAAGGATTACCCGACCCATGCCGCCGGGTTGCCGGTCGCGATGATTCCCAACTGCGCCGCCACGCGCCATATCCACTTCACGCTCGACGGCAGCGGCCCGGCCGAACTGATTCCGCCCTCGCTCGACGAGTGGCCGAAGGTCGAATGGAAAGCCTCCGCCGACTCGCGCCGCGTCAACCTCGACACGGTCACGCGCGAGGAGATCGCCACCTGGAAGCCGGGCGAGACGCTGCTGCTGTCCGGCAAGCTGCTCACCGGGCGCGATGCCGCGCACAAGCGCATCGCAGAGATGCTGGCGCGCGGCGAAACCTTGCCGGTGGATTTCACCGGCCGCTTCATCTACTACGTCGGCCCGGTCGACCCGGTGCGCGACGAAGTGGTCGGCCCGGCCGGCCCGACCACCGCGACGCGCATGGACAAATTCACCGACCTGATGCTGGAAAAAACCGGCCTGATCGGCATGGT
>JACPEI010000071.1 GCA_016183575.1 Nitrosomonadales bacterium | reverse complement strand
GCGCTGGGCGGAGCGCGGCAGCCAACCGGTGTTTTCGGTGCAGGACAGCGGCATCGGCATCGCCGCGCAGCATATCCCGCGCCTGACCGAACGCTTCTACCGGGTGGATCGCAGCCGCTCGCGCGAAACGGGCGGAACCGGTCTGGGCCTGGCGATCGTCAAGCATATCGCGATGCGCCACCAGGCCAAACTTGAAGTATTGAGCGATGAAGGGAAGGGCAGCACCTTCGCGCTGATGTTCCCGGCCAAGCGGGCGTCACATTGACGCAAAGCCGGCGCATTAAACTCTTACCAGTCAAATGATCTCAAATTATGCCAAGAATTTTGTGTTTATTTTGCATTGTCAACAGGTTAAATGATTGTGAATGTTGTCAGTTTTCTCGGATTCAATAGCGCTCGTAGGGTGGGCTACGCCCACCATGTCGGGCATAGCCCGACACAATTTGGTTCCGGCTCGTCTGGCTTAGGAAATGCCAATTTATCCTGTTCGTGCTTAGTCGAAGGGTCAGGCCGAACGGTTAGAGGTGAGGCCTAACCAATGGGGCTAAGGGGCGCGCCGCTTTTGGCGCGTCCCGTTTGAATGCAGGGCTGCTCTGTTCTGCCGTCTGCGTCGAATGAAAAGCAAGCCATACAGGATGATGTTACACAGGACGATTATGCCCGCAAGGAGGAACTGAATCTCGCGGGTAAGACCCTCCGGATAGATGATGTTCAGAAGGTAGTGTTCAATGAAGCTCTCGGCATAGCCAGACTCACCAGCTCTGACGCGAAAGTGATTCTCCAGATAGGTGAGCGGGCAGACCCTTCCGGTGAGTTCGATGAAAACTCCCCAGGAAGCTGCTGGCAGGTGGATAACTGGAGTCCGGCGCCACCAAAACGACAGGGCTGCGCCGAGAGTCGCGAACAGAATGAACGCAAGGTGGAGAACGAGCGTTGCATCAGCGGCGAGGCGAAAAAGCATGGGTTGCATGCGACGATACCTGTAGTGGCCTAGCGACCAGGCTTGCGCGCCGTTAGGCGCAAGCGGTGCATATAGGCAGTGGGGCCGATCTCCGCAGATAGCCCGCAAATGTCAACCTATGCTTTATGTCCGATTGCCAGGGATCAGCAAGTGACATGGAAAAGCCCGATGGTCGAGCCTTTCGCCTTGTTCCACTGGTGAATGGCTTCCGGGGTGGGTGAGAGATCGACTCGAACCCCCTCTTTCTTGAAATATTCAGATGCCTCTTTAGAGAGCGTCACCATGCCATTTTGGCCTGAGCCAATGATAAGCCGTTCAGCCCCCTTTTCGAATATGTATTCGGCCTCTTCGAGTGAGATTGTATGAGATGTACCGAACACTGCCTTGGATAGCTTCTTCTTTCGCTTCTTGACCTCACCCGAAAGCCGGATGAGAACATCATGTTCGATATCGGATCCATCTATGGTGATGGAGCCAAATTCGGTACCGTCAATTCTTGGTCTCATGATGGCACCAGCGGCCTGCTGTTTGTGTGATTCGCGTGGCGGGCTTCGGTGAAGCCGGGCCTGATGAGAATGGCGATGGCTTCATCGGGGCTAGTGCCCGGCGGGGTGATGGCTCATCAACCGGTCGATGTAGGCTATCGAAACGGCTGAAATGATAAAGGCCATGTGAATGACGGTCTGCCATAACAGGGTTTTCTCATCCATGTTGGCCGCATTGATGAACGATTTCAGCAGATGGATGGAGGAAATCCCGATGATGGCCGTGGCGAGTTTCACTTTCAGCACGTTGGCATTGACATGCGACAGCCACTCCGGTTCGTCCGGATGTCCCTCCAGGTTCAGGCGCGACACGAAGGTTTCATAACCGCCGACGATGACCATGATGAGCAGGTTGGAAATCATCACCACGTCGATCAGCCCCAGCACGATAAGCATGATCGATTCTTCGGTCATCGTCATCGTGCCCATGACCAGATGTTTCAGCTCGACCATGAAATGCACCACATACACGCACTGTGCGATGATCAGGCCGAGATACAGCGGCACTTGCAGCCAGCGGCTGCCGAACAGAACCGTGGAAAGCAATTTGCCGCGTCGCTCGATAACTTGGGTGGGTGTAGTCATGTTTGTCGTAATTGGGTTGTTGCGGAAATATGCGCAATTTTAACGGATTGCCGAAAAATACGGTGACCTAATGCATCGCACCCTGCAAATGGCGGCTTTTGTTTATAATCCGCCATCTTCAGAAGGCCAAATATGAGCGCATTGAACATCGTTATTCTCGCTGCCGGCAAAGGCACGCGCATGTATTCCGAAAAACCCAAGGTATTGCACGCGCTGGCAGGCAAGCCGCTGGTTCAGCATGTGCTGGACTGTGCAGTCGCGCTCCAGCCGCAGCATGTTTGCGTGGTGTACGGGCATGGCGGCGAAGCCGTGCCGCAGGCGATGCGGCAGTACCCGGCGAAGTTCGTTATCCAGGAGCCGCAGCTCGGCACCGGCCACGCGGTGCAGCAGGCGATGCCGCATCTCGCGAACAATGGCAACACGCTGGTGCTGTACGGGGACGTGCCGCTGATCCAGCTCGGTACGCTGCACCGGATGCTGCAGGCGGGCGACGGGCTGGTGTTGCTGACGGTCGATCTGGATAATCCGGCAGGCTACGGGCGCATCGTGCGCAACGCGCAAGGCGATGTGCTCGGCATCGTCGAGGAAAAGGACACGTCGCCCGGGCAGCGTGAAATCAGGGAAGTGAATACCGGCATCCTGCTGGTGTCGACCGGCAAACTGCGCGAATGGCTGGCCAACCTGCGGAACGACAACGCGCAGGGCGAATACTACCTGACCGATATAGTCGGCATGGCGGTGCAGCAGGGTATTGCGGTGCATACTGTGCAGCCCGCCCATGAATGGGAAATCCACGGGGTAAACAGCAAGGCGCAGCTGGCGGTATTGGAGCGTGCCTGGCAGCAGGTCGAGGCGGCCCGTTTGCTGGCGCACGGCGTGACGCTCGCCGATCCGGCGCGCATCGATGTGCGCGGCAGGCTGAATTGCGGACGCGATGTCGAGATCGATGTCGGCTGCGTTTTTGAGGGCGACGTGACGCTGGGCGATAACGTGAAGGTGGGCGCTTACAGCATCATCCGTAATGCCGTTATCGCCGGCGGCGCCTGCATTGCGCCTTACAGCCTGATCGACAGCAGCGAAGTGGGCGCCGACTGCCATATCGGCCCCTATGCGCGCCTGCGCCCCGGCACCAGACTGCACGACAGTGTGCATATCGGCAATTTCGTCGAGGTCAAGAACAGCGAGATCGGCAGTGGCAGCAAGGCGAACCATCTCAGCTATATCGGCGACAGCACGATTGGCAGCCGCGTGAACCTCGGCGCGGGCACGATCACCTGCAATTACGACGGCGCGAACAAGCATCGCACCATCATCGAAGACGATGTATTTATCGGCTCGGACACGCAACTGGTCGCGCCGGTGACAGTGGGCAGGGGCGCGACCATCGGCGCCGGCTCCACCAGCACCCAGGATGCGCCGGAGGGGGAGCTGTCGCTGTCGCGCAGCAAACAGGTGACCATCAACGGCTGGAAGCGTCCAACCAAACAAGTGAAAGGTGAAAAATGAGAGCTGCGTGCTTTTCCCACTTCCCACTTCCCACTTTCCACTTCCCAGGGCTCTAAAAATGTGCGGAATTGTAGGCGCAGTAGCGCAACGCAATGTGGTGCCGATCTTGCTGGAAGGGCTGCAACGCTTGGAATATCGCGGTTATGACTCCGCCGGATTGGTGGTGGAGCATGACGGGCAACTCGAGCGGGTGCGCAGCACCGGAAGGGTGGCCGAGCTTACCGAGAGAAGCGCCGCGACCCATGGCCTGATCGGCATCGCGCATACGCGCTGGGCGACGCATGGCGCACCGAGCGAACGCAATGCCCATCCGCATATCAGCAAGAATCACATTGCCGTGGTGCATAACGGCATCATCGAAAACTATGAAGCTTTGCGCACCTGCCTGACCGCCGCAGGCTACGAGTTCACTTCCGATACCGATACCGAGGTCATTGCGCACCTGATCCACAGTCATTACGCGCGCGGCAATTCGTTGCTGGCCGCAACGCAGGCGGCGCTTGCCGAGTTGGTGGGCGCTTACGCCATCGGTGTGATCGCGGCGGATGATCCCGATCGACTGATCTGCGCGCGGCGTGGCAGCCCGTTGTTGCTGGGTGTGGGTAGCGGGGAGTATTTCGTCGCGTCGGATGTTTCCGCGCTGCTGCCGGTGACGCGCAACGTGGTGTATCTTGAAGAAGGCGATGTCGTCGAGCTGGGGCGGCTGGGTTACCGGATTTTCGACGCGCAGGGCAAATGTACCGAACGCGCCGTGCAGACCAGCGAACTGAGCAACGAGAGCGTGCAGTTGGGCGAATATCGCCACTACATGCAGAAGGAAATCCACGAACAGCCGCAGGCGCTGGCGGACACGCTCGAATCGGTGTGCAACAGCCAGTCGCTGGTGCCGGGCATCTTCGGCGCGGAAGCGGCGGCGACTTTTGCCGATATCGACAGCATCCTGATCCTGGCCTGCGGCACCAGCCACCATGCCGGGCTGGTGGCGAAATACTGGCTGGAAGAGATCGCCGGCATCCGCTGCAGCGTGGAAATCGCCAGCGAATACCGCTACCGCGTCAGCGTGCCAAACCCGAAAACGCTGGTCGTGGTGATCTCGCAATCCGGCGAGACCGCCGATACCCAGGCCGCGCTGAGCCACGCCAAGGCGCAGGGGCATAGCCATACCCTCGCGATCTGCAATGTGCCGGAAAGCGCGCTGGTGCGGCTGTGCAAGCTGCGCCTGCTGACGCGCGCCGGGCCGGAAATCGGCGTGGCCTCGACCAAGGCATTCACCACGCAGCTCGCCGCGCTGTTCCTGCTGACGCTGGTGCTGGCCAAAACGCGCGGCCGCCTCACCGTGCAACAGGAACAGCAGCATCTGCACGAGTTGCGCCACCTGCCCAGCGCAGTGCAGAAGGTGCTGGAGCTGGAGCCGCTTATCGCCAAACTTGCCGAACAGTTCGCCAACAAGCAGCACGCGCTGTTTCTCGGGCGCGGCCTGCACTACCCGATCGCGCTGGAAGGCGCGCTCAAGCTCAAGGAAATCTCCTATATCCACGCCGAAGCCTACCCCGCCGGTGAGCTGAAGCACGGCCCATTGGCGCTGGTGGATAAGGATATGCCGGTGATTTCGGTCGCGCCGAACGACGCGCTGCTGGAAAAGCTGAAATCCAACCTGCAGGAGGTGCGCGCGCGCGGCGGCGAGCTATATGTGTTTGCCGACGCGGATACGCATATCCACGCGGCGGACGGCATCCATATCATGCAAATGCCTGAACACGCCGGATATTTAAGCCCTATTCTGCACACCATCCCGTTGCAACTGCTGGCCTATTACGTGGCTTTGCAAAAGGGCACCGATGTGGATAAACCCAGAAACCTCGCTAAATCGGTGACCGTGGAATAAGCCAAAAAGGGAGTGAACACTTGGAGCGGGCCATGCCCGCGATCAAACGTCTCGCGGGCATGGCCCGCTCCTACAATTAGCAAACGTAGCAAACGTAGCCCGGATGGAATGCAATGGAATCCGGGATGACCGCTCCCGGAATTCGCTGCGCTGCTTCCGGGCTACAAACTGAAACTGAAAATCCCCCACGCAAAAAGACCCAGCAGCAACAGGCAGATTGTTGCCAGTAAAGTGTTGTAGCGTTTTTGTTGTTCCAGTATCCGGCGCAGCATCTCCGCGCTGTAGGTGGCGCCATCATTTACCAGATAACGGTTCAGTACCCGCGGCAGTTGCGGCAACAGGGTGGCGTAGTTCGGAGCTTCGGCATGCAATGCCTTGAGGAATCCGCGCCAGCCCACCTGCTCGTTCATCCAGCGTTCCAGCCACGGTTTGGCGGTCTTCCATAAGTCCAGTTCAGGATCCAGTTGCAGGCCCAGTCCCTCGACATTGAGCAGCGTCTTCTGCAGCAACACCAGTTGCGGCTGGACTTCGATACCGAAGCGGCGCGAAGTCTGGAACAGGCGCAACAGCACGCGGCCGAATGAAACTTCGCGCAACGGTCTGTCGAAAATCGGTTCGCACACCGCGCGTATCGCGGATTCCAGCTCGTCCACGCGGGTTTCGGCGGGAGCCCAGCCGCATTCGATATGTACCTCGGCGACGCGTTTGTAATCGCGCCGGAAAAACGCGATGAAGTTCTGCGCGAGGTAATGCTTGTCGCTGTCGGTCAGCGAGCCCATGATGCCGAAGTCCAGTGCGATATATTGGCCGTTCGCCGCTACCTGCACATTGCCCGGGTGCATGTCGGCGTGGAAAAAACCGTCGCGAAACACCTGGGTATAAAAAATCTCCACGCCGTTTTCGGCAAGCTTCGGAATGTTGATGCCGGCTTCGCGCAGCGCGCCCACCTGGCTGACCGGGAAGCCGTACATGCGCTCCATGACCATCACATCGGTGGTGCAAAAATCCCAATAGACTTCCGGCACCAACAGTAATTGTGAGCTGGCAAAGTTGCGTTTGAGCTGGCTGCAATTGGCCGCCTCGCGCATCAAATCGAGTTCGTCTGACAGATGTTTTTCAAATTCCTTGATGACCTCGCCCGGTTTGAGGCGGCGGCCTTCCGCCCACCATTCGATCATGTCGGCCGCCGTTTTCAGCAGCGCGACATCATGCGAGATGATGCCGACAATGTCGGGGCGCAGGATTTTTACCGCGACATCGCGGCCATCCGGCAGCACGGCGAAATGCACCTGCGCCACCGACGCGCTGGCAACTGGCGTTTCCTCAAAGCTCTTGAACACCGCGCTTAACGGCTTGCCATAAGCCGCTTCCAGCAATGCCACCGCCTGCGTGGACGGAAATGGCGGCACTTGGTCCTGCAGCTTGGCGAGTTCATCGGCGAGATCGGCCGGCATCAGATCGCGCCGGGTGGAGAGCATCTGCCCGAACTTGACAAAGATCGGGCCGAGATTTTCCAGCGCGCGGCGCAGCCTGACCGCACGCGGCTCGGAGACATTGCGCATGAACAGCAGCAGGTTCAGCGGCGTACGCATCCAGCGTAACTGTTCGGGGGCGAGCAGGAATTCATCCAGCCCGAAACGCAGCACGACAAAAACGATTTTCAACAACCGCAGCAAACGCATCATATTAATAGTCCCGCGCGGCCGGCAGTTGTTTGATGCGCTGCTCCAACCGCGCCACATCGTCGCGCAGCTTGTCCACCTGCTGTACGAACGCGGCAACCTGTTGCGGTTTGGCTAGCAGTGGATGTTTTTCGGTGCAGTACTCCGCTGCCGCTTTCGACAGGTTTACCGCCGTATCGTGCAGTTGTTGCCTTGTGCCTTGCATGGCCTGCACGATATGTTCCGCGATGGTGTCGCCGGTGATGCGGCCTAAATCTTTTGCCGCATCCCAGCGCAGATTGCGCGACAGGGAGAAAATTTCCGCCAGCAACGCGGCATCGCCTTCGGTGCCGACATCGGCGTGCGCCTTCTCGTCGTGCAGCGCAAGGCGCGGCAACAGCGATGGCGCGATCACGCATACGGCATCCGCAGTGGTAGCGGCATCGGCGCTGCGTAATGTGCCATCCGCCAGAATGGTGTAGGCAAAAGAAAACGGCGCGATATCGAATCGTGCCGTTTTTCCCGCGAAGCGCGCAAGCTTGGGTAACGCCCAACTGTTCTGCGTGAGCAAATGATTCAGCGCTGCGGCAGTAGGTCGGGCGAACATGCTAATTAGTGCAAAACGGGTTGTTGAATGCCCGCCAGCAGCCATACCGACTTGTCATCGCGCAGATTTTTCTGCACATGCCAGATCTCATTTACGTCTTCCGGCGCGCCGTTGTTTTCGCGCAGCTGCCCGGTGAAGCGCACGCTGGCAATCGCAAGATCGCCCTCGTTCGCCACTTCCAGCAACTCGCCGCTGACCGTGACCACGTCGGTCTTTTGCGGCGCATCGCCGCGTTCCTGCATTTGCATCGAGATTTCCGCGAACATTTCCGGTGTGGTGTATTCGCGGATGTCGTTCAGATCCTTGCGGTCGTTCGCGGCCTGCAAGCGGATGAATGAAGTCTTGGCGCTGCGCAGAAAACTTTCCACCGGGAAGTCCGCCGGAATGTTGCCTGCGTGCGCAGCAGGTGCGGCTGCGGCACTGCCGCCGGCCAACGGCTGTGGCACAGGTTCGCGATTGCCGTATGGCGCACCCGCTCCGGCATATTGCATCGCAGGTTGCGGTTTGCGGAATCTGGCGATCAGGAACATCACCAGCGCAGCTGCGGCCAACGCCATCAGGATGCCGCCCATCGCGCCGCCCAAACCACCCAAACCGCCAGCAAACATTGCGCCCAGGCCCGCGCCGATAGCCAAGCCAGCCAGCGGGCCGAGCCACTTATTGCCGGCCGGTGCAGGTGCTGCGGTCGGAGCCGGAGCGGCAGCCTTCTGCGCCTGTTGCGGAGCCATCGTCCGTTGCTTGCCAAAACTGCTGCCCCCGCCAAAACGCTTGGCTTCAGCCGTTGCGGCAAATAAACTCGCGCTGGTCAACGCAATCGTCAGCAGCATCAAAAATCGTTTCATGTATTCCTCGTGGGTGTGGTTAACAAATCAGGCGTAAGTATAACACCAGGTTCCCACCGGAGATTGCCCGCTTAACCATGACGCGCCGGCTCGATTCCGCTACACTTTGCGCCATGAGAGCCTTGTCCGTGTTGCTGCTGGTTGTGCTGCTTCCCGCCTGTGGCGGTGGGTTGTGGAACAATCCCTATCCGGCGGCGGATGACGGCAAGCCGATTCTTTACACCGCGTTTACCGAGCGCCCCAAGCATCTCGATCCGGCGCAGGCCTACAGCGAAAACGAGTACGAATTTCTCGCGCAGATTTACGCGCCGCCGCTGCAATACCATTACCTGAAGCGCCCTTACGAGCTGGTTCCGCTGGCAGCCAGTGTAATGCCGATCGTGCGCTATCTGGACAAGAACCGCAGCCCGTTGCCGGACAATGCGCCGGCGGAAAAAATCGCCTTCAGCATGTATGAAATCCGCATCAAACCGAACATGCGCTACCAGCCGCATCCGGCATTTGCGCGCGATCGGCAGGGCAAGCCGGAATACGATCATTTGACGTCGCGCGATTTGCGCGGCATCCATGCGCTGGGCGATTTTCCGCACAGCGGCACGCGTACTGTCACGGCGGCGGATTATGTTTATCAGATCAAGCGCCTGGCGCATCCGCAATTGCATTTGCCGATTTTCGGCGTGATGAGCGAATACATCGTCGGATTAAAAGACTATGCCGCGACGCTGCAACAGGCACTGCAAAAAAATCCCGATGCGTTTCTCGATCTGAACGCGTATCCGTTGCCAGGTGTGCAGGTGGTGGATGAGCATACTTACCGCATCGAGGTGCACGGCAAGTATCCGCAATTCGCCTACTGGCTGGCGATGCCGTTCTTCGCGCCGATGCCGCATGAAGTCGAGCGTTTTTACGCGCAGAGTGGCATGCGCGAACGCAATTTGACACTGGACTGGTGGCCGGTGGGCAGCGGCCCGTATTACCTGTCGGAGAACAACCCCAACCAGCGCATGGTCTTGAGCCGCAACCCGTATTACGCCAGCGAAACCTATCCTGCCGAAGGCGAAGCGGGCGACATGCAGGCTGGGCTGCTGGCGGATGCGGGCAAACCGTTGCCGCTTATCGACCGGGTGGTGTTCAGCCTGGAAAAGGAAACCATCCCTTATTGGAACAAGTTCTTGCAGGGCTATTACGATGCTTCCGGCATCAGCTCGGACAGCTTCGATCAGGCGGTCCAGGTGGCCACCGGCGGCGAGGCGGCGGTGACCGATGCGATGAAGGTGCAGGGCATCGAACTTTCAACCGCGGTTTCGACTTCCACCATGTATACCGGCTTCAACTGGCTGGATTCAGTGGTAGGCGGGGATAGCGATCGAGCAACAAAACTGCGCCAAGCGATTGCGATTGCGGTGGATTTCGAGGAGTTCATTTCCATTTTCGCCAACGGGCGCGGCATCGCTGCGCAGTCGCCGATCCCGCCGGGCATTTTCGGTTACCGCGACGGCGAGGCGGGCATCAACCGCCAGGTGTATGACTGGGTGGGCGGCGCGCCGCAGCGCAAGTCCATTGAGGAGGCGAAGCAACTGCTCGCCGAGGCGGGCTACCCGAACGGCGTGGATGAGCAGACCAGACAGCCGCTGGTGATCAACCTCGACACCACCTCCGCCGGCGTGGGCAGCAAGGCGCGCCTCGACTGGCTGCGCAAGCAGTTCGACAAGATCAACGTGCAACTGGTGGTGCGCAGCACCGACTACAACCGATTCCAGGACAAGATCCGCAAGGGCGACACGCAGATGTTCTACTTCGGCTGGAATGCCGATTATCCCGATCCGGAAAATTTTTTATTTCTGCTGCATGGCGCGCAAGCCAAGGCGGGCAAGGGCGGCGAGAATGCGGCCAATTACAGCAACCCGGAATACGACAGGCTGTTCGAGCAGATGAAGAACATGGAAAACAGCCCGGCGCGGCAGGCCATCATCGACAAAATGCTGGAAATATTGCGCCGCGACTCGCCGTGGCTATGGGGTTACCACCCGAAGAGCTACGTGCTGCAGCACGGCTGGCTGCACAACGTGAAGCCCAACGTGATGGCGAACAACAAGCTCAAATACTGGCGCGTGGATGCCGCACGGCGCGGTCAACTGCGCCGCGAATGGAATCAGCCGGCGCGCTGGCCGCTGTGGTTGCTGGCTGCGGCGTTGTTGCTGTCCGGTGTTTGGGTGTGGCGCGCGTTACGCCGGCGCGAGGAGCAGCCGTAGGGCGGCAATTTGCCTCAAGTTCTAATGGGCATGCTTCATTCCATGCCAGCCAGGATGGGCAAAATAAGCGCCATAATTATCGAGCGCACTGGCGATTTTCTCAGCACCCTTGCGCGCATTACTGCCGTCCCGCGCCATCATCGCGTCCGCACCGGCGATGATGTCGGCTAGTACGAGATGGAGCATCGCATCCGCTTCCGGCTCCAGTTTGCAGTTCTTCACCATGAACGCAATCTGGTCGTTCGTCTTCTGTGCCAGCGTCCGGTATTGTTCTGTCGTGGCCTTGCCTGAATGGATGGCGGGGAGTTCCGCTGTCAGCGCGTCGCGAATGCGGCTCATCCCCTGGCGCAGGTTGTCATCGGTGGCCCATTTCTTGCCGTTATTCAAAGTGAGCTGTACTGGCTCTGCCGCGTCATGCGAATGACTGTGGCCTTGGGCTGACGCTATTCCCGGGCTCATGCCCAGCAGTACGGTGACGGACAGGGTTGCAGCCATTTTTTTCCATTGAATAAACATTTCAAATTTCCTTGATTGATTGACGGATTAGGTTTCAGCACATAGTCAGAAACTTATTAGCGGACGGCTAATAAGCCGTCATGGTTGACCGTTTAGTGCATATTTGGTTCGTTAAACTCGCAAAAAAATGCCCCTGAACCAAGAAGAGTCAGGGGCAAAATATCTTAACGGCTTGGGAGAGGTTAAGACTTGGAGAAACAGGTGGAAGCTTGCGCTACCTGCAAAATGCAGAAAATATCTGCGTAAGGTTTATTAGCACATAAAATTCTGGTTCGCTGCGGCGAGGTAGTCTTTTTCACCAAAGCGATCCTCGCTGCCGGGATAAGCGGCGTGCAGTTGATCGATCACTTTACTTTTCGCTTCATACCAATTGCACGTTGCGCCACCCGCCGTCGAATGCCGTTCAGCTGCCGGGTTTGCTAGCTGATCCTTCTGTATCGCGACAGCACTCATACCAGAGTAAATTTCATCAGCCAAGGGTGAAATTGCGGTCGGTGCGGCTGCTGCGGCTGAAGTCGCCAAGACGCCAGAAATGATAATGCCTGCCAAGATATGTGTTTTCATGATAGAGCTCCTTGTCTATGATTCGGTTAAATGCGCCCTGCCGTCCTAGCCAAGGGGTTCCGCCCGTGAAGGAAAAGATGCTGTTTCTCGGCGGTTGTAATAATATAAGCATTAACCGTGCCATATATTTAGCTTATTGAAAAACAATTGGTTATATATGCGAGTGTTTGAGGCGCAGGTTGACGGTGTTAAAAAGAAACGTTAACATGTTGTCCACAGTAAACGTTTTAATGGAGTTGTAGACAATTATGATTACTTTGTCAGGATTGAGGCAGTTTCTCGACAATCTGGAGGAGGGGATTCTTTTTCTTGACCAGCAGCGCCACGTTGTGGCGATCAATGCAGCGGCCAGCCGCATGCTGGGTCAGAGCCACGACAATATTCTGAATAAACTCTGCCCCAGCCTTTTCAAGGGGACGGCATGTGCGCGGAGTTGTGATAAAGGGGGGCATTGCACGCTCATGAAGAATGCAATTCAGGGGAAAAATGTTCAAGACCTTGTCGTGCAGCGCCCGGATGGTATGCTGATGCCCTTGCGCATGTGGGCGATGGTGCTGCCCTCCGATGAACGGCTGGCATACTGCGCCGTGGTGTTGCGCGATCGCACCCATGAGATGCAGTTGGAAGAAGCCGCCAGAGACAGGCTGCGCCTGGGAGGTTTGGTAGGACACAGCGGGGTAATGCGGGATTTGTTCCGCCAAATCCTGCGGGCGGCGGCAAGCGAGGCCAGCATCCTTCTTGCCGGCGAGAGCGGCAGCGGCAAGGAACTGGTTGCGCGCGCGCTGCATGAAAATTCGAGCCGCGCCAAGGGGCCCTACGTGCGGGTACACTGCGCCGCCTTTCCCGAACAACTGCTGGAAGGCGAATTGTTCGGCCACGCCCGCGGCGCATTTACCGGCGCGGCCACGGCCCGTGAAGGCCGCTTCGAGGCGGCTCACGGCGGTACGCTGCTGCTGGACGAAATCGGCGAGGTTCCTTTGAGTGTTCAGGTGAAGCTGCTGCGCGTCCTGCAGGAACACGAAATCGAACGGCTCGGCGAAAATCAGACGCGCAAGGTGGACGTGAGGATTATTGCGGCAACGCACCGGGATCTGCCGGCCATGGTGAGCCGCGGCGAATTCCGGGAGGATCTTTATTACCGGTTGCGGGTGCTTCCGCTGCATGTTCCCGCGTTGCGCGAACGCAAGGAGGATATTCCGCTGCTGGTCAGTTCCATGCTTGCCAATATGCTTACCCGCCATCCGGGGCGTGACGTCCAGCTTTCCAACGAGGCGCTGGATGCGCTTGGCGCTTATAGCTGGCCGGGCAATGTCAGGGAGCTGGTAAATGCGCTGGAATATGCAATGGTACATGTGGACGGCACGACAATCCTGGCGCGCCACCTGCCACCGGAGATTCAGGAAACCAGCCATCGGGTTGCCACTTTACTGGCTGATGACACTGCACCGGCCTCGGCGCTGGTGCAACGTTACTATCGCGCCCCTGCGCAGCAGCCAGGGCAGGAAAAGGAGACTCTCCTGCTTGCGTTAAAGGAAACCGGGGGAAACAAGGCGGCGGCCGCCGAAAAGCTCGGCATGTCGCGCACCACGCTGTGGAAGAGGCTGAAGCAGTATGGTATCGACTGAACTGCCATCCCCAGTTTGTTAGCATGGCAGATTGGTAGCACGGATGCAGCCCTTCGACGGGCTCAGGACAGGCTTAGCGGAATCCGGGGCAGCGACTCCCCCCCGGGATTGCACTGCGTTTCCCTTTGACTTTGCTCAGGACAGGCATCCGGGCTACTTGTTTGGTTCCGGCTTATCCAGATAATTCGCCACGCTTGCAAATTCCGCCACGGCCAGGTTCTCCGCGCGCAGTTGGGCGTCAATACCCAGCTTTGCAAAATCGGCCTCATTCAAATAACTGCGCAGGGTATTGCGCAGCGTTTTGCGGCGTTGTCCGAATGCCGCGCCGACAACGGCGGCGAACAGTTTTTCGTTGCGCACCCTGATTTCACCGGCGGGAAGCGGAATCATGCGCACGATGGCGGAATTTACCTTGGGCGCGGGGCGGAAAGACTGCGGCGGCACATCGAGCAGCTTTTCCATATGGAAGCGGTATTGCAGCATCACCGACAGCCGCCCATATTCCGGTGTGGAGTGCTCGGCGACCATGCGCTCGACCACTTCGTTTTGCAGCATGAAGTGCATGTCTTTGATGCGCTCGGCATAAGCGGCGAAGTGGAACAGCAGCGGTGAGGAGATGTTGTACGGCAGGTTGCCGACGATGCGCAGCGGGGCGGGCAGCGTCGCGAAATCGAACTCCAATGCGTCCCCGGCATGGATGGTCAATTTCGATTCCGGATTATGCTGCGGGTAGTCGTGCTCCAGTCGCGCGATGATGTCGCGGTCGATTTCCACCACATGCAGATGGTTCAATCGTTTCAGCAGCGGGCGGGTCAGCGCGCCCAGACCGGGGCCGATCTCGACCATGTTGTCGGCTGGCTCCGGGCGAATCGCGCTGATGATATCGGCGATGATTTGCTCATCGACCAGAAAATTCTGACCAAACCTTTTTTTGGCTTTATGCACGATTCTTGCGCTCGTTCTGCGCCATCTGCGCCGCTGCCCTGATCGCTTCGAGCAGGCTGCCGCTGTCGGCCTTGCCGGTTCCCGCCAAGTCCAGTGCCGTGCCGTGATCCACCGAAGTGCGGATGATCGGCAGGCCGAGCGTGATGTTCACGCCCTGGCCGAAGCTGGCGTGCTTGAGCACCGGCAGCCCTTGATCGTGATACATCGCGAGCACGCAGTCGCATTGCGCGAGTTTTTGCGGCGTGAACAACGTATCGGCAGGCAGCGGCGCGCTGACATCGAAGCCCTCGGCGCGCAGCCTGTCCAACAGTGGAATCATCACCTCGATTTCCTCGCGCCCCAGATAGCCGCCTTCGCCCGCATGCGGGTTCAACCCGGCTACCAGAATACGCGGCTGCGCGATGCCGAAGCGGGATTGCAAATCGCGCCGGATGATACGCAGCGTGTTTTCCAGCAGCGGTGCGGTAATTGCGGCAGGCACATCCTTCAACGGAAGATGGGTGGTGGCCAGCGCCACGCGCATCCCGCCGCCCACCAGCATCATCACTACCAGATCGGTATGGGTTTGTCCGGCGAGGAACTCGGTATGGCCGGTGAACGGTATCCCGGCGTCGTTGATGATGCCTTTATGCACCGGCGCGGTGACCATGGCGGAAAATTCTCCGTGCCCTTGTTTGTTACTTTGGCATCCTTGCACGGCGCGGCGCAGCGTCGCCAGCACATATCCGCTGTTGGCGCTATTCAGTATGCCGGCATGGCATGGTGCGGCGAGCGGGATATGGATGACCCTTAGGGAGTGGTGAGTAGATAGTGGTGAGTGGGAAAAACCCCGTGAATCTCCACTCACTACTCCCCACTTACCACTTACCATCTCACGCACTTGCAGCGCGATGCCGAGTTGTGCGGCGCGCTGCTGCAACAGATATTTATCGGCAATGACTACAAACGGAATGTCGGGCGGCGTGACGGCAAGCTGCACGCATAAATCGGGGCCTATGCCCGCCGGTTCACCGGCGGTGATCGCCAATGGAGCTGGAAAGGGCGCTGCGTTCACCGCTTACTGTTTTTCTTCGAGGCGGTATTCGACAAATGCGCGGTCGCGCAATTGGCGCAGCCAGTCCTGATACTGTTCGTCGGACTTGAACGTGCCGATGGCCAGGCGCGCCTGCTGGCGCTGCTGCTGTTCGCTGACATCGGTATTCTTCCGTTCCAGCACCTGGATCAGGTGCCAGCCGAATTGCGTTTGCACTGCACCTATCATGCCGGGCTGCAGCTTGTTCATCGCCTCCTCGAATTCCGGCACGGTCTGCCCGGGAGACAGCCAATCCAGATCGCCGCCCTGTTGCGCGCTGCCGTCCTGGGAAAAGCGTCTGGCCTGCTCGGCGAAATCCGCCCCGCCTTCTATGCGCCGTTTGATTTCCATCAGGCGGTTTTTGGCTTCGTTTTCGGAAACAATCTCGCTGGTCTTGATCAGAATATGCCGCGCATGGGTTTGCGTGATGACCACCGGCGCGCTGCCGCTGCGCCTGTCGACCAGTTTGAGGATGTGAAAACCGTTCGGGCTGCGCAATACGGCGGTAGTCTGCCCGGGTTGCAGTTTTTGCAGTTCCCCGGTAAACAGCGGCGGCAGGCGGCCGCTTGGCCGCCAGCCGATATCGCCGCCCTTCAGCGCGTCCTTGGCATCGGAGTAGCCTGCCGCCACTTGCGCAAAATCCGCGCCGCCCTGCAGTTGGCTCAACGCCTGCTCCGCCTTGTCGCGCGCCGCCTGGATTTTTTCCGCGCTGGCCTGTTCCGGCACCACCACCAGAATATGCGCGAGATGGAACTCCTCTTCCGCCCCGCCCATGTTCTTCTTGTTGGCCAGATAACTGTCCACCTCGGTATCGCTGATAACCAGCTTGCTTTCCACCTCGCGCTCGCGCAAACGCGTGGAGATGATTTCGCTGCGTATTTCCTCGCGGAATTTCTTGAAATCCACGCCGTCCGCTTCCAACTTGATGCGGAACTCGGCCAGTGACGGGAAGTTGTTTTGCTGCGCGATGCGCGTAATCGCCAGGTCCAGTTGCGTATCGTCCACGCGCACGCCGCTTTCCTTGGCGAATTGCGCCTGCAGCATATCGCTGATCATGCGTTCGAGTATTTGCCTTTCCAATACCTCAGGCGCGGGCAGCGGCGTGCCCTGTTTCTGCAACTGGCGCACCACCATGCGCAGCCGGTCATCCAGTTCCAGGCGGGTGATCACATCATCGTTGACCACCGCAACCACGGAGTCGATCACCGCAACCTGTTTTTGCGGGTCGGGTTTATGCGCTTCGGCAATAGCGGGTGCAGCCTGCGCGGGCTTCGCCATTGCGGCTTCGGCGGCGCAAGCGGGAAGCGCTGCAATGAATGTGGTGCAGCAAATCAGCGCGGTGGCTGCCGTTCTATACATCATTATTCCTCTGCATTGTTCAACGCAAGACTGAACTGGGTTTATTGGCGGGCTTCTCGTTTAATTTTGTATAGCTGGGCACGTTTTGCTTCAAGACAGCAATGGGATCCAAACCGACACTGACGAAGTAGTTAAGCTCAAGCTGCAGGAAAATGCCCGTATTGGCCTGCTGCGCCGCGACAGTAATGCGTTGCGCTACAAACCGAAGCGCCCAGCAGCTTTGATTATACTCAAGCCCGGCGATGGACTCCAAGGTTTTGCCGTCCTGCAAGGAATAATTCAAACGTCCCATTGCGTGCCAGCGGCTGGATAACGGCCATTGCCCGGAAAGATCAATCTGGCGCAAGGTATTGCGGGCGAAACGGTAACCGAGGTCGAGAGACTTGCCCAGCTCCGGGCGATAACGCGCGGCGATGTTGTAGCGCTGGCTTTGCGACTGGTTCGGGTCATACTGAAACTCGCTGTCAAAAGACCAGGCTCTGGTCACTTGCCCCGAAGCCGCGAGCAAAATATCGGATTTGTTGGTCGTCGTTGTGGGCGTGACAAAATTTACCTGGGGCGTTTTGAAACTGAAACGCTCGCCTATCATCAGTTTCAAGCTCTCCGTGCCATTGTCCTGTTCCAGCAAACGCGAGGTCAGGGCCAGCGTAATGTGATTGGCGTCGCCAACGCGATCATTCCCGTAAAAGCGATTCTCGGAGAACATCTGGGTAAAATCGAAACCAGCCTGCCCAGTATCAAAATTGGGCAACTGGTTTTGATCTTTGTAGGGCACATATACATAGAAAGCGCGCGGTTCCAGCGTATGCAGATAGCCGCTGCCAAACAGGTTCCAGTCACGCTCAAATGCGATGCCTCCATCGACACTGTAAAGCGGCAAGGTGCGCGATGAACTGGAATAAGCCCGGGTGTTGTTTGCCCCCATTGCGTAATAGGTGCTGTGCAGCGCCACTTTGGGGGTGAGATAGAACGCCGCGTCGCTGACCAGCGGATAGCTCACGCTGGGATTCAGCACCAGCCGCTGCGCATTCTCCGAAACAGGGTGGGCGAAATCCACGAATTCGCCGGCGAAGGCCACATTGGCGGCAGAATAATTCTGTTGCGCATTGACGGTCAATTGCGGCAAACGCTTGTAAGGCGCCCCAATCGGCGCGGCCGGATCTTGCAAAGTCTGGTAACGCTGCACGCGCGCGGCCGCATTCCACCAACCCGCGCTATAACTCAATACTCCTTCTTGCAGCAGGTTGGCCTGCGAGGTGGCATTTACCGTGCTCCCCAAATCGCGAAAATAGGCATCATCCGAGACGCTGTTTAAATTGACATAGCCATTCAATGCCCCTGCAATGGCTTGATTATGTATCAGAGCAATATGTGTGCGGCTGCGCTTCGCCAGCGCATCGCTGGGCAGCACGTCCGCTTGCAGTTCGCCGCTATAGCGGGGTTCAAGATAGCGGAATTCATTGTTGAGCAATACCCCGCGCTTGGTCATCACGCGCGGTGCAATGGTCGCATCGCGGTTCGGTGCGATGTTCCAGTAATAGGGCAGGGTGAATTCCCTGCCGCTATTGGTGGTGTTGCCGAATACCGGCGACAAAAAACCCGATTTGCGCTGATCGTTGAGCGGAAAGTCCATCCACGGCGAATACAGGATCGGCAAGCACATGAATTCGACCCAGGCGTGGTGAGCGGTGCCGATCTGCCGGTCGCGGTCAATCTCCAGGCCGTGCATATTCAGTAGCCAGTCCTGGTTGTCCGCCGGGCAGGTGGTGTAGGTTGCGTTATCCAGCGTGTAATGCTGCTTGTCGTGAATATGCAGCATATCCGCCGAACCGCGCCCGTCATTTTCCACGAGATAGAATACCGGCTGCTCCATGAAGCCGATGCTGGTGTCAAGATTCAGCTTGAGATGCGGCCCGCTCATCGTGTTGCCGTCCTGCTCCAGCACCACCGAGCCCTGCGCATCGAGATCCTGCGTCTCCTGAAAATACAGCAGGCGGTCCGCGCGTATGGACTGCCCGCGCTTGCGCAATATCGCGTTGCCCGTCGCCTCGATCTGGCTTTCCTTCTTGCCCGACAGGTGATCTGCCTCTATGAAGGCGGGCGTTTCCTGCGTCGGCGCCGCCATCGCCCTGAAGGTCTTGTCCATGCGCAGCGCAAGCAAGTCCGCATTCGCGCCGGCAGGGTGCGCAAATGTGCAGAGCAAAGTGAAGGCGATGGGCTTGAGACGGAACCGCATGACAATAGTAAGGTGGTAAACTTTCGCAAGTCTACCATTAACGCTATTTGAAAAGCCCGATATGCAACGCCAGCAACAACTTGCCACATGGCTGCACAGCCAGTTTCCCAACGAGAATTTTACGCTTGCGCCGGCCTCAGCCGATGCCAGCTTCCGTCGCTATTTCCGCGCCACGTTTGCCGACCGCAGCCTGATCGTGATGGATGCGCCGCCGCAGCACGAGGATTGCCGCCCGTTCCTGCATATCGCCCAACTGTTCGAGGCTGCTGGCGTGCATGTGCCGCATGTATATGCGCAAGACCTTGAACAAGGCTTTCTGCTGTTGTCAGACCTCGGCAATATTACTTATTTGCAGGCGCTGTGCGGAGGGACTGCCGCGCATGAACTGTACGGCGCGGCCACCGATGCGCTGATCAAGATCCAGCTCGCCTCGCGCGAAAATGAACTGCCCCCTTACGACGAGGCCCTGCTGCTGCGCGAGATGCGCCTGTTCCCGGAGTGGTATATCGCGAAGCATCTCAACATCACGCTTACCGATAAACAGCACGCCAAACTGAAGGAAGTCTTCGCGCGCATCATCGCCCACAATCTTGCGCAGCCGCGTGTGTATGTGCACCGCGACTATCATTCGCGCAACCTGATGTATATCGAACGCCCTCTCCTCAATCCTCCCCCGCTTGCGGGGGAGGAGGCAAACGAGAAAAGCAATTTTCTGACCTCGCCCGGCATCCTCGATTTTCAGGACGCGGTGTATGGCCCGATTACCTACGATCTGGCCTCGCTGTTCAAGGATGCCTACATCCACTGGGAAGAGGCAGAAATAATCGACTGGCTGATCCGTTACTGGGAAAAGGCGCGCAAGGCCGGGCTGCCGGTCGCCAAGGATTTTTCCGAGTTTTATCGCGATTACGAATGGATGGGCGTGCAGCGCCATCTCAAGGTGCTGGGCATTTTTGCGCGCCTGTATCACCGCGACGGCAAGGACGGCTACCTGAAGGACCTGCCGCTGGTAATGGCGTATTTGCGCACCGCCTGCGCGCGCTATATCGACCTCAAGCCGCTGCTGAACCTGCTCGACGAGCTGGAGTCGTCCGGCAATCAGGTGGGGTACACCTTTTGAGCATGCCGAGCATGCTCTCAGTACGGGCGATTGGTGAAACAACTAGCCATTCGACTAGGCAGGCAAACAACGCCAGCCAAGTCGCTGGTTATCATGAATCGCCCCTACCATCGAGGGGAAGGAAAACGTGAAAGGCGTAAAACCATGATGGCCATGCTGCTAGCGGCCGGTCGCGGCGAGCGCATGCGCCCGCTCACCGACCGTATCCCCAAGCCGCTGTTGGAAGTTGGCGGCAAGCCGCTGATCGTCTGGCATATCGAGAACCTGGTGCATGCCGGCATCACCGACCTGGTCGTCAACCACGCCCACCTCGGCGCGCAGATCGAAGCCGCATTGGGCGACGGCAGACGGTTCGGCGCGCATATCCAGTATTCCCCAGAAGCCAGCGCGCTGGAAACTGCGGGCGGTATCGCCAATGCCCTGCCATTTTTACTCCCCTCCCCCGCTAGCGGGGGAGGGGCTGGGGGAGAGGGTGAGCCTTTCGCCGTGATCAACAGCGATATCTACTGCGATTACGACTTCGCGCATCTGGCCGAGCGCGCCGCCGCGCTGCAAGCCAGCGGCGACATGGCGCATCTGGTGCTGGTCGACAATCCGCCCCACCACCCGAACGGCGATTTCGCCTTATCCGGGGGCCGCATTTATCCACTTCCCACTTCCCACTCCCTACTCTCCGGCCTTATGACTTTCAGCGGCATCGGCATCTACCGGCCCTCGCTGTTCAGCCCTATCCCGCACGGCGGCATCGCGCCGCTCGCACCGCTGCTGCGCGCGCAGATCGCCCTCGGCCGCGTCAGCGGCGAACATCACCGTGGCTTATGGGTGGATGTCGGCACACCGCAACGCCTCGCCGAACTCGACAGCCAGGTTTGTTCATTGCGGAAAACGCCCCGTTCGTCGCACAATGCGCCATGACTATGGACCCGACTATCTACGCACAACGCCGCGCCCGCCTGCTCGAGCAGATGCAGCGCGGCATCGCGGTCATCCCCACCGCGGAGGAAGTGGCGCGCAACGGCGACACGCATTATGCCTACCGCCATGACAGCAGCTTCTATTACCTCACCGGCTTCGCCGAGCCGGAAGCGGTGCTGGTGCTGATCGCCGGTGCCGCGCCGCAAGCCATCCTGTTCTGCCGCGAAAAAAATCTCGAGCGCGAAATCTGGGACGGCTATCGCGTCGGCCCCGAGGCCGCACAGCAACAATTTGGCTTCGATGCCGCCTATCCCATTGCGCAACTGGATGAAAAACTGACCGGGCTGATGGCCAACCAGCCCGTGCTGTTCTGCCCGCTGGGCGCGGATGCGGCATGGGATCAGCGCCTGCTCAAACTGCGCGCCGCCGTGCAGGCCAGGGTGCGCAGCGGCATCCGCGCGCCGGACGAAATCCGCGACGTGCGCGCCCTGCTCCATGAGATGCGCCTGCTCAAGGATGCGGTCGAACTCGACATCATGCGCCGCGCCGCAGCGATTTCCGCCCAGGCGCACCGGCGCGCCATGCAGTTCACCCGTCCCGGCCAGTTCGAGTACCAGGTCGAAGCGGAACTGCTGCATGAATTTTGCCGCCACGGTGCGCGCCACGCCGCCTACCCGTCCATCGTCGCGGGCGGCGCGAATGCCTGTGTGCTGCATTATGTCGATAACCATGCCAGGCTCAACGACGGCGACCTGCTGCTGATCGATGCCGGCTGCGAGGTGGAAGGCTATGCGGCCGACATCACGCGCACCTTGCCGGTAAACGGGAAGTTCAGCGCCGCACAAAAAGAGGTCTATGAAATCGTGCTGGCCGCGCAAGCCGCCGCGATTGCCGCCGCCCGCCCCGGCAACACCTGGGACGCGCCGCATGACGCCGCGTTGCGCGTGCTGGCGCAGGGCTTCATCGATCTCAAGCTATGCCAGGGCAGCGTCGACGGCGTGCTGGAGAGCGAGAGCTACAAGAAGTTTTACATGCACCGCACCGGCCATTGGCTGGGCATGGACGTGCACGACGCGGGCGATTACAAGGTCGGCGACCAATGGCGCAAACTTCAATCCGGCATGGTATTCACCGTCGAGCCGGGTTGCTACATCCGCCCCGCCGATGATGTGCCGCAGGCGCTGTGGAACATCGGCATCCGCATCGAAGACGATGTCGTGATCACCGCGCAAGGCAACGAAGTGCTGACTTCAGCCGCGCCGAAAGCGGTCGCGGAAATCGAGGAATTGATGCGAACCTGAAAGCTACTGAAATAGGCTCTTGGCCTGGACGTTCCAGCCTTGCCAATGCCCATCCAGATCCTTGATATTCGTATAGCCTTTTTCGACGAGCAGATTCTCCGCAATCCGGGCACGCTTTCCGCTTCGACAGTACACGACTATTTCGCTGGATTTGCTTCCCGGTATTTCGTCAAGCCTGCGCTCCAATTCATCGTGAGGCAGGTTCAACGCGCTATCAATGCGCCCCGATGAATATTCATCGCGTGTGCGGACATCAATAATGACCGGGGGATTGGGTTCTTTCATTCTTCGGGAAAGCTCGGTGGGGGCGATGGTTAAAATCGTGGAAGTCTCCGCATGGCAAGTCATGCCGGATAACAGCAACAGGGCGGCCAGCAATGTTCGTGAAGAGAAGAGCAAATTGTGGATCATGGCGGTGTCCTAACGTAATGGAACTAAGAGGCTGCGCGCTTTCACGCCAGCATTAGGTGCTTTAGCGCCAATGATGTCGGGGAAGACCCTTGCGATCTTTGCGCAGTCCCTCTCGAATGCAGGGTTAGGCATGGCTTGCGGATGCTAGCAATGGAAAGGCGGAAGGGTTGCGTATGGACTCAACGGCCAAGTCAATGTCCAGTGATGGCCAAAAAAGGTGGTTTTCAGCGGGCCACTCGACCTCGCATAACTGCTCGATTGTTGCGCCACGAAACCACGGAAATTCAGCGAATGGCAAAAACAATTCTTCGTCGCCAAGCAACAGCCAGAAGCCATGTTTTGAAACGTGGGTGATTTCAGCTTGGGAAGTGGATGTGCCAGGCATGGGTTATTTCCTCCATGTGAACAACGACAAGACGTTGAGCTTCCTTGATCTGTTTGGGCGAAAGCCCGGTACTTGTTGCCAGCGCCAGTTCCGGCGACAGCCAAAACTTGGCTTCCCCATCGGGATGGCTAACATGCACATGCATTCTCGGCTCTTCCCGCGAAAAGAAAAAGAACCGAAAACCACCCTCACGAAAAATTGTCGGCGACATGGTCGAATTATAGCGCCTAACGTTCAGGCTAAGGGGCGGCGCGCTTTCACGCCAGCATTAGGTGCTTTAGCGCCAATGATGTCGGGGAAGACCCTTGCGATCTTTGCGCAGTCCCTCTCGAATGCAGGGTTAGGCATGAGCCACAGAGAAACCGTGGTCTCCCCTGTTGTTTCCAGAGAAACCGTGGTCTGTTGTTTCTTGAAATCGAGCGCCTGCGCTTGATCTTCAGGGTGAACATTCTTCGACTTGCACCAGAAACGCAACACGGAGAGATTGACGGAATATTGGCAGGCGAACCGCATCACTGACGCCCAACGTTAAGTTGAGCGGCGCGCCGTTTTTGGCGCGTCCGCTCGAACACTGGGTTGGGCTGCGGCACGTCGCTTCATCGGTTGTGGAATGAATTCAATTTTGAGCGTACAGCCTACAGCATCGGCATATCTCTTGAGCGATGCCATGGAAGGCGCATGCTTTCCCGCGCCTTCAAGCCTTGATACAGCACTCTTGGTGGTGCCCATGCGATCAGCCACAGCTTCTTGAGTAAGTCCCGCGCGTGTGCGTGCGGACAACATTTCGTGCGCGAGTGCATACTCGGTTTCAAGTGCATCATAGGCGTCGCGAAAACCACGGCGTTTCGATGCCTTTTCAAGAAAATCTTTTTGATTGTGCGGCACAGGGTCGTATTTAAGATCAGTCATTTTGTATCTCCTTCATTCGCTTGCGAGCAAGCTTGGTTTCCTGCGCGGGTGTTTCCTGTGATTTTTTAATGAAAGCGTGCAGTATCACCACGCGCTGCCCGACAAGAAAACAGTAGAATGCTCTTCCAATGCCCGATTTGCCGCGCGGGCGTAACTCGAACAATCCGCCACCAAAGGCGCGCGAGTGGGGCAAACGCAAGTTCGGGCCATGCTCAATAAGAAGTTCGACAATTCTTGCGTAGTCCGCGACAACATCCACAGGCCAAGCCTCGACAGTGGCTTGTACTTTTGCATGAAAGTATTCGATGGAATATGTCATGTTTGAAGGTTAGCAAATATGCTAACTAGAGTCAATGCGGAGGATACTCAGATTTTAGATGCCCAACGTCCCCTATATATTCTGTGCCGCAAATCACGCTGAAGAAACACGCCGCTCTCCAAATGTGGCAAAGGAAAACCGTGGTCTGTCCCCTATTTAACACGCATCAAGGTTGTTGAGTCCATCTGTAACGACGAAGCTGGCAACAGCTGCGAGTTTTTCACCAAATGCTATGTCGTATTCAGCCATGCCATATACTCCTTGATGCCCAACGTAAAAGTGAGGGGCTGCGCGCTTTTGCGCCTAGTTGGGCATCGTTTGATGATCGCAACAACTCTCATTACGACGTCTATTTTTCTCCCGTTAAGCTAATTCAATAGAGCTTTCTTCGACAGTAATCCACCGCATCATTTGCGACCTTAAGCATTCGAGGAGTAGGGGCGGCGCTACTGGTTGAAAAACTCTTTATGTCATCAGGTGTTACGTTATCCACGACTTGCCCAGTGTAGCATTCGCACCATCTCTTACGCTCAGAAATTCCTGACTGAGGAGAGGATTGGGCTGCTGATGCCAAGCATGACTTATATGTCGATTGTGAGACAGAGCGACGTTCCGAACCTTCGAGTCCGGCAATAGAGACCAATGGATAACCAAGTAGTGAGGCGCCAAAAATAACGAGGCAGAATTTTCTAAAAACGTGCCATATGATCTGCATAAGCTCTAACCACCCCAAAGATTTTTGCTTTTGAAAAAATCCAACCATTTGTCATCACTCCTTTGGCTCTAATGTTCAAATTGAGGAGCGCGCCGATTTTGGCGCGCCCCGCTCAAATTCAGGGACAGAACCATAGAGAGAATCCGTGCCCCCTATTCTTTCTTGCTCAACTTCCATGGATTAACCCGTAAACGATTTAATAAACAAAAGCACTGCGCCGACAAGCAGCAACACTACGATTGTTATGATATTTGTCTTCATCGCCTTATCGCCCGGCGGATCGATCTTGGATAGTACAAACCACCCAATAGAAGCCAGTGCGATTATTGCGACTACTCTGAGAATAAAATCCACCGTTTCCTCCCAATTGAGTGGAATAATAGGGGACAGACCACGATTCCCTTGCGAAACTCATAAAGCGCTTTGCTTCGCATGAGAAACATTGGAGCATAAAATCCGGGAAAAGTGTATATGCCGAAAGGCCTATATATCCCGGCCGAGGTGCTGCAAATAAAAGGTTTTTGTTGCTGCCCCCGCCCCCTGCGCGCGCAAGTTTCATAGCTATTCTGCCGCGCCATTAGGCATCGGTCACCGTATAATCCGGCTCGACATCAATGTTTTGTAGCTCTGGCGAAAGCCGGATCAATACGGCAACAGTTCAATCGAGAGGCAGGACAATGCAAGTGGAAGAAACCGCTTTTCGACCGAGCGGCGTGGTCAGTCCGCTGGACAGGCTGTAATTCGGCGCATGAAGGAACTGTTCGTCACCGAGACCCGCGCGCGGCTGCGCACCTGGCTGGCAATCGGCTATGCGCTGTTTATTGTGTATGCCAGCCTGTCGCCCTTCACTGGCTGGCGCGAGCAGGGTCTGGATTTTTCCGAGGTGCTTGCCGCGCCTTTGCTGCTCACCTATACCGCATTCGATGCGGTCATCAATCTGTTGTCCTATCTGCCGTTCGGGCTGCTGGCCGGGCTGGCGTTGCACGCGCGTTTCGGCGCGGCGGCCAGCGTGGTCCTCGGCCTGTGTCTGGGGGTGTCGCTGTCGGCGGGCATGGAATATCTGCAGATGTATTTGCCCGCACGCATCAGTTCGAATATGGATTTGCTGTCCAACAGTGTGGGCACGCTGATTGGTGCGCTGCTGGCGGTGAGCGTGGCTTCATGGACCTGGTTGTTTTCCCGCCTGACGCATTGGCGCAGCGGCTTGTTTCATCAGGGCCATGAGATGGATTTCGGCCTGGCCTTGCTGGTGCTGTGGATGTTCGGGCAGGTCAATCCGTCCTTGCCGATGCTGGGCAATGTGTTCATCAGCGAGGTGGAGCGCCAGCCGTTTGTCGCGCTGCCGCCCGCACCGTTCGATTGGTGGGAAAGCGGTGCCGTCACGCTGAATCTGTTGATGCTCGGCACGCTGCTGCTGACCCTGTTGCGTAAACCGCGCAATGCCGCCATCGCGTTGCCGGTGATATTGAGCATGGTGGCACTGGTGAAATTTGTCACGGCTGCGGTGCTGCTGAAGTCCTGGGCATTGCTGCTGTGGATCAACAGCGAGGCGGTGCTGGGGATGCTGCTCGGGATGGCGCTGCTGTTCGCGGCGCTGTCGTTGCCGCGCCGCGTGGCAATGATCTCCGGCGCGGCGGTGGCGCTGGCCTATTTCGCCGTGGTGAATTTCGTGTTCGGCGACAATACGCCCGCCGCCGCGATGTCGATCTATCACTGGCATTACGGGCATTTGCTCAATTACAATGGCCTGGCGCAGACTATCGCTCTGGTTTTTCCACTGCTGTTGATTTTCCACCTGTGGCGCATCAGGCGAGTATGAATTTGTGAGGCAGAGGCGGACTTGAAACACTCTGCGTTATGCAACGGATTATTTCAATCTAAGGGAGCACACAATGAGTTTTTACGACAAGCATGTTTTTTTCTGCACCAATGAACGCGCGGACGGTGGCGACTGCTGTGCCAAGCGCGGCGCGCCCAAAGCGCGCGAGTACATGAAAAACAGGGTTGCCGAACTCGGCATTTCCAGTCTCCAGAACAACATCCGCATCAATACCGCCGGCTGCATGAACCGCTGCGACGAGGGGCCGGTCATCGTGGTGTATCCCGAGGGCACCTGGTACACCTACATGGATGAAAAAGACCTCGACGAGATTATCGAGGAGCATCTCAGGCATGGCCGGGTTGTCGAGCGCCTGAAAATTTGAAGGCCTATTTCCATTTTCCAACAATAGCGAAATATCGTAGGGTGCATGGAATGCGCCCTACAAGATTATTTCTGTTTTGAAAGAGACATGGGGCAAACCGGTTTCAGCAAACCTTCCGGGTCGATGGTGCTGCCGGTGACCGCCACCACCTTGTGGCGCGACTGCCCGCCCTGCCTGAGCTCCACCTGGCGCAGCGGCACGCCGAACAATTCCGCGATGAGTTTCAACAAGGCCTCGTTGGCGCGGCCTTCGACGGGTGGCGCGGCCAGCCGTAGCTTGAGCGCTTCGCCGTGCAAACCGGAGATTTCGCTGCGCTTTGCGCCGGGCTGCACATGCAGGGTCAGGGTGATGACATCCCCGCTGCGGCGATACCACCCGGCCATTTACAGGATCCCGGCCGCGATGCGTTCCAGCGCGCCGATCGGCACGATCACGATGAGCTGGCAGATGATGAACAGCAGCAGCGGCGATAAATCCACGCTGCCCAGCAGCGGCACGATGCGGCGCAAGGGCTGCAGGAAACGTTGGGTCACGGTTGCCAGCAGCGGCGCAACCGGCGTGTAGGGGCTTACCCAGGACAGAATCGCCTGCGCGAACACGGCAGCCATCAGCAGGTACAGGCTGATTTTGAGCAGCTTGACCAGCGCCAGGAGTAACAGTCCCGGCAGCGGGAAACCGTGCAACGGGTAGCCCTGCGCCCATAGGGCTCCGGCCAGGTAAAGCATTTCGACCAGCAGCGCGAGCAGCAGCGTCGCGCTGTCCAGACCGCGCACGGCAGGAATGAAACGGCGCGCGCGCAACACCAGAAAATCGGTGAGCACCATGATGAATTCGCCGATCGGGTTGCGCAGCGGCGCGCGCAGCCACTGCAAATGGAAGCGCAGCAGCAGGATCGCCGCGAACGGCTGCAGCAGGATGTCGAGCAGGAACAGCAGGGCTTCGTTCATCATGGCTGCGTTCCCAGTTCATCGCCCATTTCGCGCGCGCGCTCGGCGGCGGCATGGGCGGCCTGCGCGATATGTTCTGCGACCCGGTTGGCGCCCAGGCTCAACAGGGCGCGTTCGGTGGTGCCGTTTTTTGAGGTGACGCGCGCGCGCAGCACGCTCACATCCTCATCGCTGCCGGCGGCCAACTGGCTGGCGCCGAGAAATGTCGCCAGGCTCAGGCGGCGCGCATCTGCATCATTGAGTCCCAATTCGCGCGCCGCCTGCTGCAGCGCCTCGATAAAATAAAACACATAGGCCGGGCCGCTGCCGGAAATTGCCGTGACGGCGTCCAGCATCACTTCGTCCTGCAGCCACAGGGTTTCGCCCACCGCCGCCAGAATGCCTTGCGCCTGTTCGCGCTGTGCGGCGCTCACCGCGGGCAACGCGTACAGGCCCGTCATGCCGCTCTGGATCAGCGCCGGAGTGTTGGGCATCGCGCGCACCACCGCCGGGTTGTTCGCCCAGCGCGCCAGATCACCGGCGCGGATGCCGGCGGCAATGGAGATCAGCAGTTGCCCGTTGAGCAGCGGGACGAGCTGCCGCGCCACGTCGCGCAATTGCTGCGGCTTCACCGCAAAGATGACGATCTGGCTGCCGGCCACGCCCTCGGCAAGATTATCCACCGCATGCACCGCAAAATCATGCTGCAGCTTTGCGCGGTTGTCCGCGTTGATTTCCACTACGCTGATCTGTTCGGCGGCAAACCCCTTGCCGAGCAGGCCGCCGATAAGCGCGGTCGCCATGTTGCCGCCGCCGATGAAACAGATGTTCATTTATGTTTCTCCATAAACCGTAAGCCGGACGAGCCGGAACCAAATGTAGGTCGGGCTGCGCCCGACATGGTGGGCGCAGCCCACCGGATTATTTGAATAATGCATCCTGCGGATATTCCCGTTGTACGAATATCGCCGAGCCGATGCGCACCATGGTCGCGCCTTCGGCGACGGCTGCGGCAAAGTCATGCGACATGCCCATCGACAGAGTATCCAGTTGCAGGCCCTGGCGGTTCAACTGCTCGAACAACCTGCGCAACCGCGCAAATGCCGCGCGCTGCGCGGCGACATCGTCGCCGGGCTCGGGGACAGCCATCAGCCCGCGCAGTCTGAGATGCGGCAGTTGCGCAATTGCCATGGCCAGTTGCGCCGTTTCGCCGGGGGGCGCGCCGCTTTTGCTGGCCTCGCCGCTGATATTCACCTGCAGGCATACCTGCAACGGCGGAAAATGCGCGGGGCGTTGCCCGGACAGCCGCTCGGCAATTTTCAAGCGGTCCACGCTATGCACCCAGGCAAAGTGTTCCGCAATGGCGCGCGTCTTGTTGCTCTGTATCGGGCCGATATAATGCCATTCAAGCGGCAAATCATGCAGCGCGGCAATTTTGTGCAAGGCTTCCTGAACGTAGCTTTCGGCGAAGCGGGTCTGCCCGGCCTGGTATGCCTCGCGTATCGCTTCGGGGGCGAAGGTTTTGCTGACCGCCAGCAGGCTGATGTCGTCCGGGGCGCGGCCTGCCTCGGTGGCCGCTGCCGCCATCGCATCGCGCACGGCTTGCAAGTTGGAAGCAATTGTTGTCATAATCCCATGCGCTGCCTATCCTTTTCACGCGGCTTCCGACCATCTCGCGCGGCTTGTGACCGTCTTAATCAAACCGGTTTAAACCGGCCAAACAAGGAAGATTATAATGGATATCACCGAACTGCTTGCCTTCGGCGTCAAGAACAAGGCCTCCGACTTGCATCTTTCCGCCGGCCTGCCGCCGATGATACGCGTGCACGGCGACATGCGCCGCATCAACCTGCCCGCGATGGAACACAAGGAAGTGCATGCGCTGGTGTACGACATCATGAACGATCAGCAGCGCAAATTCTACGAGGAAAACAAGGAGGTCGATTTTTCCTTCGAGGTTCCGGGGCTGGCGCGTTTCCGCGTGAATGCATTTATACAGAATCGCGGTGCGGCCGCAGTAATGCGCACTATTCCCTCCAAGATTTTGTCACTGGAAGACCTCAAGGCACCGAAGAGTTTTGAAGCCATTTCAGAATATCCGCGCGGCCTGGTACTGGTCACCGGACCAACCGGCTCCGGCAAATCCACCACGCTGGCGGCGATGGTCAACCATCGCAATGAACACGAGTTGGGGCATATCCTGACGGTGGAGGATCCGATCGAGTTCGTGCATGAGAGCAAGAAATGTTTGATCAACCAGCGCGAAGTCGGGCGGGATACGCTGTCTTTCCAGAATGCCTTGCGCTCGGCCTTGCGTGAGGATCCCGACATCATTCTGGTCGGCGAAATGCGCGATCTGGAAACCATACGTCTGGCGATGTCGGCGGCGGAAACCGGCCACCTGGTGTTCGGCACGCTGCACACCAGCTCGGCGGCCAAGACCATCGACCGTATCATCGACGTGTTTCCCGCCGACGAAAAAGAAATGGTGCGCGCGATGTTGTCGGAATCGCTGCGCGCGGTGATCTCGCAAGCCTTGCTCAAGACCAAGGACGGCGCGGGGCGGGTGGCGGCACACGAAATCATGATTTGTACGCCGGCGATCCGCAATCTGATCCGCGAGGCCAAAGTGCCGCAAATGTACTCGGCCATACAAACCGGCCAGAATCTGGGCATGCAGACCCTCGATCAATGCCTGACCAATCTGGTCAAAAATAATATGATTACCCAGGCTGAAGCACGCAGCAAGGCAGCCAACAAAGACATGTTCCAAGGTTAAGCGTAGGGGCACGGCGCGCCGTGCGGGTGCCCGAACAAAAGTTTTTCGTGCCCCTGCAAATATAAGGAGTTTTATTATGGAAAGAGAACAGGCTACCGAGCTGATACATAACTTGCTGCGCGGCATGATCAGCAAGAAGGCCTCCGACTTGTTCATCACGACCGGCTTCCCGCCGGCGTTTAAGGTGGACGGCAAGGTGACCCCGGTTTCCAACCAGGCGCTGACCTCGGTGCATACCCAGGAACTGGCGCGCGCCATCATGAACGACCGCCAGGCCGCCGAGTTTGAAGCGACCCATGAATGCAACTTCGCGATCAGCCCGCCCGGCATCGGGCGTTTCCGCGTCAACATTTTCATGCAGCAGCAGCATGTCGGCATGGTAATGCGCACCATCACCACCAAGATTCCCGACCTCGACCAGATGGGCATGCCTCCGATTCGGAAAGACATCGTGATGACCAGGCGCGGCCTGGTGATTCTGGTCGGTGGCACCGGTTCGGGCAAATCCACCACGCTGGCGGCAATGCTCGGCCATCGCAACAAGAACAGCTACGGGCATATCATCACGATCGAGGATCCGGTCGAATATGTGCATGAGCATATCAACTGCATCATCACCCACCGCGAGGTCGGCGTGGATACCGAGAACTGGCACAACGCGCTGAAGAATACCCTGCGCCAGGCGCCGGACGTGATCCTGATCGGCGAAATCCGCGACCGCGAAACCATGGAATATGCCGTGGCCTTCGCCGAGACCGGTCACCTGTGCATGGCCACGCTGCACGCCAACAGCGCCAATCAGGCATTGGATCGCATCATCAACTTCTTCCCGGAAGAACGCCGCGAGCAGCTGCTGATGGACTTGTCGCTGAACATCAAGTCGCTTATTTCGCAACGCCTGATTCCCAAAAAAGAGGGCGTCGGGCGCGCAGCGGCATTCGAAATTTTGCTCAACTCCCCATTGATCGCCGACATGATTTTCAAGGGTGAGGTGAATGCCATCAAGGAAGTGATGGCCAAGTCGCGCGAACTGGGCATGCAGACTTTCGACCAGGCGCTGTTTGACCTGTACGAATCCGGTGCGATTTCTTATGAAGAAGCGCTGAAGAACGCCGACTCGGTGAATGACTTGCGCCTGCGCATCAAGTTGCAAAGCAAGAGCTCCACGGATCGGGATGTGATGAGCGGGACAGAAAACCTCAAGATGACCTGACACAACGAATTACGGTGTCCGGCATAACTGCGTTGCTCGATGCACGGCTAGCTGCGGTTGCTCCCCGCGACGATTTTATATTCCAGCAAGCGGCATTCGATCGCGCCGTTGAACAGCGGGGTGCGCCTGGACGGGGACAGGCGCATCAGCTTCAAAATCGCCTTGTCGGCGGTGAACAGATAGGCCGTCCAGCCGCCGAATTTTTTCTTCAGCGCATCGCCCAGTTTCGGGTACAGCTCCGCCAGTTCGTCCAGTTCGCCCATGCGCTCGCCGTAGGGCAGGTTCGCCACCAGTATTCCGTGTTCCGCCGGAGCCGAGATTTCCAGCACATTGGCCTGCTTGAGTTGCACGCATTCCGCCAGTCCCGCTTCATCCAGATTGCGCCATGAGGCCTTCAGCGCGTCGCCGTACAGGTCGCTGCCGTAAATTTCCAGCAGCCTGGGTGGCAGTTGCGCGGCAATCGCCTGTGCGCGCATTGCTTGCCATTTCGCGGCATCGAAATTTTTCAGCTTCTCGAAGGCAAAACTGCGCGCAATGCCGGGCTGGATATTCAGCGCCATCTGCGTGGCTTCGATCAGGAACGTGCCGCTGCCGCACATCGGGTCGAGCAGCGGCGTGCCGGGCTGCCATTTGGCCAGGCGCAGAATGCCCGCCGCCAGATTTTCCCGGATCGGCGCGATATTGGTGTGTGATCGCACGCCGCGCTTGAACAACGCGTCGCCGGAGGTATCCAGATACAGCATCAGCTTGCTGTCTTCGATGAACACATGGATGCGCATATCCGGCGTGAGCGTGTCCACGCTGGGGCGTTCGTTGCAGTGCGCACGGAAGCGGTCGCAGACGGCATCCTTGACTTTCAGCGTGATGAATTCCAGGCTTTTCAACGGACAGCGAATCGCCGTGGTGTTTACGCGGATGGTATGGCTGACATCAAACCAGCGCTGCCATTGCAGATCGAACACCGCCTGGTAAATGTCCTGCTCGTTGCGATATTGCGTTTCTGCGACGCGCCACAGGATACGGCTGGCAATGCGGCTCTCCAGATTGGCGCGATAGCACAGCGGCCAGTCGCCGGAGAAATGCACGCCGCCCTCGGCGCTGCGCACGTGCTGTGCGCCGAGGGTTACAAGGTCGTCATGTAAGACGGTTTCAAGGCCGCGCGGGCAGGGAGCGAAAAAATCGGGCATAAATTAGAACGGCTTGACGGTGACAAGGATGACGATGGCAATCAGCATCAGTACGGGAACTTCGTTGAACCAGCGGTAGAACACATGGCTGCGCGTGTTGCGGTCGGCGGCGAATTGCTTGACCAGATAGCCGCAGTAGTAATGATAGGCGATCAACAACAAAACCAGCAGCAGTTTGGCGTGCATCCAGCCGCCGCCGATGCCGTAACCCAGCCATAACCACAAGCCGAAACCGACGGCCAGCCACGCAATCGGCGTGACGAAGCGGTACAGCTTGTGCTCCATCAGCTTCAACCGCGCGATTTCGGCAGGCTCGGCCGCCATCGCGTGGTTGACGAAAATGCGCGGCAAATAGAACAATCCGGCGAACCAGCTCACCACGAAAATGATGTGAAATGCCTTAACCCAAAGCATACAAAAACCTCATTGAGAGAGCCGCCGGCGGAACAACACCAGTGACACATAAAAACCCGGCAGCGCATAACCCGGCAACATGCCACAGGAACTGCGCCGGAATCACGCCATTTACAGCGGCCGCGCCAGATTGATCGCGTGCGTCAGCGGCAGAGCCGACGACACCATCTGCAACAGCGGCGAACTGGCCGACTGGAAAAAAACACGCCGCATAATAGCGCCATTGGCATCTGTCCGCATTGCATTCTGTTGCAGTCGACCCTTTGCAGTAGCACCGGGCGAGCAACCTATTCTGCGCAATTACAATATTGACTTGGCAAGCAGCTGCCGACTATTGAAACGGAGCAGGACGCAATGGTGGTTGCTGAAAAGATCTGCCATGCTCTTTGTCAGGCCTTTGAACTAGCCGGTCATCGCCTGAGCATTTCCTGCAGCATCGGCGTGGTCGTCTATCCCGAACACGGCGGCGACGAGGAGCAACTGGTTAAACATGCCGACATCGCCATATATTACGCCAAGCAAAGCGGGCGCAATAACGCGAAAATATTCCGGGCGGGGATGCAGGCAGGGTCATGAATTTCATGGAGCATGAATGCGCCTCGCCTGCCGTGATCGCATACAACCGCGTGGCCATTGATCCTAGAAAACCCAGTTGTCCACGAAAAACATGAAAAACACGAACATATTCAAATAGATGCCGCAATAAATAGTTACACCTATCGGGTGACTCGTCACACTATGATAACCAATTGATTGATTTCGTGACTTTCGTGTTTTTCGTGGATGAAAAGAGGTTTTAGGGTTGATTCCGGCGCTGACTGATGTATTTCAAACTTGTCCTGATACACCCTTCGACAAGCTCGGAACAGGATTTTCCGCCCTTTTTCTTTGACTAAATCCCAAGTACCTTACATCCCATCTACAACCCCACCCGCAACACCAGCCCCTTCAAATAAGTCCCCTCCGGAAAGCTGAGCAGCACCGGATGGTCAGCGCTGGCATGCAGGTGATGGATGATCTGTGCATCCACGCCGGCATCGAGTGCGGCACCGGCGATGATCTTCTGGAACAGGTCTTCGCTGATGCCGCCGGAGCAGGAGTAGGTGGCGAGCAGGCCGCCCGGCCTGAGCAGCTTGAAAGCGAGCAGGTT
>JACPEI010000063.1 GCA_016183575.1 Nitrosomonadales bacterium | reverse complement strand
TCATCATGGAAACAAAACCGAAGGTGCCGATTTCCTTGAGCACGATCGCCCAGGGGAAGAGAAAGGCGATTTCGAGATCGAACAGGATGAACAGGATGGCGACGAGGTAATAGCGCACGTCGAATTTCATGCGCGCATCTTCAAAAGCCTCAAAGCCGCATTCATAGGGAGAATTTTTTCTGCTATCGGGACGATGAGGCGATACCAGCTTGCCCAGCACAACAGGAGCCACGCCCATCACGATGCCAATAAAGATGAACAGCAGCACCGGAAAATAATTTTCCAACATTGAGTTTCCTCCCCTGATCTGTTGTGATTCGCTGGTTTGCCCGGAATCACTTTTTAATTATTTGGTTGCGCCGGCAAGCTTTTGCGCCGGCTTATATTTATATTCTGGTGCGGATGGGGAGACTCGAACTCCCACGCTCTTGCGAGCACTAGCCCCTCAAGCTAGCGTGTCTACCAATTCCACCACAACCGCAATGTACTACAGGGAAATTATTTTGGAATCTCCCTGGACTTCGAGTCGTCGGCAGGGGTAGCCGCAGGCACAGCCGCCTCAGCGGCGACCGGCTTCACTTTATCCATCACCCCCTGCTGCTGCGCGGGATGGGAATAAATATAAGTCAGCCCCAAACTGGTGACAAAAAACAGCGTCGCAGCGACCGCCGTGCTGCGGCTAAGAAAATTCGCGGAGCCGCTGGAACCAAACAGGCTGCCGGCCGAACCGGTACCGAACGCCGCCCCCATGTCGGCACCCTTGCCATGCTGCATCAACACCAAACCGACCAGCACCACAGCCGTCAAAACATGCAATACCCAAACCAATGTTTCCACACACCACTCCTAAAACATACTATACCGAAATACTATACCAAAATACTATACCAAAAACAAAATCAAACCACTTCGACAGGCTCAGGACAGGCCTGACCGGGACGAAAACTTTATGTCCGGGCACCCGCACGACAGATCGCCAGAAATTCATCAGCCACCAGGGAAGCACCACCGATTAACCCGCCATCGATATCCGGCATCGCAAACAGCTCTGCCGCGTTATTCGCCTTTACGCTACCGCCGTAGAGTATACACAACTCCGCCGCGATTTGACTATCGTGGGATGCGACACGCTGGCGGATGAACGTATGCATCGCCTGCGCCTGCACCGCAGTGGCGGTTTTGCCGGTGCCGATTGCCCATACCGGTTCATAAGCTACCACCGCATTATGCAACGCCTGCGCCCCGCCCAACTGGATCAGTTCATCCAGTTGCCCGGCAACCACGCTCTCGGTAATGCCGCTTTCGCGCTGCTCCAGCGTCTCGCCCACGCACAGGATAGGCGTAATCCCCGCCTGCTGCGCGGCCAGAAATTTCTCGGCCACCAGACGGCTGCTCTCGTTGTAGTAAGCGCGCCGCTCCGAGTGCCCGACGATGGCATAGCTACAGCCGAAATCGCGCAACATCGCGGCGGATACCTCGCCGGTATAGGCGCCCTTCTCCAACTGATGCACATCCTGCGCGCCCCATTTCACTGCGCTGCCGGACAGTTTCTGTTGCGCCTGAAATAAATAAGGGAATGGCACGCAAACCGCACAATCGACATTCCGGATTTGTTCCATTCCGCTATGCACGGCATCCAGCAACTCGGCGTTTTGAACCAGCGTGCCGTGCATCTTCCAGTTTCCGGCAACCAATTTGCGACGCATTGTAATTAACCCGCCAAGCATTAAAGTGCGCAATCCTACCTGCGAACGAAAGAACGGTCAATGAAACAAAACGTCACGAAATGAGCGAATAAAATTTGGATATATGGCCTCCGGCAAGGCTGGCCGTTTTGAATGAATCCCCCAAATGGATAGGTTTTGCGACCCCCTCCTTCATTATCGCTTCAACAACGCTTCAAATCCCTCTACGGGCACCGGCTTGCTGAACAGATAACCCTGGAAGGCATGGCAGCG
>JACPEI010000062.1 GCA_016183575.1 Nitrosomonadales bacterium | reverse complement strand
CGCTTGATCGACCAGTCGGCAGCGCAGATTGTTGAGACTGCCAAGCGTACCGGCGCGGTGGTAAACGGCCCGGTGCCATTGCCAACCAAGATCGAGCGCTTCGACGTGTTGCGCTCCCCGCACGTCAACAAGACTTCGCGTGATCAGTTTGAAATTCGCACCCATTTGCGTTTGATGGATATTGTTGACCCTACCGACAAGACGGTAGACGCGTTGATGAAGCTGGACCTGCCGGCTGGTGTGGATGTCGAGATCAAATTGCAGTAGTTATTGCAAGTTATTGCACCAAAGCAGCAAAAAGCAGCAAAAAATCGGTTGACCAATTGTAGTCACCCCCTTAACAAGAGGAAATTAAAATGAGCTTAGGACTTGTCGGTCGCAAGATTGGCATGACCCGCGTGTTTACCGAAGACGGTTCTTCGTTGCCGGTGACAGTGCTGGAAGTGTCAAATAATCGTGTCACTCAGGTTAAATCTGTTGATACCGATGGCTATACCGCTGTGCAATTGGCACACGGCACACGCCGTCCAGGACGTGTCGTTAAGGCTGCCGCTGGGCATTACGCCAAAGCGGGTGTTGAAGCCGGGAGCGCACTTAAAGAATTCACCGTGTCCCCTGAACAACTGGCTGGCCTGCAAGCAGGCTCGACAGTCAGCGTGGAGATTTTTCAGGTTGGACAACTCGTTGATGTGACGGGTACTTCCAAAGGCAAGGGCTACGCCGGCACCATCAAGCGTCACCACTTCAAATCTGGCCGCGCATCGCACGGTAACTCGAAATCGCATAACGTACCGGGCTCTATCGGTATGGCGCAAGATCCGGGTCGCGTGTTCCCGGGTAAACGCATGACCGGTCACCTCGGTGATGTGCAGCGTACCGTTCAAAATCTACAAATCGTTCGTGTTGATGTTGCGCGCCAATTGTTGCTGGTTAAAGGCGCCGTTCCAGGTTGCACCAACAGCAGCATTATCGTGCGTCCAGCAGTGAAGGCAGGTGCATGATGGAACTTAAAGTCATTAATGATAAGGGGCAGGCGACTGCCAATCTGAGCGCATCCGATGAATTGTTCGGCCGCGAATACAACGAAGATTTGGTGCACCAGTTGGTCACCGCTTATATGGCCAATTCGCGTGGCGGCAATAGCAAGCAAAAGGGCCGCAGCGAAATCGCCAAGAGCACGCGCAAACCATTTGCGCAAAAAGGCACCGGCCGTGCGCGCGCCGGTATGGCGTCCAGCCCGTTGTGGCGTGGCGGCGGCAAGATTTTCCCGAATACCGGCGAAGAAAATTACACCCAAAAGATAAATCGCAAAATGTATCGCGCTGGATTGGCAGCAATTTTATCCAGGCTGGTCAGCGAAAACCGTTTGGTGGTAGTGGACAGCTTGACTGTCGACGCGCCCAAAACCAAGCTGCTGGCGCAAAAGATCAAGGGGATGGGGCTGGACTCCGGACGCGTATTGATCATTACTGATAGCGTTGACGAAAACCTGTATCTGTCTGCGCGCAACTTGCCAAACGTGCTGGTGCTGGAAGCCAATCAGGCCGACCCGGTCAGCTTGGTGCGTTTCCCGAACGTGGTCGTCACGCGTAATGCCGTGGCTAAAATTGAGGAGATGTTCGCATGAGTACCCAACAATTCAGCCAAGAGCGTTTGATGAAGGTGTTGCTCGCTCCGCAAATCTCCGAAAAGGCAACTTACGTCGCCGACAAAAATGAGCAGGTGATTTTCCGCGTTGTAACGGATGCGACCAAGCCAGAAATCAAGGCTGCCGTCGAAATGATGTTCAAGGTGAGCGTGGATAGCGTGCAAGTGGCCAACGTCAAGGGCAAGGTAAAACGCGCCGGCCGTTTTTCCGGTCGTCGCAACAACTGGAAAAAGGCTTATGTCTGCTTGGCTTCCGGTCAGGAAATCAATTTTGCTCCAAGTGAGCAAGGGTAATTATCATGGCATTGATTAAATTAAAACCGACAACTCCGGGGCAGCGTGCGGTAGTGCGCGTTGTCAATCCAGACCTGCATAAAGGCAAGCCGGTCGCCGCGCTGCTGGAGAAGCAAACCAGGACTGCAGGCCGAAACAATAATGGGCATATCACGACCCGCCATATGGGCGGCGGCCATAAGCAGCATTACCGCCTGGTGGACTTCAAGCGTGATAAAGATGGCATTCCTGCTACTGTCGAACGTCTTGAATATGATCCAAACCGTAGCGCTAACTTGGCTTTGTTGTGTTACGCCGATGGTGAGCGTCGTTATATTATCGCACCTAAAGGCGTTGCAGCCGGGGCGATCCTGGTGAGCGGTTCGGAAGCGCCAATCAAGCCGGGTAATGCATTGCCTTTGCGCAATGTCCCGGTCGGCTCGACTATTCATTGCATCGAAATGTTGCCGGGCAAGGGTGCGCAGTTGGCGCGTTCCGCAGGTACTTCCGTGCAACTGTTGGCGCGCGAAGGCAGCTACGCGCAATTGCGGTTGCGCTCTGGCGAAATCCGCAAAGTGCATATCGATTGCAAAGCGACCTTGGGCGAGGTGGGCAATTCTGAACACAGTCTGCGATCCATCGGCAAGGCCGGTGCGATGCGTTGGCGCGGTGTTCGCCCGACCGTGCGCGGTGTGGTAATGAACCCGGTCGATCACCCGCATGGCGGCGGCGAAGGTAAGACTGCAGCCGGCCGTCATCCGGTCAGTCCATGGGGTGTGCCAGCCAAGGGCTTCCGCACACGTCGCAACAAGCGCACGAGCGGCATGATCGTGCGCCGTCGCTTCAAGGTTTAAGGGGTAATAAACATGGCACGTTCTATTAAAAAAGGTCCATTTGTCGACGCTCACCTGCTCAAGAAGATTGAGACAGTGCGCGCGACCAACGATAAACGCCCGGTGAAAACCTGGTCGCGCCGTTCCACGGTGCTGCCTGAATTCGTCGGTCTGACAATTGCGGTACACAACGGTAAGCAGCATATCCCGGTGTATGTATCCGAAAACATGGTGGGTCACAAATTGGGTGAGTTTTCCCTGACGCGCACCTTCAAGGGACATGCCGCTGATAAAAAAGCCGCAGTCAAGAAATAGGGAGGCATGATGACAACGACTATTGCAGTTGCAAGAAATATTCATCTTTCCGCGCAGAAAGGCCGCTTGGTTGCCGATCAGATTCGCGGTTTGCCGGTTGCGCAAGCGCTCAATATCCTGGCTTTCAGCCCGAAAAAAGGTGCGGGGATCATCAAGAAGGCTTTGGAATCCGCAATTGCGAATGCCGAGCATAACGATGGCGCGGATATCGATGAGTTAAAGGTGAAAACCATTTACATTGATAAGGCGGCATCGCTAAAGCGTTTCATGGCGCGCGCTAAGGGTCGTGGCAACAAAATTGAAAAGCAGACCTGCCACATTACGGTCAGCGTCGGGAGCTAGGGGTAAATTATGGGACAAAAAATTCATCCAACCGGCTTCCGGTTGTGCGTTCGTAAAAACTGGGATTCCAAGTGGTTCGCAAACAGCAAGAATTTTGCTGACTTGCTGCTCAAGGATATTGAAGTTCGCGCTTTCCTGAAAAAGAAACTGGCTTCTGCCGGCGTTTCCAAGGTAATCATAGAGCGTCCGGCCAAGAACGCCAAAGTGACTATTTACACTGCGCGTCCCGGCATGGTGATAGGAAAAAAAGGCGAGGATATCGAAGCGTTGCGCGCCGAATTACGCAAGCGCATGGGGCTGCAATCTGTCGATGTGGCTATTGAAGAAGTGCGCAAGCCGGAAATCGATGCGCAATTGATCGCCGACAGCATCACCGCGCAACTGGAAAAGCGCATTATGTTCCGCCGCGCGATGAAACGTGCGATGCAAAATGCGATGCGTCTGGGCGCACAAGGCATCAAGATTATGAGTGCCGGCCGTTTGAACGGTATTGAAATCGCGCGTACCGAGTGGTATCGCGAAGGACGTGTGCCATTGCATACTCTGCGTGCCGATATTGACTATGGTACTTCCGAAGCGAAGACTACCTATGGCATCATCGGCGTGAAGGTTTGGGTGTTCAAAGGCGAAATGGGTCAGGAAGTTGCTGTGCCAGTCGCCACTGAGCCGGAAAAGAAAGTAAGAAAGTCGGGAGCAAAGCATGCTACAGCCAGCTAGAAGAAAATACCGCAAGGAACAAAAGGGTCGTAATACCGGCATCGCCACCCGTGGCAACAAGGTCAGTTTCGGTGAGTTTGGTCTGAAGGCGGTCGCACGCGGTCGCCTGACTGCGCGTCAAATTGAAGCCGCACGCCGTGCGATGACCCGCCACATTAAACGGGGTGGTCGTATCTGGATTCGTATTTTCCCGGACAAGCCAATTTCCAAAAAACCGGCCGAAGTGCGCATGGGTAATGGTAAGGGTAATCCAGAGTTTTACGTTGCCGAGATTCAACCAGGCAAGATGTTGTACGAAATGGACGGCGTGAATGAAACATTGGCGCGCGAAGCATTCCGTTTGGCATCTGCAAAGTTGCCGATTGCGACCACATTCGTAATTAGACAGGTAGGTGCATAACATGAAGGCGAGTGAATTGAGAGCCAAGTCTGCGGCGGATTTGCAACAAGAAACGCTGTCACTGACCAAAGCACAATTTGGCCTGCGTATGCAAGTTGCGACGCAGCAAATGACCAATACCAGCGAGTTGCGCAAAGTGCGCCGCGACATTGCCCGCGTAAAGACCGTATTGAAAGAGAAGGGTGCCCAGTGATGAGCGATTCCAAAGTAATAAGCGATTCCAAGCTGAAACGTACTCTGACAGGTACTGTGGTAAGCGACAAGATGGACAAGACCGTAACGGTTTTGGTCGAACGTAAAGTGAAGCACCCTCTGTTGGGCAAAATCATTCGCGTTTCCAAAAAATATCACGCGCACGATGAGGCCAATGAGTTCCATACCGGTGATGCGGTAATGATCGAAGAGTGCCGGCCGCTTGCCAAAACGAAGAGTTGGCGTGTTGCCAAGTTGCTTGAAAGGGCGGCCGCAAATTAATTGTAGTTTCTGCTTGCGTCTTTCCAAAATTCGAATATAATACGCGGCTTCGTTTCATCGCCGTTAGCGGCGACCTAACCCGAACGGGTTCCAAAACTGGCCGCCGTTAGCGGAAAAAGTTGGAGATTAAATAATGATACAAATGCAGTCTGTTTTAGATGTGGCTGACAATACTGGTGCGCGCTCCGTGATGTGCATCAAGGTGTTGGGCGGTTCCAAGCGTCGTTATGCTTCCGTTGGTGATGTCATCAAGGTTAGCATCAGAGATGCAGCTCCGCGTGGTCGCGTAAAAAAAGGTGAGGTGTATAACGCCGTAGTGGTGCGCACTGCCAAAGGCGTGCGTCGCTCGGATGGCTCACTGATTAAATTTGATGGTAATGCTGCGGTTTTGCTCAATGCTAAGCTGGAGCCCATCGGCACACGTATCTTCGGGCCGGTGACACGCGAGTTGCGTACCGAAAAGTTCATGAAGATCGTTTCGCTGGCACCTGAAGTGCTGTAAACGGAAATAGATCGAGTCGAGGAAAATCATGCGCAAGATCAAGAAAAACGATGACGTTATCGTAATCGCAGGTAAAGACAAAGGTAATCGCGGCAATGTGCTGCAAGTCCTGGGTGATCACCTGTTGGTTGGCGGCATCAATAGAGTCAAGAAACACCAGAAGCCTAACCCGACAAAGGGGTTGACTGGCGGGATAGTAGAGAAAGAATCGCCGATTCATATTTCGAATGTGGCGATCTACAATACGGCCGCCAAGAAGGGCGATCGAGTCGGTATCAAAACGCTGGAAGATGGACGCAAGGTTCGTGTGTTCAAGTCCAGCGGCGAAATGATTGACGCTTAAGGGGTATAGAGCATGGCTCGTTTGTATGAGTTTTACAAAGACAAGGTCGCAAAGGACCTGATGAAGCAGTTTGGCTATAAATCCATCATGGAAGTGCCGCGCATCGAGAAAATCACCCTGAACATGGGGGTTGGTGAGGCGGTGGCAGACAAGAAGGTGATGGAATTTGCGGTTGGCGATATGCAAAAGATTGCTGGCCAAAAGCCGGTAGTCACAATGTCCAAGAAGTCCATTGCCGGTTTCAAGATTCGTGAAGGCTATCCGGTTGGTTGCAAGGTAACGCTGCGCAAGTTGCGCATGTATGAGTTTCTGGATCGCCTGATTTCGGTCGCGATTCCGCGTATTCGCGATTTTCGTGGTATTTCCGGTAAATCTTTTGATGGCCGCGGCAACTACAACATGGGCGTTAAAGAGCAAATCATTTTTCCGGAAATCGAGTATGAAAAAATTGATGCGTTGCGTGGTATGAACATTACCATCACCACCTCCGCGAAGACTGACGAAGAAGCCAAGGCTCTGCTGTTGGCATTCAAACTCCCATTAAAGAAATGAGGGAATACTAATGGCTAAGATGGCAGTAATTAACCGCGAGCAAAAACGTCGTGATACCGTAAAAAAATTTGCGGCCAAACGTGCGGAATTGTTGGCAGCGATCTCCAACATGAAGCTCAGCGAGGAAGAGCGTGCTGCTGCGCGGCTAAAGCTGCAAGCCTTGCCGCGCAACGCCAGTCCGGTTCGCTTGCGCAACCGCTGCGCATTGACAGGTCGTCCGCGCGGTACTTTCAGGAAGTTTGGTTTGGGGCGTATTAAAGTGCGTGAATTCGCGATGCGCGGTGAAATTCCCGGTATCGTTAAGGCCAGCTGGTAGGAGAAATATATGAGTATGAGTGATCCGATCTCCGACATGTTGACGCGTATTCGCAATGCGCAGATGGCGGAAAAAACCAAGGTGGCAATGCCTTCTTCGAAGCTGAAGGTGGCGATTGCAGAAGTCTTGAAAGACGAAGGTTATGTGGATGGCTTCAGTGTCGTCAAGGGTGATGGCGGCAAAGCCACGTTGGAAATCGGCCTGAAGTATTACAGCGGACGTCCGGTGATCGAAAAGATCCAGCGTATCAGCCGTCCGGGACTGCGTATATACAAGGGTTCCGATGATATTCCCAAGGTGATGAATGGTTTGGGTATCGCCATTGTGTCTACATCCAAAGGTTTGATGACCGACCGCAAAGCGCGCGCCAATGGTATTGGCGGTGAAGTGCTGTGCGTAGTCGCGTAGTGAGGTAATCATGTCTAGAGTTGCCAAGAATCCTGTTGTTGTGCCTGGCGGTGTTGAAGTCGTGCAGGGCGCAGGTGAAATTTCGATGAAGGGGCCGATGGGTACCCTTAAGCAAGTCTTGCCGGGTGATGTGAGCGTGGAGCGCGAGGGCGACAGCCTGTTGTGCAAGGCGCAGAACGACTCCACTCAAGCCAACGCGATGTCCGGTACGATCCGCGCATTGCTGGCTAACATGGTGCAGGGTGTGAGCAAGGGTTTTGAGCGTAAGCTGAGCCTGGTTGGCGTGGGTTATCGTGCGCAGGCCGCCGGTGATACGCTGAACCTGACCCTGGGGTTTTCTCATCCAGTTACCTACAAGATGCCTGCCGGTATCAAGGTCGAAACACCGACGCAAACTGAAATCCTGTTAAAAGGCGCCGACAAGCAGCGTGTCGGACAAGTTGCCGCTGAAATTCGCGCCTTCCGCGAACCTGAGCCGTACAAGGGCAAGGGTGTGCGCTACAGCGATGAAGTGGTGATCCTGAAAGAAACCAAAAAGAAGTAATTTAAGGCAGAAATAATTGAGGCCAATATGTTGATCAAAAAAGAAGCGCGTCAGCGCAGAGCACGCAAAACCCGTGCCCGCATTGCTGAAAAAAAGACAATACGTCTGGCTATTCACCGTACCAATTTGCACATCTATGCCCAGGTGATTTCTGCTTGCGGCAGCAAAGTGCTGGCCAGTGCGTCCAGTAACGAAGCAGAGGTTCGCAAGGATTTAGCGAATGGCGGGAACAAGGCCGCTGCGGCTGTGGTGGGCAAGCGCATCGCCGAAAAAGCGAAGAGCGCGGGCATTACCCAGGTGGCGTTCGACCGTTCTGGTAACCGGTATCATGGCCGTGTCAAGGCGTTGGCTGAAGCCGCGCGCGAACATGGTTTGCAGTTCTAATTGGAGTTGAGCGATGGCTAAGCCGCAAGGAAAAATGCATCAGCAAGAAGAGCGCGATGACGGTCTGATCGAGAAAATGATCTCCGTGAACCGTGTCACCAAGGTGGTAAAGGGTGGTCGCATCATGGGTTTCGCTGCACTGACCGTGGTCGGTGATGGCGATGGTCGCGTGGCGATGGGTAAAGGAAAATCCAAGGAAGTCCCGGTCGCCGTGCAAAAGGCGATGGATGAAGCGCGCCGCAATCTGGTCAAGATAAGCCTGAGGAATGGCACGTTGCACCATACCGTGATCGGTAAACATGGCGCAGCCAAGGTGTTGATGCAGCCGGCATCCGAAGGTACCGGCATTATCGCCGGTGGCGCGATGCGCGCAGTGTTTGAGGCGGTCGGAGTGCGCGATGTGTTGGCCAAATGTATCGGTTCCAGCAATCCATACAACGTAGTGCGCGCCACACTGAACGGCCTGAAAGCATTGAATTCTCCATCGGAAATTGCCGCCAAGCGCGGCAAGAATGTTGACGAGATTCTGGGGTAAGCCATGACGCAAGCAAAAAACAAGACTTTAAAAGTGACGCAGATCAAAAGCCTGATCGGCACCAAGCAATCACATCGCGACACGATTCGCGGTTTGGGACTGCGTCGTATCAATCATACCGTGCAACTGGAAGACACTCCTTGTGTGCGCGGCATGATCAACAAAGTGTTTTATATGGTTAAGTGCGAGGCATAACAAATGCAACTCAATAATATTCAGCCTGCACAAGGTGCCAAGCATTCCAAGCGCCGCGTTGGTCGCGGCATCGGTTCTGGTTTGGGCAAGACCTGCGGTCGCGGTCACAAGGGGCAGAAATCCCGTGCTGGCGGTTTCCATAAGGTCGGTTTCGAGGGCGGCCAAATGCCGCTGCAACGCCGTTTGCCGAAGCGCGGCTTTGTCTCGCTGACGCGCGATGATACGGCGCAAGTTCGATTGTCTGATCTGCAAAAACTGCCGGTGGACAGCGTTGATCTGCTGGCGCTCAAGCAGGCGGGCGTTATTCATGCTGGCGCATTGACTGCGAAAGTCATCCTGTGCGGTGAAATTTCCCGTGCAGTGAAGCTGCAGGGGTTGCTGGTAACCAAAGGTGCACGCGCAGCGATTGAAGCCGCTGGCGGCAGCATCGCCGAGTAAGGCTAGTACGTGAGCGCAGTGGCTAAGGGTGCAGGCAAGAGTAAGTATGGTGATTTAGGTCAGCGTCTTTGGTTTTTGCTGGGCGCGCTGGTGGTATTTCGCATTGGCGCACATATCCCCGTGCCGGGCATTGACCCGACGGTGTTGGCGGATTTGTTCAAGTCGCAAAAAGACGGCATCCTGGGCATGTTCAACATGTTCTCCGGTGGCGCGCTGGAACGTTTCACGATTTTCGCGCTGGGGATCATGCCGTACATCTCCGCGTCGATCATCATGCAGTTGGCTGCGATAGCGGTTCCGCATATCGAGCAGTTGAAGAAAGAAGGCGAAGCTGGACGCCGCAAGATAACGCAGTACACCCGATACGGCACATTGGCTTTGGCGTTGTTTCAGGCGTTTGGCATCTCGGTGGCGTTGCAGTCGCAGCCGGGTTTGGTGCCGAATCCGGGCACAATGTTCCAGTTAACCTCGGTAATTACCCTGGTGACCGGCACGATGTTCCTGATGTGGCTGGGTGAGCAGATTACCGAACGCGGCCTGGGAAATGGTATTTCGTTGATTATTTTTGCCGGTATCGCGGCAGGTTTGCCCAGCGCGATTGGCAGTACGCTGGAACTGGCGCGCACCGGTGCATTCTCCATTCCGCTGGTGTTGTTGCTGTTCTTCGGCGCGATAGCGGTCACGGCTTTGGTGGTGTATGTCGAACGTGGCCAGCGCAAGATCCTGGTGAACTACGCCAAGCGACAAGTGGGTAACAAGGTTTATGGCGGACAAAGCTCCCATTTGCCGTTGAAGCTGAATATGGCCGGCGTGATCCCGCCTATTTTTGCCTCCAGCATCATCCTGTTTCCGGCGACGATTGCAGGCTGGTTCGGTAGCGGAGAGGGTATGAGCTGGCTGAAAGATATCAGCGGAATGTTGTCTCCCGGGCAGCCGATTTATGTGCTGACGTATGCGGTAGCGATTATATTTTTCTGTTTCTTCTACACGGCACTGGTGTTCAGTCCGAAAGAAACAGCGGACAATTTGAAAAAGAGTGGTGCCTTTTTGCCTGGCATCCGTCCCGGCGAGCAAACAGCCCGTTACGTTGAAAAGATCATGCTGCGCCTGACCATGATTGGCGCGGTGTATATCACTCTGGTTTGTTTGCTGCCGGAATTTCTGGTGGTGAAATGGAATGTGCCGTTTTACTTTGGTGGTACATCACTGTTGATCCTGGTGGTGGTAACGATGGACTTCATGGCGCAAGTACAGTCTTATCTGATGACTCATCAGTATGAAAACCTGCTGAAGAAAGCCAATTTCAAGGGTGGGTCTGCACGCTAATGGCTAAAGAAGATGTGATTCAGATGCAGGGCGAGATAGAGGAGTCGCTGCCGAACGCGACATTCCGAATCAAGCTAGAAAATGGTCATGTGGTGTTGGGTCATATCTCGGGAAAAATGCGTATGCATTACATTCGCATCCTGCCTGGAGACAAGGTGACCGTGGAGTTGACGCCATATGATTTGAGTAAGGCGCGCATTGTGTTCCGCGCCAAATAGTTGAGCGAGTAAGGAGAAGAAAAATGAGAGTGCAAGCATCAGTAAAAAAGATATGCCGTAACTGCAAGATCGTCATTCGCAAGCGTGTAGTGCGCGTTATTTGCGCAGAACCGCGGCACAAGCAACGTCAGGGCTAATTGAATAAAATTGGCTCTTAGTGGTATAATTTTTGTCTTTTCAAAGATAGGGTAGCTGCATGGCACGTATTGCAGGGGTCAATATCCCCAACCATCAACACGCTGTGATTGCCTTGACTGCAATCTACGGTATCGGGCGCGCCCGCTCGCAAGATGTTTGCGTGGCGGCTGGCGTAAATTCCAGCACCAAGATGAAAGATTTGACTGACGCAGAGGTTGAGAAGCTGCGCGAACAAGTCGCAAAGTTCACGGTGGAAGGTGATCTGCGTCGTGAAACGACGATGAACATCAAGCGCCTGATGGATCTTGGTTGCTATCGCGGCCTGCGCCATCGCCGTGGCTTGCCATGCCGTGGCCAGCGCACCAATGCACGCACCCGCAAGGGTCCGCGCAAGGCGATTGCCGGCGCCAAGAAGTAAGTTTGCTATAACGCATTAGAGGATTAGATTATGGCCAAGCCAAGCACGAAGGTGCGCAAGAAAGTCAAAAAGAACGTAGCCGAAGGTATTGCGCACGTTCACGCTTCCTTTAACAACACTATCGTCACCATTACCGACCGCCAAGGCAATACCTTGGCATGGTCGACCAGCGGTGCGCAGGGTTTTAAGGGTTCGCGCAAGAGCACGCCGTTTGCAGCTCAGGTGGCGGCCGAAACAGTGAGCAAGGCTGCAGTTGAATGCGGCGTTAAAAATCTTGAAGTGCGCATCAAGGGACCCGGCCCCGGCCGCGAGTCCGCAGTGCGCGCATTGAATGCGGCTGGTTTTAAGATTACCAGCATCTCCGACATTACACCGGTGCCGCACAACGGCTGCCGTCCGCCTAAAAAGCGCCGTATCTAATTTTTTGGGAGTCGATCTTGGCTAGAAATCTTGATGCAAAATGCCGTCAGTGCCGCCGCGAAGGCGAAAAGCTGTTCCTGAAGGGCGAAAAATGTTTTACCGATAAGTGTGGTGTTGAGCGCAGGGCTTATCCGCCCGGCCAGCACGGACAGAAAAAGAATACCCGTCTGTCCGAGTACGGCGGCCAGTTGCGTGAAAAGCAGAAAGTTCGCCGCATTTACGGCGTACTGGAAAAACAATTCCGCCTGACTTACAAGCAAGCTGAAAGCCAACGCGGCATCACCGGCGAAAGCTTGTTGCAGATTCTGGAATCGCGTTTGGATAATGTTTCCTACCGTATGGGTTTCGGCGCGTCGCGTGCCGAGGCGCGTCAGGTGGTTCGCCATAATGGCGTTCTGGTAAATGGCAAGCGTGTCAACATTCCTTCCTACCAAGTACGCCCCGGCGACGTGGTTGAAGTGGCCGAAAAATCCAAGGCACATCTGCGTATCAAAGCCGCTTTGGCTGCAGCCGAACAGCGCGGTTTCCCGGAATGGATCGAAATGGACACCAAAGCGCTTAAGGGAACATATAAAGCCAAGCCACAACGTGCCGAACTGCCTGCAACCATCAACGAGCATCTCGTGGTTGAGTTGTATTCCAAGTAATCCACGTGGAGTAGCGTATGCCTAAGAATGAATTTTTAAAGCCTCGCATCATTGATGTGCAAAAGATTTCTGCCACCCAGGCCAAGGTGGTGATGGAGCCTTTTGAGCGTGGCTACGGCCACACATTGGGTAATGCATTGCGCCGCATCCTGTTGTCTTCCATGCCTGGCGCCGCGCCGACCGAAGTGAAGATGGCCGGCGTGTTGCACGAGTATGCAACCATCGACGGCGTGCAGGAAGATGTCGTAGATATCCTGCTGAACCTGAAGGGCGTGGTACTGCGTCTGCATAATACGCAGGAAGTCGTGCTGACCCTCAAGAAAGAAGGACATGGCGTGGTGACTGCCGCCGATATCAGCGGCAATGCCGATGTCGAAGTGGTCAATCCGGATCACGTGATTGCGCATCTGACTGCCGGCGGCAAGCTGGATATGCAAATCAAGGTTGAGCAGGGGCATGGCTATGTTTCGGCAAATGCCCGCCAGGTGTCGAGCGAAACGCGTGCCGTCGGGCATATCGCGCTGGACGCATCGTTCAGCCCGGTCAGCCGCGTCAGCTACGCAGTTGAAAGCGCGCGTGTCGAGCAGCGCACCGACCTTGACAAGCTGGTGATGAATATCGAAACCAATGGTGCCATTGACCCTGAGCAGGCGATCCGCAATGCGGCGCGCATTCTGGTCGATCAATTCTCCGTGTTCGCCGCCTTGGAAGGTACCGAGCCGGTCGTCGAGAAGGTGCAAGCACCCAAGGTTGACCCGATCCTGTTGCGTCCGGTGGATGATCTGGAACTGACCCCACGTTCCTCCAACTGCCTCAAGGCGCAAAGCATCCACTATATCGGCGATCTGATTCAATACACCGAAAACGATCTGCTGCGCACGCCGAATCTGGGGCGCAAATCGTTGAACGAGATCAAGCAGGTTCTCGCCGAGCACAACTTGTCGCTGGGCATGAAGCTGGAAAACTGGCCTGTAGCCGTCGCTTAAATCAGCGAAATAAATCAGAATCAAGAGAGGCAAATCATGCGTCACCGTTTAGGCTTAAGAAAACTCAACCGCACCAGCAGCCACCGTCTGGCGATGTTCCGCAACATGACCGTGTCGCTGTTGCGTCACGAACTCATCAAGACCACGCTGCCCAAGGCCAAGGAACTGCGCCGCGTCGCAGAACCCATCCTGACGCTGGGCAAGACCCCGAGTCTGGCAAATCGCCGCCTGGCATTTGCTCGCCTGCGTGACCGTGAAATGGTTACCAAGCTGTTCGACGAACTCGGCCCGCGCTATGCGGCACGTAACGGCGGCTACCTGCGCATTCTCAAATTCGGTTTCCGTCAGGGCGACAATGCCCCGATGGCGCTGATCGAACTGATGGATCGCCCGGCAGAAGCTACAGCCGTTGATGTTGAGTAATTAGCGCACCCGCTCATGCTGGGTGCGTCGAAAGATGTTTCAGCATTAAACGAAAAGCCGGACATGTCCGGCTTTTTGCATTTTTGACAAACTTAACAGGAGACACTCATGGCAAACTGGTTCGCAGACAACTCCCTATCCATAGGCCGCACGCCGCTGGTGCGCCTCAACCGCATCACCGACGGCGCGCCCGCCACCATCCTGGCCAAGATCGAAGGGCGCAACCCCGCCTACTCCGTCAAATGCCGCATCGGCGCGGCGATGGTCGCGGAT
>JACPEI010000064.1 GCA_016183575.1 Nitrosomonadales bacterium | reverse complement strand
CCCTTGCCGATCGGTGCGACGATGTCGATGATGCGTCCGGTGATGTTTTCTTCGGCGCGTATATCGCGCTCCAGTATCAGCGGTTGGGTCGGGAATAAAGGGGTCAGGTTTTCAAACAGTATCTTGTTTTTGGCATTTTCGGGTGGCTCGCCGTTCACCTTGTCCACCTTCACCAGCGCGACATAGCGCTCGCCGTCCTTCGGGGTGCGTATCTCGCCGTCGATTGTGTCGCCGGTGTGCAGGTTGAAGCGGCGGATCTGGCTCGGGCTGACGTAAATATCGTCCGGGCCCGCCAGGTATGATGTGTCCGGTGAGCGCAGGAAGCCGAAACCGTCCGGCAGAATTTCCAGCGTGCCATCGCCAAAGATGCTCTCGCCTTTTTTCGCCTCACTTTTCAGCAGAGCGAAAATCAGGTCCTGTTTGCGCATTCGGTTGGCGTTTTCGATTTGATTGGCCGCAGCCATTTCAACAAGTTCGGTGACGTGTTTTGTTTTTAGGTCGGATAGGTGCATAGCGGTGCGAGAATGATGATTGAGAAGAACGAAAAGATAAGGGGTTTGGTCGGGTGAAAGACGGTCACCCGCATGGCCTGGAACGTATTCGTTTGGTATTTTTTTGTTGCCAAGAGAAACTTGGCGGACGAAACAGGAAGGCGATGCGGGTGCGACAGTAAACGCTTTAGATGTGGCTGTCAATAAAAGCCGCCAATTGGGATTTCGACAACGCGCCGACCTTGGTGGCCTCGATGTTGCCGTTTTTGAACAGCATCAGGGTCGGAATGCCGCGAACGCCGAATTTTTGCGGAGTTTGCTGGTTTTCATCCACGTTCAGCTTGGCGACACTCAGTCGTCCGGCATATTCCTTGGCGATTTCGTCCAGAATAGGCGCGATCATGCGGCACGGGCCGCACCACTCGGCCCAGTAATCCACCAGCACGGGCAGGGGGGATTGCAATACTTCGGCATCAAAAGTGGCATCGGAAACATATTGGATGTGTTCGCTCATGGTTTAGGTCTCGTTTTGAATAAGGGTTGATCGGTAATGCAATACGCGGCGTGTCGGGATGGGCTGCTGGGTTTCAAACGGCATCCTAACCAAAAATGGCGGCGCTGTGAAGTGCAGTGTGCTCACTTGGTATTTGTGGGGGCAGCTATCTCACCCATATGGAAGCAGAATTGCCCTTCCCGGCGATCCGCAAAATAATGCTCCAGGCTGAATTTGACCGGGCGGAAGGCGATTTCATTCCACGGGATTTCCGCTTCGGTAAAGAGCCTGACCTCCAGGCTTTCCGGGCCGGGGGCGAAATCCAGATCGAGCAGTCTGGCGCGAAACAGCAGGTGCACTTGGTTGATGTAAGGCAGGCTGTACATCGAATATAAATCGCCAATCGCAATGCGTGCGTTGGCTTCCTCCAGTGTCTCGCGGATCGCCGCCTCAGCCGTGGTCTCGTCGTTTTCCATGAAGCCGCCGGGCAAGGTCCACAATCCGTGGCGTGGCTCGATGGCGCGGCGGCACAGCAGGATCTTATTTTCACCTTCAGGGTCCTCCCATTCCGGTATCGAGCCGATCACCATCTTGGGGTTCTGGTAATGAATTGCGCCGCAGGCAACGCAGATATGGCGCGGGCGGTTGTCGTCGTCCGGGCAGCGCAACTCAACCGTTGCACCGCAGGACGGGCAGAAGTTTATTTCCAGAATTGCCACCAGGATTTTCCCGAGTTGGTTTCGCCGACAGGGATTTCATTGCTGGCGGGAGAACCGGGCGCACCGCTGTTTTTCGCCAGCACGCGGCGGGCATCGTCGCGCAGATCGGTCATGTCCATCGCGTCATAGGCTTGCACCAGTATCTCCAGCGCATCGCGCGTCGAGGGGCTGTTCGGATATTGTGTCAAGACACCCTGAGCGCGGTTGGCTGCCGCGATATATGCGCCACGGCGCAGGTAATAGCTCGCAACATGCAATTCATGTTTGGCCAGCATGTTCACCAGATATTGCATGCGCACCCTGGAGTCGGGCGCGTATTTGCTGTTGGGGAAGCGCGTGACCAGATCCTTGAAGGCGGCAAACGAATCCTGCGCGGCCTTCGGGTCGCGTTCAGTGGGATCCTGTCCCCCTGCCGACTGGAGGAGGCTGGTTTCGCCATGGAAATTGGCCAAGCCCTTTACGTAATAGGCGTAATCCACATGCGGGCTGTTGGGGTATTGCTTGATGAAGCGCTCGGCGGAAGAAACGGCCGATTCCGCTTCACCCTGGCGGTAATAGGCATAAGCCACTTCAAGCAGCGCCTGCTGCGCATAGCGCCCGTAGGGGTAGCGCGATTGCAGCGTTTCATACAGCTTGATGGCCGATTCGTAGTTTTCATCGTTCAATTCTTCTTTGGCCTGGCTGTATATTTCCTCGACGGACATCTGCTTGATCGGCGCGGAACCATCCGGCAGCGGTTCGAAGATGCTGCAAGCGGTTAACGTAAACAGCAGGAATAAGGCTAAACTATGGCGCATGACTGAATCCGAAAAAAATTTGCACAATTATACCAAAGGCAGGCAATCCACTACGCAACAAGTTGCGTGTGGAGTTGACACTAGCGCAGCCGTCCCCAACTCGCAGGCCTTCGTTGTGCCCGATGATTGTGCGGGGATGCGTTTCGACCAGGTGCTGGCGAAACTGCTGCCGGAGTATTCGCGCAGCCGCTTGCAGGAATGGATCGCGGCGGGGCAGGCCAGTCTGGACGGGGCTGGCGCTGCCGCAAAACAGAAAGTATGGGGCGGTGAAACCATCGTCGTGCAACCGCAATCGCATCCTGCCGAACAGCCGCACCAGGCCGAGGATATCGCGCTCGATATCGTGTATGAGGACGATACCTTGCTGGTGGTCAATAAACACGCCGGACTGGCGGTGCACCCCGGCAGCGGCAACTGGGAAGGTACACTGCTGAACGCGCTGTTGCACCACGCGCCGCAACTGGAAGGCGTGCCGCGCGCCGGCATCGTGCATCGCCTCGACAAGGACACCAGCGGCTTGCTGGTCGTGGCCAAAACCCTGACGGCACAAACCGCGCTGGTGCGGCAATTGCAGGAACGCAGCGTAAAGCGCGAATACCTCGCGCTGGTATGGGGTGAGGTGCGCCATGGCGGAACAGCGGATATGCCGATAGGCCGTCATCCCACACAGCGCGTCAAAATGGCGGCGCTGGAAAACGGCAAACCCGCTGTCACGTATTATCAAATCGAAGAGAAATTTCCGAGTTGCACGCTGTTGCGCTGCCGCCTGGAAACCGGGCGCACCCACCAGATCCGCGTGCATCTGGCGCATATTGGCCATCCGCTGGTGGGCGACAGCGTGTATCTGAAAGGCGCGCAGAAATGCGTGCCGCAGCTGCGCGGCCTGTTGCACGGCTTTCCGCGCCAGGCCTTGCACGCCACGCGCCTGGCACTGGAACATCCGGTTAGCGGCGAACTGATGGAATGGCACGCGCCGCTGCCGCAGGACATGCAACTGCTGCTGCAACGGATACGCGAAATAATTTCTCCTCGCCCGACCAATGAACCCGCTTGAACATTGCATTATTCCGGATTGGCCCGCGCCTGCGCGGGTCAAAGCCGTCCAGACTAGCCGGCAAGGCGGCGTGAGTATCGCCCCCTACGACAGCCTCAATCTGGGTAGCCATGTCGGCGACAATCCGCTGGCGGTGGAGCGCAACCGCATCTTGCTCAACAAGCTGTTGCCCAGCGAACCGGTTTGGCTGGAACAGATCCACGGCACGCTTGTCGCCGACGCGGATCGGGCAAGTAGCGGCTGCGACACGTTACTGGCGCAGCCAGCCGATTGCGGGAGCAGCCGCATAGCCGCCCCTCCCGCACCGGACGGTTCCACCGCACCGTGTCGGGGCGGCTGCCAGCCACAGGCCCGTCCTGAGCCTGGTCGAAGGGCAGATGCCTGCATCGCGCGGCATCGCGAATCGGTATGCGCGGTGATGACCGCCGATTGCCTGCCGCTATTGCTGTGCGATGCGCAGGGCAGCGTGGTCGGCGCGGCGCACGCCGGATGGCGCGGGTTGCGCGATGGGGTGATCGAAGCCACCGTGCGGGCGATGGGCGTTGCGCCGCAAAGCCTGATGGCATGGCTGGGTCCGGCGATCAGCCAGGAGGCTTTTGAGGTGGGCGACGAGGTGCGCGCCGCTTTTGTCGCCGTACAACCGCAGGCCGCATCGGCATTCATCGCCGGACAATCCGGCAAATGGTTTGCCGACATCTACGCATTGGCGCGATTGCGCCTGAATGCACTGGGTGTCACGCAAATTTACGGCGGCGGCCACTGCACCTATCGTGAGCGCGAGCAGTTTTTTTCTTACCGCCGCGATGGCGTGACCGGACGCATGGGCACGTTTATCTGGTTAACGTGAACGCCGTAAGGCGGGACTCTTAACTGTTTTCGGTTTGGTCAGCCGCATCTCAGGTTCTCAATCAATAGTGAAATCTCCTGAGACCACCATTTCAAAAATCAGGGCGGGCAATCAAATTTCAAGCGAGGCGCATCGATAAATCGATCGCCGTGACATCCTTGGTCAGCGCGCCGATGGAAATCCGGTCCACGCCGGTCTCCGCGACGAGGCGCACATTGCCCAGCGTGATGCCGCCGGAGGCTTCCAGTTCTGCGCGCTTGGCGGCATGGGTCACGGCGGTATGCATGTCTGTCAGGGGGAAGTTATCGAGCAGGATCAGCCGCGCGCCGGCGTTGAGCGCCTCGTCCAGTTGCGCCATATTTTCCACCTCGATCTGGATGGGGACCCCGGAAGGAGTGATGCGGAACGCCTGTTCCAGCACCGCGCGGATGCTGCCTGCGGCGGCGATGTGGTTCTCCTTGATCAGCACGCCGTCGAATAGTCCGATGCGCTGGTTGTACCCGCCGCCAATGCGAACCGCGTATTTTTGCGCGATGCGCAGCCCCGGCAGGGTCTTGCGCGTATCCATGATTTTCGCCTGGGTGCCCGCCACGGCTTCGATATAACGGCGCACCAAGGTGGCGGTGCCGGACAGGGTTTGCAGAAAATTCAGCGCGCTGCGTTCCGCGCTGAGCAGCGCGCGCGCATTGCCACGAATCTCACATAGTTGCTGGTTGGCTTGAATGATCGCACCTTCCTGTGCTGTCCAGTGGACTTCGCAGCCGGGGTCGAGGCTGAAAAAGCATTCCTCGAACCACAGCGTGCCGCACAGCACCGCTTCCTGGCGCGAGATGATGCGGGCTGTCGCAGTCTGCCTGGCGGGAATCAAATGCGCGGTCAGGTCGCCGCCGCGCAGATCTTCATTCAGTGCGGCGGATACGTTGAGCTGGATATGTGGTATGAGGCTTTGATGCGGCATAAGTGTTCTCCTTGGCAGCTTGCAGTGGTAGGGTGCGCTCTGCGCACCATGGTGCATGGGATGCACCCTGCGTCCGCTTGCCCTATAACAGGGTATCTACAGGCTTGAGCGGTTTGCAGTATAAGGGAAGATGACGAAGCTTGAAATTATCGCTATCCCCCCCAAATAGAGGCCATTCGAATTCATCAAGGAGTGCACCATGCGTTTCGACAAGTTCACCACCAAGTTCCAGCAAGCCCTGTCCGATGCCCAGAGTCTGGCCGTCGGCGCGGACAACCAGTTTATCGAGCCGCAGCACTTGCTGCTGGCCTTGCTCAACGACACCGACAGCGGGGCAGGTTCATTGCTGGCGCGCGCCGGCGGCAACGTCAACGCGCTGAAAGTTGCGCTGAATGATGCCGTGTCGCGCCTGCCCAAAGTGGAAGGGCATGGCGGTGAAGTGCAGATCGGGCGCGACTTGTCCAATTTGCTCAACCTCACCGACAAGGCCGCACAGAAGCGCGGCGATGAGTTCATCGCGTCGGAAATGTTTTTGCTCGCGGCTTGCGATGACAAGGGCGAGACCGGACGCTTGCTCAAACAGCATGGCGTGGCCCGCGCGCCGCTGGAGCAGGCGATCAACGCGGTGCGCGGCGGCGAAACGGTCGGCAGCGCCGAGTCCGAAGGTCAGCGCGAATCGCTGAAGAAATACACCATCGATTTGACCGAGCGCGCAAGGCAGGGCAAGCTCGACCCAGTGATCGGGCGCGATGACGAGATCCGCCGCGCGATCCAGGTGCTGCAGCGCCGCACCAAGAACAATCCGGTGCTGATCGGCGAGCCGGGCGTGGGCAAGACCGCGATCGTCGAAGGTCTGGCGCAGCGCATCGTCAACGGCGAAGTGCCGGAGTCGCTGAAAAACAAGAAGGTGCTGAGCCTGGACATGGCGGCATTGCTGGCCGGCGCGAAGTATCGCGGCGAGTTCGAGGAGCGCCTGAAGAACGTGCTCAAGGAACTGGCGCAGGACGAAGGCCAGACGATCGTGTTCATCGACGAATTGCACACCATGGTCGGCGCGGGCAAGGCGGAGGGCGCGATGGACGCGGGCAACATGCTCAAGCCGGCGCTGGCACGCGGCGAGCTGCACTGCGTCGGCGCGACCACGCTGGACGAATACCGCAAGTACGTCGAGAAGGATGCCGCGCTGGAACGCCGCTTCCAGAAAGTGCTGGTGGACGAACCATCAGTTGAATCCACCATCGCGATTGCAGGAAAGGTACGAGCTACATCACGGCGTGGACATCACCGACCCGGCCATCGTCGCCGCGGCGGAGCTTTCCAACCGCTACATCACCGACCGCTTCCTGCCGGACAAGGCGATCGACCTGATCGACGAGGCCGCCGCGCGCGTCAAGATGGAGATCGATTCCAAGCCAGAGGTGATGGACAAACTGGATCGCCGCCTGATCCAGCTCAAGATCGAGCGCGAAGCGGTGAAGAAGGAGAAGGACGAGGCCTCGCAGAAGCGTCTTGCGCTGATCGAGGAGGAGATCAAGAAGCTGCAACGCGAGTACGCCGACCTGGAAGAAATCTGGAAGGCGGAGAAGGGCGCGGCGCAAGGCACGGCGCATCTCAAGGAAGAGATGGAACAGGTACGCGCCGCCGAGAGCGTGCGCCTGCAACGCGAGGGCAAGCTGGAACAGGTGGCGGAGCTGCAATACGGCAAGCTGCCGCAGCTTGAGGCTAAATTGAAGGAGGCGGTGCATGCCGAGGAGAACAAACCCAAGAACCGCCTGCTGCGCACCCAGGTCGGCGCGGAAGAAATCGCCGAAGTGGTGAGCCGCGCGACCGGCATCCCGGTGTCCAAGATGATGCAGGGCGAGCGTGACAAGCTGCTCAGGATGGAAGAGAAAATCCATGAGCGCGTGGTCGGGCAGGACGAGGCGGTGCGCCTGGTCAGCGATGCGATCCGCCGTTCGCGCTCCGGCCTGTCCGACCCGAACCGCCCGTATGGCTCGTTTCTGTTCCTCGGCCCGACCGGCGTGGGCAAGACCGAGCTGTGCAAGGCGCTGGCAGGTTTCATGTTCGACTCGGAAGACCATCTGATCCGCATCGACATGAGCGAGTATATGGAGAAGCATTCCGTCGCGCGCCTGATCGGCGCGCCGCCCGGCTATGTCGGCTACGAGGAAGGCGGCGGGCTGACCGAGGCGGTGCGGCGCAAACCTTATTCCGTCATCCTGCTCGACGAGGTGGAGAAGGCGCATCCCGACGTGTTCAACGTGCTGCTGCAAGCCTTGGACGATGGCCGCATGACCGATGGGCAGGGGCGCACCGTGGACTTCAAGAACACCGTGATCGTGATGACCTCCAACCTCGGCTCGCAGATGATCCAGCAGATGTCCGGCGACGATTACCAGGTGATCAAGCTGGCGGTGATGGGCGAGGTGAAAACCTACTTCCGCCCCGAGTTCATCAACCGCATCGACGAGGTGGTGGTGTTCCACGCGCTGGACGAAAAGAACATCAAGGCCATCGCGCGCATCCAGTTGCAGTACTTGGAAAAACGCTTGGCCGCGATGGAGATGAAGCTGGCAATCAGCGACGCGGCTTTGGCCGAGATCGCTACCGCCGGTTTCGATCCGGTGTATGGCGCAAGGCCGCTGAAACGCGCGATCCAGGCGCAACTGGAGAACCCGCTGGCCAAACTGATCCTGGAAGGCCGCTTCGCCGCGAAGGACACCATCAAGGTGGATTGCGTGGGCGGGGTGATGAAGTTCGGGAAAGGTTGATTTTCACGGCGTATAAACCTAAGCCGGACGAGCCGGAACCAAAAAGGTAGGGTGGATAAAGCGCGCAGCGCGTATCCACCAATCCGCCGGGACAATCCATTGGTGGAAACGCTATGCTTTTTCCACCCACATTAACCTGAATCAGATTCACCTGAAAAACCGCGCCAGTGCTTGTTCTGCAATATATTCTTGCCATAATTTGACATTATTTGGCTGGTAAGTGACTAAAAACCGCAGTTAGCCACAAATTTACACGGATAAAACAATATATTGCGAGATGTTGGCATTTAACCCAAATAGTGCAGTTAAAAATTAATGCAACCCATTGTTCATCTGTGTCAATCTGTGTTCATCCGTGGCTCAATTGCGTTTAACGACAAAGGGCTGCCGAAGCAGCCCTTGATTTTAGGTAATGCAGCGTGCGCATGGCTTATGTGTTGTCGCGGCCTTGGCTCGCGCGGCCAATGGTAAATTTGTGTGGAATATAGACGGCATCTACACCGCTTCCTCTAAACTCATTTCCAGTTCCAGCCAGATTTCTTCCAGTTCTGCCACTTTGCTTTCCAGACGTTTGCGCCGGACATTCAGGTCGGCGATGAAGTCGCTGCTGCATTCGCTATAGGTGGCCGGATCGCCGAGTTGGCGGTTGATTTCGCTTAGTTCGGTTTGCGCCTTGTTCAGCTCGGTTTCGAGCTTGGTCTGCTTCGATTGCAGCGCCTTGCGATTCGGTTTGGGCGCGGCTTTCTGCAGCGGTTTTTCCGGTTTGGCTTGCACCGTTTCGCGCGGGCGGCGCGCTTCGATCCAGTCTTTGTAATCTTCCAGATCGCCGTCGAACAGCTTGGCATCGCCGTCAGCGACCAGCCACAGTTCGTCGGCCACGGCGCGAATCAGGCTGCGGTCGTGGGACACCAGCACCACCGCGCCGGTGTATTCCTCCAGCGCGATGGTGAGCGCATCGCGCATGTCCAGATCGAGGTGGTTGGTCGGTTCGTCGAGCAGCAGTAGATGCGGTTTTTGCCAGGCCAGCAGCGCGAGTGCGAGGCGGCTCTTCTCGCCGCCGGAGAAGCTCGCCACCGGGCGGTCTTCGTCGTTGCCGGCGAGACCGAAGCGGCCGAGGAAGGTGCGTAGCGTCAGCGTGGTTTCCTTAGGCGCGAGCCGCTCCATGTGCTGCAGCGGCGTGGCCGCGCTGTCGAGGTTTTCGAGCTGGTGCTGGGCGAAGTAGCCGATGCGGATATCGGGGGTGATCTCGAGCCTGCCCGGGGTGGGCGCGAGTTCGCCGACCAGCAGTTTGATCAGCGTGGATTTGCCCGCGCCGTTCGGTCCGAGCAGCGCGATGCGCGCACCGGCGCGCAGCACCAGGTCGATGTTCTGGAACAGTGGCTTGTCGCCATAGGCGAAGCCCATGCTTTCGGCGCGCAGCAGCAGGTCGGGGCTGCGCTCCGGCGCCTCGATCTCCAGTTCGAAATGGCCGTCGGCAACATGCGCCGGGGCGATGCGCGTGAGCCGCTCCAGCGCCTTGACGCGGCTTTGCGCCTGTTTGGCCTTGGTGGCCTTGGTGCGGAAGCGGCGCACGAAGTCCTCCAGGTGCGCGATCTTTGCCTGTTGCGTCTGGTACGCCTGGTTCTG
>JACPEI010000061.1 GCA_016183575.1 Nitrosomonadales bacterium | reverse complement strand
CAGCGAGAAGCCGCCGGTGTAGCAGAAGCAGTTCAGTACGTCGCGGCCGGCGGCCAGGGTTTCGGTCAGCGCGCGGTTGTCGCGCTGGTCGAGATAGAAACCGGTCTTCTGTCCGGCCGCGACATCCACCTTGAAGCGCAGGCCGTGCTCGACGACCTCGACGCTTTCCGGCAGCGCGCCGCGCAGCACGCCGTTGCGCGGCTCCAGCCCTTCCAGCCCGCGCGAATCGGAATCGGAGCGCTCGTAGATGCACGCTGACTTGCACAACTCCTGCAGGATGTCGGCGATGGTGTCGCGCCAGCGTTCCGTGCCCGCGCTGCCGATCTGCATCACCAGCGTATCGCCGTATTGGTCGACGACCAGCCCCGGCAGGCCGTCAGATTCGGCGTGGATGAGCCTCGCTCCGTTGTTCATCCCCTCACCCCGACCCTCTCCCGCCTGCGGGCGAGGGAGCAAAGCGCGGCGCACCCCTAGCGCGGCACTGATGCGGCGGCGAAAGAATGCCGCGTCGATGGATTCGCTTTCATCCCACGACCAGACGCGCGCAGTGATCTGCGAATCCGGGTTGTAGGCCGCCCACGCGAGAAAATTCCCCGCAGCATCGCGCACCGGCAGCGTGTCGCCGCTATGAGGTGCGCCATCGACGCACTCGACCGCGCCGGAAAAAATCCACGGGTGGCGGCGCAGCAGGGATTTCTCTCGCTCCGCCTTGAGGATGATGCAAGGTTGCGCGGCGGCATTGCCGGCGAGCGGTTGCGGTGTACTGCGCGGAGTGTTCTTCTGCTCGCCAGACTGTTTTCCGCCGCGTTTGATCCGGTTGCGGAAATCCCGGTTGCCCTGCGAGGGTCGGTGTGGTGTGGAGGGCGATCTGGGTTTCTGGCTGGTCATGTTTTTTATTTGGTTCTTGGGTATTTTTCTTAGGTCTTCTTCTTGGCGCGCGGATGCGCCGCGTCGTAGATCTTGCTGAGATACTGAAAATCGAGGTGGGTGTACACCTGCGTGGTGGAGATGCTCGCGTGGCCGAGCATTTCCTGCACCGCGCGCAGGTCGCCGGAAGATTGCAGCACATGCGTGGCGAACGAATGGCGCAGCAGGTGCGGGTGCACGTTGCTGGTGATGCCCTGTCTGACGCCCCACTGTTTCATGCGCAGTTGCACTACGCGCGGCGAGATACGGCTGCCGCGCTGGCCGACGAACAGCGCGGGTTCGCCCTCATTGGCGAGCTGCTCGCGCACCGCCAGCCATGCCTGCAACGCGGCAATGGCGTGGCTGCCGAGCGGCACGATGCGTGTCTTGCTGCCCTTGCCGGTGACGCGCACTTCGCCTGATTGTATGTCGGCCTGCATCGGTTCACGGTCGAGGCTGACCAGTTCCGCCAGGCGCAGGCCGGAGGAATAGAACAATTCGAACATCGCCTTGTCGCGGATCGCTTCCGGCGTGTCGCCCGGCAAATCGACCATGCGCGCCGCCTCGTCGGGCGACAGGGCCTGCGGCAGGGTCTTCGGCGACTTGGGTGCGCGCAGGCCGATGCAGTGATTGTCGGCCAGGCCGTGATCGCGCATCAGGTAGGTGAAGAAGCCGCGCCACGCCGACAGCATGCGCGCCAGCGAACGTCCGCCCAAACCCTTGCCGTGCAGTTGCGCGATGAAACGGCGGATATGGTGGATTTTAAGCTGGGCCAGCGGCGTCTCGGCGGCCAATTCAAACAGATGTCCGAGATCGCGCGCGTAATTTTCGGCGGTCAGTGCGGAGTATTGCTTTTCGTTGCGCAGCCACGCCAGATAACCATCCAGGTATGTTTGGTTAAGTGTGGCTACTTCGTTCATTGCGCAATATGCGGATGCAGCGCGGCGCTCGCCGCCTCGGCGATGCGCTGCAGGAGCACCGTACCCATCTCCGGGTAAAAACGCTGCCTGTCTTCGCTGGCCAGCACCAGCAGGCCGATGGTCTCGCTGCCCGCGTGCAGCGGCAGATAGGCGTAAGAGCGCAGTTGCGCGGCAATTTCGCCGAACCAGCCGGCGGTGTCGTGCGCGGCGTGATGCAGGCAGACCGGTTTTTCCTGCGCATCGGCGAACGCCAGCACTTCCGCGCTGGGCGGGTTGACCTGCCACAGACGCAACGCCGTATGCGGTATCGCAAAGATTTCGCGCAACAGATGCGGGATCATTTCCTGCAGGGTGTCCAGGTCGCGCGCGGCAAACAGCGCGACGACGAACTCATGCACCTTGTGCTGCAACACATCGTTCTCCTTGGCGAATTCGATCAGGTCGTGCAGCTTTTTTTCCAGTTCCTTGTTCTTGTCGCGCAGCGCGAGCAGTTGCCGCTCGCTCAACGAGATGGTGCGTCCGCCGTGCGGATGCGGCAGGGCGATTTGCGCCAGCGTCTCAAGATGTTCCTCGAAGAATTGCGGGTTGTCCTGCAAATATTGTGCGACGTCTTCAGCTCTCATCATGGCTCCCTATAAATTGATTTCGCCTGCAAATACCGTGATCGCCGGGCCGGTCATCAGCACCGGCCGCCCTTCTCCGGCCCACGCGATGACCAGCACGCCGCCGTGTGTCGCGACATTTACCGTGCTGTCCAGCAGGCCGCGCCGGATACCCGCCACCACTGCCGCGCAGGCTCCGGTGCCGCACGACAGGGTTTCGCCCGAGCCGCGCTCATACACGCGCAAGCGGATATGCTGGCGGTCCATGATCTGCATGAAACCGGCATTGACGCGCTTGGGGAAGCGCGGATGGCGCTCGATGAGCGGCCCCAGTTTTTCCACCGGCGCGCGCTCGACATCCGCCACCACCTGCACCGCGTGCGGATTGCCCATCGACAGCGCGCTGATCTGTAGCGTCTCACCGGCCACCTCCAGCGGCTCGCTTGCCGCGCCGCTGCCGCCGTCGAACGGAATGAGCACCGCATCGAAAATCGGCGCGCCCATATTCACCGTCACGCGCCCGTCGTCTTCGAGGCGCGGCGTTATCAATCCGCTCCTGGTTTCCACGACGATCTCGCGCTTGTGCGTGAGCTTCTGGTCATGCACGAAACGCACGAAACAGCGCGCGCCGTTGCCGCATTGCTCCACCTCGCCGCCGTCCGCGTTGAAGATGCGGTAGCGGAAATCGGCCTCGGCGCGCTGCGCCTTCTCCACCAGCAGGATCTGGTCGCAGCCCACGCCGAAATGGCGGTCGGCGAGCAGGCGCAACTGTTCCGGCGACAACTCGATTTTCTGGCGCACCCCGTCCAGCACCACGAAGTCGTTGCCGGCGCCATGCATCTTGGTGAACTTTAGCAGCATTCCTGGTTATTCCTTTTTGTCGCTTAATTCGGCATGCCGGAAGCAATTCGTGACGTGGTCGTTGACCATGCCGGTCGCCTGCATCAGCGCGTAGCAAATCGTCGTACCGGCGAACTTGAAGCCGCGCCGCTTCAATTCCCTGCTCATCGCGTCGGACGCGGGCGCGCTGGCCGGCACATCGGCGAGGCTGCGCCATGCATTTTGCTTGGGCTTGCCATCGACGAACTGCCAGAGGAACGCATCGAAACTGCCCGATGCTTCCTGCACCTCCAGGAATTTTTGCGCGTTGACGACGGCAGCTTCCAGCTTCAGGCGATTGCGCACGATACCCGCATCCTGCAGCAGCGATTCTATTTTATTCGCGTCATAACGGGCAATGCGCGCGGCATCGAAATCATCGAAGGCGGCGCGATAATTTTCGCGCTTGCGCAAAATGGTGATCCAGCTCAGGCCCGCCTGAGCGCCTTCCAGGATCAGGAACTCGAACAGGCGCCGGTCGTCGTGCAGCGGCACGCCCCATTCGCGGTCGTGATAGGTTTGATACAGCGCATCGCTGCCCGTCCAGGCGCAGCGCGGTTTGTTCAAGGATGCCGGTCTGGAGAAGGGCATGTGGATAGCCTGGTATTTTAGAGGCGCACAAGATAACACTTTTACGCCTATTGCCGCGCACATTGCCCCTGCCATGCCGCAAAGAACGGGGCGGCCGCATGGACGGGCCGGCCAAAAAACGTTATGCTGCGCGCCTTACAAAATGCGCTCGTAGCTCAGCTGGATAGAGTATTGGTTTCCGAAGCCAAGGGTCGTGGGTTCGACTCCCGCCGAGCGCGCCAGATCAGGAACGGAATTTGCCTGCCTTATGAAACTGTCGAGCAATTTGTGCGCCAGCGCTTCCTTAGTGCGGGTTAACCTGCCGCATCAGGAGCACCCACCATGTTGATCCAGCTTGCCATCATCGGTTTGATCGCGGCCATGCTGCCGCTGTCCATCGTCTGGGTATCCGACAACCCGGACAAATACCGCAAACTGGTATGGGTCACGCTGTTCCTGACGTTTGACCTGATCATGTTCGGCGCCTTCACGCGGCTGACCGACTCCGGCCTCGGCTGCCCGGATTGGCCGGGCTGCTACGGCCAGGCCGACCCGATGCGGGCGCATGCGGACATCAGCGCTGCCGAAGCCGCGATGCCGACCGGACCGGTGACGGTCATGAAGGCATGGATCGAGATGATCCACCGCTACTTGGCGATGGCGATCGGTGTGCTGATTATCTCGATCATGGTGATCGCATGGCGCAAATGGCGGCAATCCGGTCGCAAGGAAACCCGGTTTTCGCCGTTGTTCCCGACGCTGCTGTTCGGATTCGTCTGCCTGCAAGGCGCTTTCGGCGCATGGACGGTGACGATGAAACTGCAACCGATCATCGTGTCCATCCACCTGTTGCTGGGCATGGCCTTGCTGGCGCTTCTGGCCTGGCTCGGCGCGCGCCAGACCGACCATGCGCCGGTGTCGCAAGCAGCAAGTGGGTTACGCCTGCCGGCGGTGCTGGCGGCGCTGTTGCTGACGGCACAGATCGCGCTCGGCGGCTGGGTCAGCAGCAATTATGCGGCATTGGCTTGCACGGATTTCCCGCTGTGCCAGGGCATGCTGCTGCCGCCGATGGATTTTCAACACGGATTCGCGTTATGGCGCGACCTGGGCATGACCGCCGGCGGCGAATTCCTGCCGTTCGCGGCATTGACCGCGATCCACTGGGTGCATCGCGTCTTCGCTTTTGCTGTGATTGCGCTGGTTGCGTGGCTGGCGCTCAAAGCCCGCAAAATCGACGGGCTGCAGAAGACGGCGCGCTGGTTGCTGGCCGCAATCGCGCTGCAATTCGCGACCGGCGTACTGACGGTTTTTCTGGATTTTCCGCTGGCGCTGGCGGTGATCCACAACGGTGGCGCGGCGCTTCTCGTGCTGTTGCTGGCTATGCTGAATTACAAAATCCGGCTCGCCAAATAAAACATTTCATGCAGGGTCGCTATGCGGCTGCCCCGCATTTTTTGTGCCGCAACTCAACCTTCCATAGACTCGCCCTGCCCGTCAATCAAATCGCCAGCAACGCCTCCACTGCCGCGATGTCTGCATGGGTCTCAGGGTGGCGGCTGCCGCTGTGGTGGGCGTTTTCGGGCAGGACGACGACGTGCATTTGCACACCGGATTCGCCGGTCAGGGTGTAGCTCGGCACGGTCTCTTCATGCCCTCCCACACGCACCTTCCATTCCCCATCCGCGAATTCGATATTGTGCTTGAGCAGGAACAGCAGCACGGCTTTTGCATCGTCCGAAAACAACACCAGGTTGATGTCGGACTGCGCGCCCGCCGTGCCGCTCAATACCGAGCCGGTCAGGTAGGGGCGAAACTCCGCCAGCAGGCGCATGGCGGCGAGGGCTTCTTCGCGCAGCCGGCGCAGGATGCCGGGGTGGCTTTCGCTCTGGAACAGGCTGCGATAGCTGTGCAGCGCTTCATCCACTTCCTGATTGCTGGGCAGGTGCTGCGTGTCCGCCGCACCCAGTTGCCGTGCGGCTTTGCGCTTGGCGAAAGCATAATCGATGATGCCGTCTTCGGCCATCAACTTGGCGGTCTGATGCGCGAGTTGCTCGCGCATCAGGTCGCGTTTGTAAGCGTGATTCCTGGGCGGGTGTTCTTTGGTCATGGGCGTATGTCTGGTTATGCCGGGGTTAGAGCAGTTGGTCCTTGATGGTTTCTGCCGGTCTGGCTTCTTCGTTTGGCATAGGAGGCATAGCCTGCTCGGGCGGAATATTCTCCTGATAAAAATACTCGACCAGCGAGCCGTTTGCATCGCGATGCCCGTTCTCGTTGATGCGCACGGCAACCATGTTATCCGGCATCGCGTACTCGGCTTGCGGCACATCCTTGAGCGCTTTTTCCATATAGCCCATCCATATCGGCAGGGCCGCGCCGCCGCCGGTTTCCTTGTCGCCCAGGCTGCGCGGCTGATCGAAACCCATCCAGGAAATGCCGACCAGGGTGGGCTGAAAGCCGCAGAACCATGCGTCGACCGAATCGCTGGTGGTGCCGGTTTTTCCGGCCAGATCCTGGCGGCCGAGCTGCATCGCGCGGGTGGCGGTGCCGTGCCTTACCACGTCCTGCATCATGCTGATCATCGTGTAGGCGTTGCGCATATCGATGACCTGGTCTGCATTCTCGCCCGCTATGGCCGGCTGGGCTTGGCTGAGCACCTTGCCTTGGGCGTCTTCGATGCGCTGGATGAAGTAGGGGGTGACGCGAAAACCGCCGTTGGCGAAGACCGAATAGCCGGCCAGCATTTGCAGCGGAGTCACGGAGCCGGCTCCCAGCGCCATGGTCAGGTAAGGCGGATGTTTGTCCGCGTCGAAGCCGAACTTGGTGAGGTAGTCCTGGGCGTATTGCGGCGTGATGGACTGCAAAATGCGTATGGAAACCATGTTTTTCGACTTGGTTAAACCCTGGCGCATGCGCATCGGGCCGGCAAATTCGTTGTCATAATTTTTCGGTTGCCAGGGTTCGCTGCCGGTTTGTTCGGCATCGAACATCAGGGGCGCGTCATTGATCACCGTGGCGGGCGTGAAGCCCTTTTCCAGCGCGGCGGAATAAATAAAAGGCTTCAGGCTTGAACCCGGCTGCCGCCAGGCTTGCGTGATGCGGTTGAACTGGTTGCGGTTGAAGTTGAAACCGCCTACCAGCGCGTGGATGGCGCCATCGCGCGGATCCGCGGAAACAAAGGCAGACTCCACTTGCGGAAGCTGGCTTATTTGCCAGATCCCCTTTGCGTCCTTCTGCAGGCGGATGATCGAGCCGGGATTGATGCGCTGGTTCAGCGCAACCTTGTTGCCCAATGCGCGCTGGGCGAAGCGCAACGCGTCGCCGCTGACCTCGGCAATTTCCCCGCCCCTGCAATAGGCGCGAACCAGCTTGGGCGATGCTTCCAGCACCACGGCAGGAATCAAGTCATCGTTGTCGGCGGCATCCTGCAGCGCTTCTTCCAGATATTCTTCGCCGCTGCCTTTTTTCAAGTCGACAAATCCCTCCGGGCCGCGGTAGCCGTGGCGGCGGTCATATTCCAGCACGCCATTGCGGACGGCTTGATACGCGGCGAGTTGCTCCTGCTGGCGGATGGTGGTGTACACCTTGAAACCCTGCGTGTAGGTGTCTTCCTGGTATTTTTCATAAACCGCCTGCCGGACCATTTCCGCGATGTAGTCCGATTTGACGGCGAATTCCTGATTGCCGCGCTTGGCCACGATGGGTTGTTGTTGCGCGAGCTGCAGCTGCATATCGTCGATGAAATGCAGTTCATGCATGCGGCGCAGCACGTAAAGTTGCCGCAGCTTGGCACGTTTCGGGTTGACTACCGGGTTATAAGCGGAGGGCGCCTTGGGCAGCCCGGCAAGCATGGCCGCCTCGGCAACGGTGACCTGGCCGAGAGGTTTGCCAAAGTAAACCTGGGACGCCGCCGCGAAGCCGTAGGCGCGCTGGCCAAGATAAATCTGGTTGAGGTAGAGCTGCAGGATATCGTCCTTGCTCAAGTTATGCTCGATCTTGAAGGCGAGCAGCATCTCGTTGAATTTGCGCGTCATGGTTTTTTCCTTGGAGAGGAAAAAATTGCGCGCCACCTGCATGGTGATCGTGCTCGCCCCCTGCTTTGCACCGCCGGAGGTGAAGTTGGAAATGGCCGCGCGCAGCACACCCATATAATCCACGCCGCCATGTTGGTAGAATCGGTCATCCTCGGCGGCAAGAATGGCTTTTTTCATCACCTCGGGCACTTCGGAAATTTTGACCAGGGCGCGCCGCTCCTCGCCGAATTCGCCGAGCAGCACGCCTTCGGCGCTGTAAACGCGCAGCGGAATCTTGGGGCGGTAATCGGTAAGCGCCTCCAGTGAAGGCAGTGTCGGATAAGCCAGCATGACCGCCAAGCCGAGCAAGATCGCCGGAAGCGTAAGCAGGGTTAGCGCGACAAGAACCGGGAGTAGCCAGCGGCGGGAAGGCATATGCAGTTGTCCGAAAAGAGGGAATGATGATATGGTGCGTGAAATTATATCGGCTCTGCGAATAAAATGACCCCTTAAAAATAACTTTACATGATTTATAGTTATTGCTAGGATTTAAACCACTTTATACGGAAAAGCTCTAAACGGCCTATGCCTAAAGTAAATTTTGACATCCCGCTGGACTTCTTGCAGACCAAGACTCCACCCATGATAGGCGTGGATATCAGCGCATCCTCGGTCAAGATGGTCGAGTTGAGCGAATTGCCCAAAAAAGGCGGGTATATCGTGGAGCGTTACGCGATCGAGCCGCTCCCCAAAGATGCCGTCACCGACGGCAATATCAATAATCTTGAAGCCGTTGCGGAGTGCCTGCAGCGTACCTGGAAGCGGTTGGGCAGCCGCATCAAGAACGTCAGCCTGGCGCTTCCCGCTGCGGCGGTGATTACCAAGAAAATTCTGTTGCCGGCCGGGATGCGCGAGGAAGATCTGGAATATCAGGTCGAATCCGAAGCAAATCAGTATATCCCGTTCGCGCTGGAAGAGGTCAATCTCGACTTTCAGGTAATCGGCCCTGCTCCCGGCAATCCGGAGGAAATCGAAGTCTTGCTGGCTGCCTCGCGCAAGGGTAATGTCGAAGACCGTGTCGCGGCCGCTCAAGCGGCGGGCTTAAGGACAATGGTTGTCGATGTCGAACCCTATGCGGCCGAGACGGCCTTTGAGCAGATCAGCGCCCAATTGCCCGACGGCGCGGTAGATAAATGCGTCGCGCTGGTCGACATCGGCGCAAGCGTGATGAATGTCAATGTGCTGCGCAATGGACAATCGGTCTATTCGAGGGATCAGCAGGTCGGCGGCGACCAGTTGACGCAGCAGATTCAGGCGATGTTCGGCTTGTCCGCCGAAGAAGCCGAATCGGCCAAGCGCAATGGCGGCTTGCCGGATAACTACGAAAGCGATGTGTTGTCGCCCTTCCGCGAGAACGTCGCGATGGAAATTGCCCGCGCGTTACAGTTCTTTTTCACTTCGACGCAATATAACGAGGTCGATTACATCGTGCTGGCGGGCGGCTGCGCGGTATTGCCCGGTTTGGACGATGCGGTGGCGACGCGAACCCAGGTGAGCACCATGGTGGCCAATCCGTTCGCACTGATGACACTATCGAGCCGCATCAAGCCGCGCCAGTTGCAGACTGACGCGCCATCCCTGATTGTCGCCTGCGGACTGGCGATGCGGAGGTTCGACCCATCATGATACGCATAAATTTACTGCCGCATCGCGCCGAAAAACGCCGTGCCCGCCAAGTCCAGTTTATCGCGCTGAGCGTGATTTCCGTGCTGCTGGGCGCCTTGCTGGTGGGGATTGTGCATGCCGCCATCAGTAGCCAGATGTCCTATCAGGAAAGGCGCAATGCCTACCTGAAACAGGAGACGGAGGTGTTGGACAAGCAGATCGCGGAAATCAAAAAACTCCGCGAGCAGACGCAATCCCTGCTGGCGCGCAAGGATGCGGTTGAAAAATTGCAAAGCGACCGTTCCGATGTGGTGCATCTGCTGGACCAGATGCTGCGCATCCTGCCGGATGGCGTGTATCTCAAGACGCTTAAACAGACGGGCAACCAGATCAACGTGGTCGGTTATGCGCAGTCCAATGCGCGCATCTCTACCTTGATGCGCGCGATTGAGGACTCACCGTGGCTGGATTCCCCTGCCCTGATAGAGATTCATGCCTCCAGTGCAGGCGGTACGCGTGTCAGCGAGTTTACGCTGACATTCAACCTGACCAAGCAGAGCGCAGACGTTAAACCTGCCGGCGCAAAGGGCTAAGTGCCATGATGAAGCTAGAAGATCTGAAAAACCTGAACCCGAGGAATCCCGGTGCGTGGCCTTGGGCGGCAAAGATTATTGCCTTCGTTACCTTGTTCCTTGGTGTGGTTATCGCCGGCGCGCTGTTTGACTGGCAGGACCAGTGGGAAAACCTGCAAATCATCAAGAAAGAGGAAGAAAGTCTCAAGGAAACCTTTTTAGCCAAGAAAAAACAGGCGATCAATCTGGACCTGATCAAGAAACAGCTTACCGAAACCCAGGAATCCTTTGGTGCGCTGCTCAAGCAACTGCCGAGCAAGTCTGAAATGGATGCGTTGCTGACGGACATCAATCAGGCCGGCCTGGGGCGCGGTTTGCAGTTTGAATTATTCCGTCCCGGCCCCGAAACGGTGCGGGATGGCGCGTTTGCCGAACAGCCGATCACGATCAAGGTAACCGGAAATTATGACGATATCGGTAAATTCTCCAGTGATATTGCGATGTTGTCGCGCATCGTCACACTCAATGAAATTGCGATAAACCCGGTTGGCGGCGGGTTGTCCATGGATGCCATCGCGAAGACTTTTCGCTACCTGGATGAAGAGGAAGCGTCCGCCCAGAAGAAGGCCGCCAAGCCCGCAGGAGCAAAAAAATGATGAGGCTTATTTATCTTGCGCTGGCTTCGATGCTGCTAACCGGTTGCGGCGGTGAGGAATTTCAGGATCTGCGTGATTTCGTCAAAAATGCCGGCGCGGATATGCGCGGCAAGATCCCGCCGCCACCGGAAGTAACACCGTACGAGCCTTTTGCATATAACAACGACGCGAACTTGCCTGACCCGTTCAAGTTGCGCAAGCCGAAATTGAGCCCCGGCAGCCGCTCCGGAGTAAATCAGCCGGATCTGGATCGCCCCAAGGAGGCTTTGGAAGAGTTTCCGCTCGAAGGCCTCAGGATGGTCGGTTATCTTTACCAGAAAAAAGTTGGACATGCGGTGATTCGCGCTCCGGATGGCAAGCTGCATCGGGTTAAAGCCGGTAACTATGTCGGTCTGAACTTTGGTCTGATACAGGAAGTGAATGAAACAGAGGTGAAAATCAAAGAGATGGTGCAAGACAGCGGCGGCGACTGGTCTGAGCGCATGAGCAGCCTGCAATTACTTGAATGATTTAGGAGTGGGACAATGAAACAATTCGATAATATGGCCAAGGGTATGGTTCGATTGCTGGGACTGTTTATCGCATGCGGCATGTTGGGTATGCAGGCACAAGCGGCAGAGCAGAACAGCATTACCGCGCTGAATGTCAGCAGCGTCGCTGACGGAACAACAGTCATCAAGGTCGAACTGGCGCAGCCGCTGGCCAATGCGCCGGTTGGTTTTACGATCAACACCCCGCCGCGTATCGCGCTGGATTTCCCCAATACCGCAAACGGATTGGGCAAGTCTGTCCAGGATTTCAACGAAGGCGATTTGCGCAGCGCCAATATTGTGCAGGCCGGCACCCGCACCCGTCTGGTGATTAACCTCAATCAGATGCTCGCCTATGACACCAAAATCGACGGTAACAACCTGTTGATCACTTTGCAGGGTAAAGCGGCGGATCGGGGCGCGGTTGGCAGCCTGTCACGGTTTGCCGAGGCCAAACAGGGCGCGCAAAAGCATACCCTGCGCGACACCGATTTCCGGCGCGGTAAAAACGGTGAAGGGCGCGTTCAGGTCGACCTTTCCGATCCCGGCATCGGCATCGACATCCGCCAGCAGGGCACGACGCTGATCGTCGATTTTCTTAAAACCAGCCTGCCGCGCAATCTGCAGCGCAAACTGGATGTGGTGGATTTTGCGACGCCGGTGCAAGGCGTGGATACCTTTGTGCAGGGCGACAACGTGCGCATGGTGATCGAGCCCAAGGGATTGTGGGAATACGCTGCTTACCAGACCGACAATAAATTCATCGTCGAGGTGAAACCGATCGCCGATGACCCCGACAAGCTGGTAAAAGGCAGTCAAGCCGGTTATGCGGGTGAAAAGCTGACCCTCAACTTCCAGAAGATCGATGTTCGTGAAGCATTGAATGTGATTGCCGATTTTACCGAACTGAACATGGTGATCAGCGATACGGTGAGCGGCAATCTCACCCTGCGTTTGAAAGATGTGCCTTGGGATCAGGCATTGGATATCATCCTGCAGAGCCGCGGCCTCGATATGCGCAAGAACGGCAACGTGATCCAGGTTGCGCCCCGCGAAGAGATCGCCGCCAAGGAAAAAATCAATTTGGCCGCACGCCAGGAAATTTCCGACCTGGAAGAATTGCGCACCGAGAGTTTTCAGCTCAGCTATCAGACGGTCGCCGAGATGATCAAATTGCTGACCGATGCAAAGCAGCCGATCCTGTCGAAACGCGGCAGCGCCGTATCCGACCCCCGTACCGGTACGATATTTGTCCAGGACACTCCATCACGCCTCGAGGAAGTACGCAAAATAATCAAGCAAATCGATGTGCCGGTG
>JACPEI010000060.1 GCA_016183575.1 Nitrosomonadales bacterium | reverse complement strand
CCTGCTTGGCCCGGGCAAGAAGCTCGTCGAGCCGACCAGCGGCAACACCGGCATTGCGCTGGCCTTTGTCGCCGCCGCTCGCGGCATCCCGCTCACCCTGACCATGCCGGAAACCATGAGCATCGAGCGGCGCAAACTGCTGGTTGCGTTCGGCGCCACTTTGGTGCTGACCGAAGGGGCCAAAGGCATGAACGGCGCGATCGCCAAGGCCGAAGAAATCGCCGCCTCCGATTCGGAGCACTACGTTCTGCTGCAACAGTTCAAGAACCCGGCCAACCCTGCCATCCACGAACAGACCACCGGCCCGGAAATCTGGAACGACACCGACGGCAAGGTCGATATTTTCGTCTCCGGGGTCGGCACCGGCGGCACGATTACCGGCGTATCGCGCTACATCAAGAATACCAAGGGCAAAGCCATCACCTCGGTCGCGGTCGAGCCGACCGCCAGCCCCGTCCTTACCCAGCAGCGCGCCGGCGAGCCGCTGAAACCCGGCCCGCACAAAATCCAGGGCCTCGGCGCGGGCTTCGTGCCGGACACACTCGACATGTCGCTGGTGGACGAGATCGAACAAGTGACCAACGAAGACGCGGTGCTATATGCCCGCCGTCTGGCGCATGAAGAAGGCATCCTGTCCGGTATTTCCAGCGGTGCGGCGGTCGCTGCCGCAGTGCGCCAGGCCAATCGCCCCGAGAATGCGGGCAAGACCATCGTCGTCATCCTGCCCGATTCCGGCGAACGCTATCTCAGCTCGATACTGTTCGAGGGGATGTTTGACGAGAAGGGTGTTGCGGTTTAGGCGAGCCGGGGAATCGCTATTCCTCAACCTTGCCCCGCAACGCCTTCAGTTGGCCGCGTTGAGTTTTACCTTCGATCCGCCTTTTAACCGAACCTCTGGTCGGCTTGGTTGCGGTGCGCTTCCTGGGCGTGATGCCTGCGCTTCTGATCAAAGCCTGAAGCCGCGCAAGCGCATCCTCCCGGTTCTTCTCCTGGCTGCGATAGCGCTGCGCCTTGATGACGATGACCCCGTCGCCGGAGATGCGCCGGTCGGTTAGAAGCCGGAGTTTTTCCTTGTAGTCATCCGGCAGCGACGACGCATTGATGTCAAAGCGCAGATGAATCGCGGTCGAAACCTTGTTGACGTTCTGGCCGCCCGCGCCCTGCGCCCGGATCGCATGCAATTCGATCTCGGCATCGGGGATGGAAATGTGGCTGGATATTTTCATCGTAGCTTGAGTTGTAGCGTGCGCTGTACGCACGATTCTGGTTTGTGTGCTTCGTGCGCACAGCGCACGCTACATTGGTTAGATATCGGCATAGGGGATAGAAAGGCGGTTGGATCGTTTCATCGTAAGCCTGTGTCGAGCAAGTGATTACTCCGCTTCGCCAAAGCCGTAGCGTGCGCTGTGCGCACGAACACCCTCAACAACTCCCGCCCAATCCTCCGGGTAAACACCATCGCGCAAATACCGGTGAAAGCTCGAATACGGCCAATCCACGACGCGAGACACATAACCGTGCTTCATCGGATTCCAATGTATGTAATCCACATGCTTGGCGAAATCTTCCTCATCGCGGATTTGATGTTCCCAGAACCGCCTTTGCCACAAACCCAACTCCTTGCGCCCGCTACGCGAGGCAGAAAGCAAAGGAGCGATCCCGTTGCGAGTGGTTTGGCTCACCAATCGTTTGATGATATTCCAGCGCATCGCATAATCCCCGTCATCCGGCGGCAATGTCCAGATGCAATGAATATGATCGGGCAGTAATACAAAGGCATCGATTTCGAATGGATGCTTCGCCATGACCCGCCTTAAAGCCCCTTTGAGCGCCAGATAAAAAGACGGATCGGTCAACACCTTGATACGCCGATAGGTGTTGATCGTAAAGAAGTATGTGGCTCCGGGAACAACAGAGCGGCGGAAGGTAGCCATGCCGCGATGATAGACTAATAAATGGCGGCATGTTCAATCGGTAGCGTGTGCTGTGCGCACGTCTTTTTGGATTGTGCGTCGTGCGCACAGCGCACGCTACGATGGTTTCTCTATCGCTTTCCCATCGCCTGCTTCAAATACTTCCCCGTGACGCTGTTCTTGTCTTTGGCGATGTCTTTCGGTGAGCCTTGCGCGATGATGCGGCCGCCGCCGTCGCCGCCTTCCGGGCCGAGGTCGATCACCCAGTCGGCGGTCTTGATCACGTCGAGGTTGTGTTCGATCACCACCACGGTGTTGCCCTGGTCGCGCAGCTTGTGGATCACTTTCAGCAGCAGCGCGATGTCGTGGAAGTGCAGGCCGGTGGTAGGCTCGTCGAGGATGTATAGGGTGCGCCCGGTGTCGCGTTTGGATAGTTCCAGCGACAGCTTCACGCGCTGCGCCTCGCCACCGGACAGCGTGGTGGCGGATTGCCCCAATGTGATGTAGCCGAGCCCCACGTCCAATAAAGTTTGCAGCTTGCGCGCCACGACCGGCACGGGCTTGAAGAATTCGTATGCCTGTTCGACGGTCATCTGCAGCACGTTGTGGATGTTCTTGCCCTTGTACTGGATCTCCAGCGTCTCGCGGTTGTATCGCTGGCCGTGGCACACGTCGCACGGCACGTACACGTCCGGCAGGAAGTGCATCTCGACCTTGATGACGCCGTCGCCCTGGCAGGATTCGCAGCGCCCGCCCTTGACGTTGAACGAGAAGCGCCCCGGCCCGTAGCCGCGTTCGCGTGCCGACGGCACCCCGGCGAACAGCTCGCGGATCGGCGTGAACAGGCCGGTATAGGTGGCGGGATTGGAGCGCGGG
>JACPEI010000004.1 GCA_016183575.1 Nitrosomonadales bacterium | reverse complement strand
TCAGTTTATGCGGGTTGCGGATGATCGGCACGATGCTGCTGTCCTCAATGTCGAGCAATGCGCGCGAGGTCTTCTTGGGCAGGTTGCCCGGCATCGGCTTGTTGACGAAGTGGATCACCTGCGCGCGGACGAGCGGAAAAACCAGCGGTGCGCCGCCGACGGTGGCCGGCGGATGTTGGGTCTGTGCCTTGAACAAACCCAGCCGCTTGGCGACCCGATAGCCGGTGCGCTGCGCCTTGTAGCCCAGTTCGATCGTCGTCTTGCGTATCAGCTTGATGGCGGTCGGATCGGTGGCGCTGAGGAACAGCATCGAAGTAGCGCTCACCGGGTTGAATTTCTTCTTGCCCTGTTTGCGCAGAAAATTGCGCATCGCGACCGACACGTCGCCGAAGTCGATATCCACCGGGCAGGGGTTCTTGCACTTGTGGCATATCGTGCAGTGGTCGGCGACATCGCCGAATTCGGCGAAATGCCGGATCGACACGCCGCGCCGCGTCTGCTCCTCGTACAGGAATGCCTCGATCAGCAGCGAGGTCGCGAGTATCTTGTTGCGCGGCGAATACAGCAGGTTGGCGCGCGGCACATGGGTGTTGCACACCGGCTTGCATTTGCCGCAGCGCAGGCAGTCCTTGATCGAATCGGCGATTTCGCCCAGCTCGCTTTTCTCCAGGATCAAGCTTTCCAGCTCCATCAGGTTGAAGCTCGGCGTATAGGCGCGCTCCAGGTTGCTGCCCTTGAGCAGCTTGCCCCGGTTGAAGCGTCCTTCCGGGTCGACGCGCTGCTTGTAGTCGGCGAACGGAGCGGTTTCGTGCGGCTCGAGATAATCGAATTTGGTGATGCCGATGCCGTGCTCGCCGGAGATTACGCCGCCGAGGTCTTTCGCCAGGCGCATGATGCGGTCCACCGCGGCATAGGCCTGCTGCAGCATCGCGTAGTCGTCCGAGTTCACCGGGATGTTGGTATGCACGTTGCCGTCGCCGGCGTGCATGTGCAATGCGACAAACACGCGGCTTTTCAGCACGTTGCCGTGGATGTTGTTGCACTGCTCGAGTATCGGCTGGTAAGTGGCGCCGCTGAACATCTGGCGCAGCGGTTCGCGCACCTCGAGCTTCCACGAGGCGCGGAGGGTGTGGTCTTGCAGGGCGTGGAATACGGTCGAGTTGTGAGACGCAAGACGTAAGTTGTTAGTCGAGGCTTGCGGGGTTAACTCATGACTTACGTCTTCCGACTCAGATCTTGGTTTGTCGAGGTTGTCCAGCAGCCACTGCCAGCGCGCGCGCACTTCGGCGAGCAATTGCTGCGCTGCCTGCGAGCGGTTGCCGAGCAGTTCGGCATCGCCGAGCTGCGCGTCGTCCTGGTAATGCAGCGGCAGTTCGCCGGCGAAAAACTCGTCCAGCGCGTCGAGCAGCTTGAGTTTGTCTTTCAGCGACAGTTCGATGTTGATGCGCTCGATGCCGTCGCAGTAATCGCCCATGCGCGGCAGCGGGATCACCACGTCCTCGTTGACCTTGAACGCGTTGGTGTGTTTGGCGATCGCGGCGGTGCGTGCGCGGTCCAGCCAGAATTTCTTGCGCGCCTCGGCGGATATCGCGATGAAACCCTCGCCGCTGCGCAGGTTGGCGAGGCGCACGATCTCCGACGCGGCGGCGGCCGCCGCATCCGCGTCGTCGCTGACCACATCGGCGATCAGCACCATCTTCGGCCGGGTGCCGCGCCTGGCTTTGGTGGCGTAGCCCACCGCCTTGAGGTAGCGATCGTCGAGGTGCTCCAGTCCCGCCAGGAAAACCTTGCAGGCGACGAAAGGCGAGGGGGGGATGGTGCATTTGTCGAATAACGCGGTGATCTCGACGATCGCGGGCACCGCCTCGCGCACCTGGCCGAAAAATTCCAGGCATACCGTGCGGGTATGCGCATGCGCGCGGTGCAGGATGAAGCGCGCCGAGGTGATGATGCCGTCGCAGCCTTCCTTCTGGATGCCGGGCAGGCCGGACAGGAACTTGTCGGTGACGTCCTTGCCTAGCCCGGCCTTGCGGAACGCGCTGCCGGGAATGACGAGGGTTTCAGGCGTACCGTGTGGAGTTTGGCCGTCCAATTCGAAGCGGCTGATGCGAAAAGTCGCGGTGGCAGTGTCGTGGATCTTGCCGAGGTTGTGGTCGAGGCGCTCGACTTCCATCCACAGGCCGTCCGGCGTGACCATGCGCCACGAGGCGAGGTTGAGGTTGTCCAGCGCGGTGCCCCACAATACCGCCTTCTTGCCGCCGGCGTTCATCGACACATTGCCGCCGATGCACGATGCGTCCGCCGAGGTCGGGTCGGCCGCGAACACCAGATTGTTCGCCTCCGCCGCTTCCATCACGCGCCGCGTCACCGCTCCCGCGCCGCAACGGATGGTGGCATAAGGCTCGCTCAAACCGGGCAGCACCAAGTGCTCGACTGCGGAGAGCGCATCCAGCTTTTCGGTATTGATCACCGCGGAAAATTTGTCCAGCGGCACGGCGCCGCCGGTGTAGCCGGTGCCGCCGCCGCGCGGGATGATGGTCAGCTTGAGCTCGATGCACGCGCGCACCAGCGGCGCGACCTCCGCCTCGGTGTCGGGGTGCAGCACCACGAACGGATATTCCACGCGCCAGTCGGTCGCGTCGGTCACATGCGAGACGCGCGCCAGGCCGTCGAACTGGATGTTGTCGCGGCGTGTGACGCGGCCCAGCACGCGCAGCACGCGTTTGCGCAATTGCAGGGTCTGTTCGAATTCGGCGGCGAACTGGTCGATTGCCGCCACGGCGAGTTCGAGCAGGCGCTTCACTTTTTGATTGTCCTGGCGACGCGCCTCGATGTCGTTCAGGCGGTGATGCAGCGCGCCGATCAACGCCTCGCGGCGCTTGCGGTTGGCGAGCAGGTCATCCTGCAGATACGGATTGCGCGTCAACACCCAGATGTCGCCCAGCACCTCATACAGCATCTGTGCGGAGCGTCCGGTGCGGCGTTCTTCGCGCAGCATGTTGAGGATGTCCCACGCCTCGCCGCCGAGAATGCGCAAGACGATCTCACGGTCGGAAAACGAGGTGTAGTTGTAGGGTATCTCTCTTAAGCGTGCCGTCATGGTCTGCCTTGGTTCGACAAGACAAGTATTTTACCTGAATGCGGCCTGCCACTCGACCCTGTTGAGCGTGCGGATAAAGAGCGGGATGCGGAAACCATCTGCCGGGAGGGTATGGCCGGTGTCTAGCGGCGAATCAGATAACGTATGGTCGGCCCGTCCTGCTGGATGTCGAGCACTTCATAACCATGATTTCTCGCATCCAGCGGGATGGAGTTGATCGATTGCGGGCAGTCGGTGACCACTTCCAGTATTTCGCCATGCGACAGGTTGGGCATCGCTTCCAGCGTGGCGACGGCAGGGTAAGGGCAGGGCTCTCCGGTCATGTCGAGCCGGTAGGATGGAATCAGGCTGGGCTTGTTCATGCGGGGTTTGGGGCTGGAGCAGTCCGGGCGGATGCTTTGGAGGCGAAGAAGCGCCTCTCCCACAGCAGTATCGCGCCGAATGACATTGCCAGCATCAAATAGGTGAGTAGCAGGCCGCCCTGCGGGCCGAAGACCGCAAGCAGATTGACCTTGTCGAAATTGGTGGCCACGACGGGTGCGATATCATCCCAGCAGACAGCCAGCAACGTGGCGCCGATGATGTTGCCGATGCCCACCCACCAGAAGTGCACCTGCCCTTCAACGGCCCGGTACATCCAGCCTGTTTCGCATCCTCCGGCAAGCACGATGCCGAAACCGAACATCAGGCCGCCCAGCACCGCATTTGGCCCCGCCCACATGATCTTGGGCGCCGCGCCGAGCTGGATGTAGCTGTATATGCCGATGGCGCTGACAGCCATGCCGAGGATGATGGCCTTCGCCATCTGGCTGCGGCCGGTGATCCACAGGTCGCGGAACGCCGAGGTAAAGCATATTTGGGCGCGTTCGATCAGCAGGCCGAACGCAAGGCCGAACAGTGCCGCTAACCCGAGTTTCGGCGCGCTAAAGGATTGGCTCACGGCCCAGGCCATAAAGGCGAAGAAAATCAGCATGCCGAGCCGGAAGCGGTGGCGCGCCTGGTTCGCATCCTGCTGGAGCGGCATTGCCTGATCGATTTTTTGCAGCTTCACAGGGAGACGAAACATCGGCAGCAAGGTGAAACGCGCCCCAAAATACGAGCCGGCTGCCGTAGCCAGCGCAAAGAACCACGCGTGCAACGAAAATTGCGGGATGCCGGTGAAGAAGGCCGCCAGGTTGCAGCCCATTGCCAGACGAGCGCCGAAACCGGCGATGATGCCGCCCGCCAGCGCCTGCACGATGCGGATGCGGTGCCGCGGCAGGCGCAACTTGACGTTGTTGGCCCATAACGCGGCAGACAGGCAGCCGGCGAACATGCCGATGATCATGACCCCGTCGATGCGGGTGAGCGGCGTTCCCTCAAGGTGGATCAACTGAAAATAGCCCCAGGTCTCCGGGTGGTAACCGGCCAGTTGCAACAGGTGCCCGCCCCAGCGCGTGAATTCGCCGGTGACCGCCCAGAACGTGCCGGTTATGCCGAAGTAGTAGGCCGACAGCACGCCGGCGGCAAGCACCGCAGGCAGCGGCGCCCAGAATCGAACCAGATAGTGTGTTTTGAAATCTTGCCAGGTCATGTCTATGAGTCTCGATAAGCTTGTACAGGGCGGCCCGGTAAAAAATAAACGACACCCGGAAAGTGTCGTTAAAAAATATATGGGGAGCGGGTAAATATCTGCGCTCGCAGGCATATTGTCACATGCCCGCTGCCGGTCATCAATGGAAAACGCCATTCATGTAGCCCATTCATGCCGTGAACCGAACCCGGCAAATGGGGCTGAAACAGGCTCTTGTGCAGCGTGCCGCTCATGCGGATAGAATGACTATCGTATGAATCATCCACCCGACAATCCGACCGCAAGGGTGTTCTTCGCCCTGTGGCCTGCCGCCACCGAGTCCGCGCAACTGGCCGCGTGGCAGGCGCCGCTGAAACGCCTGTGCGGCGGGCGCGCGATGCGCGGCGAGACATTGCACAACACGCTGGCGTTCATCGGCGACGTGGAGTTGTATGCCCTGGAGGCATTGCAACTGGCGGCGCAGGAGGTCAGCGGGGAGGGCTTCGAGCTGTGTTTCAACGACGCGCGCTACTGGGGGCATAACCATATCGTGTATGCCGCGCCGCACCATGTGCCGCGGCAACTGGTGAATCTGGCCGATGCGCTGGGGCAGCGCCTGGACGCGCACCGTTTTCAATTTGACCGGCGCGCTTACAAGCCGCATGTCACGCTGCTGCGCAATGCGCGCTGGAGCGATACGCCGCTGCCCGCAATGCAGCCGGTATGCTGGCAGGTCGGGGATTTCGCGCTGATGCAGTCCGTGCCTCAGGACGGGTTGACGGATTACCGAGTGCTGGCGCGTTTCCCTTTGCGCACCGGTGACGGATAATCCTACTGTCAAACAACAGGAACGCATACATGCTCAAAATTTTTACGCTGGAAAACGGACGGCTGGCCGCAATCCAACCGGATGAGGTCGCCACGCGCAAGCCGATCTGGGTGGATGTCATCGCGCCCGGCGAAGACGAGCGCGAATGGGTGGCCAAGGCTTTTTCGGTCATCCTGCCGCAACCGGAACATTTGCGCGACATCGAAGCGAGCGCGCGGTTTTATGAAGAGAGCGAGGAGTTGCATGTGCGTTCGGATTTCCTGCTCGGCAAGGAAAGCGATTCGCGCAGCATCATCGTCGCCTTTGTGCTGTCCGATAACGTGCTGTTCAGCGTGCATGACGAAGACCTGCCGGTATTCCAGCACTTCCGCCTGCGCTCGCACGGGCAGCCCGACCTCGTCGCGGACAGCCTCGACGTGCTGGTCGACCTGTACGGCTCCGACGTGGAGTTTTCCGCCGATGCGCTCGAAGAGGCTTACGCCGATCTCGGCGAAATCAGCGGCACGGTGCTGAGCAACACGCTCAGCGACAAACAGGCCGGTGTGGTATTGGCCAACATCGCCCACGCGGAGCATCTGAACGGGCGCATCCGCCGCAACCTGATGGATACGCGCCGCGCGATTTCGTTCCTGATGCGCAGCAAGCTGCTCGCCCCGGAACAGTTTGAAGAGGCGCGCCAGATCATGCAGGACATCGATTCGCTGGACGGGCATACCGCGTTCCTGTTCGACAAGATCAACTTCCTGATGAATGCCACGGTCGGCTTCATCAACATCAACCAGAACAAGATCGTGCGCCTGTTTTCGGTGGCCGCGGTGGCACTGCTGCCGCCCACCCTGATCGCCTCTGTCTATGGGATGAATTTTCGGCATATGCCGGAACTTCAGTGGGCAAACGGCTATCTATTCGCGTTGTCGCTGATGGCGGCATCCGTTGCATTGCCGTTTTGGCTGTTCCACCGCAAGGGTTGGCTGAAATAGGCCGTCCTGCGGCCGTGGGCAGCCGGAATAACCCGATACAAGAAACCCTGGCCTGATTACACCATGAAAAAATTTAACCACCCCGCCCGCTTGGGCGGTTCGCTGTTGCTGGCCTTGTCGTGCCTGGAGTTCGCGCCCATGGCCCATGCCGGCGGCGAGGAATTCGCGCTCTGCGCGAAAAAATATCCGGACAACAACGCCGAACGCCTGAAGTGTTACGACAATGCGCAGGCCGCTGCTACCGTGTCAGATCTGCCGCAGCCGGAAGATGACGAAGAAACGCCGCCGGCAACCGGGCCGGCGTTAATTGCCGAGCGATCCTATCTGACCAGAACCTGGAACCTGGATGACCGGACCAGTCACGACGAGAGCAAGTTGGGCCGCCTTGTACCGCACCGGCAAAGCTATCTGCTGGTGAGGAAAACCTTCAACGCCAACAATCGGCCTGTCTCGCCCGCCACCGGCAACAGCACGCTCGTGCCCGAGGACATTGATGCGCTGGAAACCAAATTTCAACTGAGTTTCAAGAAGGATATCGGCAGCCAGAAAGACACCAATTTTTTGAACTTCAAGACATTGCGCGTGTGGGCTGCTTATACGCAGCAATCCAATTGGCAGATGCTCAACACGCGCAATTCATCGCCATTCCGCGAAACCAATTACGAGCCGGAGCTGATTGCCACGTTCGGCACGGGCGATGCGTCGGGATTGAAGCTGGTCAATCTCGGTTTGGTGCACCAATCGAATGGCAAGCGCTTTCCGGAATCGCGCAGCTGGAACCGTGGCTACCTGCAAGGCGGCTGGGAATGGAATAACAGCATGTCTATTCTGGCGCGCGGCTGGTGGCGTATTCCGGAGAATTCGCTGAAAGACGACAACCCGGACATCGCCGATTATATCGGGCGCGCCGACCTGGTGGCGCGCTGGGAGCCCGCGGATAAATCGCAAGCCGTAGCCGTGTTGCTGCGCAACAATCTCCGCTGGACGCAAAACCGCGGCTTCATGCAGATCGATTGGTCTACGCCGATAGCATTGGGCAATGCGGTGCGCGTACATGCGCAACTGACTTCCGGTTTTGGCGAAAGCCTGATCGACTACAATCATCGCCAGAATACCTTCGGGCTGGGATTTTCTTTCCGCGAATGGTGATTTGCGGTCGGACCAAAACTGCCTCGGAGAGAGGGATTTTTTTATCCCATTTATCTTTCAAAGCAGCAATAACCATGTAGGGTGCATTCCATGCACCATTGGTAATGGTGCATGGAATGCACCCTACAACCTGTTGATTTTGTTGGCGCTACACCGGTTAATGAACAATCAGGCTTCCAGCAAACATTTGATGACCGCGCCCGCCAGCATGTAGCCGAACAGCGGCGGCATGTAGCTGATGGTGCCGTTTATCGCGCGCGGGCGTCCCCGGTCCAGCGGTTGCGGCGGCAGCGGCGGGCGCGGCGATTCGTCCGAGAACACCGTGAGAATGCCCTTGTAGATGTTGTGATGGCGGTGCAGGCGCTGGCGCATTGTGCGCGCCAGCGGGCACATGATGGTCTTGCTGATATCTGCCACCTTGATGCGGGTCGGGTCGACGCGGTTGCCCGCACCCATGCTGGAGGCCACTTTCAGGCCGCGTTTGTGGCTTTCGGCAACCAGCGCTTCCTTGCAGGCCAGCGAGTCGATGCAGTCGATCACGTAATCGCAGTCGCCCGGCACCAGCTCGTTGACGTTCTCGCGGGTGAGAAAGCTGCGCAGCACCGTCACCTCGCAATCGGGATTGATGTCCGCGATGCGCGCACGCATCAGTTCGACCTTGTATTGCCCGGCACTGGACAACAGCGCGGGCAGCTGGCGGTTGATGTTGCTGACGGCCACCACATCGTGATCGAGCAAGGTCAGCCGCCCGATCCCGGCGCGCGCCAGCGCTTCGGTGCAATAGGAGCCGACCCCGCCCATGCCGGCGACAAAGATATGCTTGCCTTTCAGATTTGCCAGACCATCGTCGCCGATGAGGATATGGGTGCGGGTGAATTGGGGAGGGATAGTGTTTTGCATGGTGCGATTATAAATGCGATGGTGTTACTCAGCAGTCAGAAATTAAAGTTATAAAAAATTGACATTCATGTGTAGGAGCCCGATTTATCGGGCGATAGTCAATCTTGAAATCGCCCGATAAATCGGGCTCCTACAACGATACTTTGGCTTAAATAATGATTTCAACTATTGGTACATGTGTTGCCTAACTGACTGTTGTGTAATGCAGGCAATATCGTGAGCGCGTTCGCCGTCGTCGCCGCCGCGATCTCATCCAGCGGCATGCCGCGCAATTCCGCCAGCGTCAGCGCGATGCGCGGCAGGTATTCCGGTTTGTTCGGTGCGCCGCGCTCGAGAAAGTCGGGTGCAATATCCGGCGCGTCGGTTTCCAGCACGATGCTGTTCAGCGGCAAGGTCGCGGCAAGTTCGCGCAGGCGCGTGGCGCGCGGGTAGGTCATCGCGCCGCCGAAACCGAGCTTGAAGCCGAGCCCGATGAATTCCTCCGCCTGTGATCGGCTGCCGCTGAAGGCGTGAGCAATGCCTGTCCTGAGCTTTGCCGAAGGGCCGCCGCTCCCATAAAATTGGCGCAAGTGCTTGAGGACGGTGTCTTGCGCGCGGCGGATATGCAGCAGCACCGGCAAATCGAATTCGCGCGCCAGTTTGAGCTGTGCGGCGAAAAAGTATTCCTGCCGCGCGCGGTCGTGCGGTTCGATGAAAAAATCCAGCCCGATTTCGCCGACCGCGACGGTGTCCGGCTGCGCAAGATATTCGCGCAGCGCATCCAGATCGCCAGGCATCGCAGCGCTGGTGTACATCGGATGAATGCCGTAGGCGGGCGCGCAACCCGGGAATTGCCCGCATAGCTCGCGCACCGCTTCGAAGTTGGCGTGCGCGACCGAGGGCACGACGATGCGCCCGACCCCGGCGGCCTGCGCGGCTTCCACCAGCGTAGCCTGGTTGCCGCCGAATTCGGCGGCATCGAGGTGGCAGTGGGTGTCGATGAATTGCACCGAGCCCTCTCCCAAAATTGGGAGAGGGAATAATTCCCCTCTCCCGCTTGTCTCGCCGTGGTCGCTGCGCAGCAGCGGGAACCCGGCGGGGATGCCCCTCGCGGGTACGGGAGAGGGGCTAGGGGAGAGGGTGCTCTTAGTCATTGCATCGTCAACACGACCTTGCCGGTCATCCCTCCCGCCTCGATCAGCCGGTGCGCCTCCGCCGCATCTTTCAGCGGCAGTTTGTGCGAAATCAGCACGCCGAGCTTGCCCGCCTCGACGAGTTGCGCGCCCTGTTCCAGTATCCTGCGCTGGCGGATGCGCTCGTCGTGCAGCTTCAGCACCTGCGGGGTGAGCATCAGCTCAAAGCACAGCGACAGGTTGCGCAGCCGCGCCAGTTGCGTATCGGCCAGCGACAGCGGCGTGGCGAGCAGGCTGGCCAGCTTGCCGCCGATGCGCACGGCATTCAGCGAGCGCAAAAAAGTCTCGCCGCCGACCGTGTCGAACACGATGTCCACGCCTCTCCCTTCCGTCCAGCTCAACGTCTCCCGCACGAAATCCTGCTCGCGATAGTTGATGGTTTTTTCCGCGCCGAGGCCTTGTGTCAGCCCGGCCTTCTTGTCGCCGCTCACCGTCACCGCGATATGTGCGCCGAGGTGGTGCGCAAGCTGCACCGCGACATGCCCCACGCCCCCGGCGGCGGCATGGATCAGGATGGTTTGCCCGGCCTGCAGGTTGGCGCGCTCGATCAGCACCTCCCATGCGGCGAGCAGCACCAGCGGCAACGCGGCGCTTTCTTCAAGCGATAGGTTGGCGGGCTTTGCGGCGCAGTACTCCTCATGCAGCGTGGTGTATTCGGCATAGCAGCCCGGCTCGTCGCCAATGCCGCCGTTGCAGAAATACACCGCATCGCCGGGCTCGAAGCGCGTCACCGCGCTGCCGGTTTCCTCGACGATGCCTGCGCCGTCGCAGCCGAGTATCGCGGGCAGCTTGTCGGGATGGTAGACAGGCTTGGCGCGCAGTTTGGTATCGATCGGGTTCACGCCGGCGGCGGCCAGTTTCACCAGCAGGTGATGCGGCGAGGGCAGTTCGGGCCTGGCAATCTCGCGCAGTTGCAGCATATCGGCATTGCCGGCGGCGGTCATCAATATGGCTTGCATCAATAAATCTCCGGGTTCGTCATTCCCTGTCACCCTCGCAAAAGCGGGGGCAGGCGGGAATCCAGCGGTTCTATTCAAAATGCCTCTAAGGTTTTGTCTCCGCGTTGCGGAGAACTTGTCTTTATTGACTGGATTCCCGCCTGCCCCCCGCTTTTGCGAGTGTGACAGGGAATGACGAACAGCTTGTCTATTGGATATCGATGTTTAATGCATGCCGTCCATGCGTTGCGCGAACAGCATCCTGACGAAACGATGCGTATCCTTCATGCCGCGTTCCATCTGCGCGGGCGTCGGCGTGTAATCCTCGCGCTCGGCCAGGGTATACCTGACGTTGGTCTCAGGGTCGGTCAGGCCGCGTTCGATCTGCTCCGGTGTCAACTTATAGTCCTTGCGGTCGGCAAACCGCGCCCTGACCTCGCTGCTTTCATCCGTCAGTCCGCGCTCGATCTGCGCGGGCGTCGGTGTGTAATCCCTGCGTTCGGCAAATTCCTTGCGGATGGAGGCATCTGGATTCGTCAGGCCTTGTTCTATTTGTTCCGCTGTTAGCTTTTGCATATTCATGATCTCTGTATGGTTTGGGGTGGCATATCCGTGCGGGTCGCTATGTTAAACTGCGCGCCTCTTTTGCGCATCTTTTCGACGGGATAGGCTATGTCTGGAAATACCTTCGGCACATTGTTCACAGTGACTTCGTTCGGCGAATCGCACGGCGCGGCGATCGGCTGCATCGTCGATGGCTGTCCGCCGGGGCTGGCGTTAAGCGAAGCCGACATCCAGCCGGATCTCGACCGGCGCAAGCCCGGCACCTCGCGCCACGTCACGCAGCGGCAGGAATCGGACACCGTGGAAATCCTGTCCGGCGTGTTCGACGGCAAGACCACCGGCACGCCGATCGCGCTCTTGATCCGCAACGAAGACCAGCGCAGCAAGGACTACGGCAGCATCGCCGAGACCTTCCGCCCCGGCCACGCCGACTATACCTACTGGCAGAAATACGGCATCCGCGACCATCGCGGCGGCGGGCGCGCATCGGCGCGCGAAACGGCAGCGCGCGTCGCGGCCGGGGCGATCGCCAAAAAATGGCTGAACGAAAGATACGGCGTGACGGTGCGCGGCTACCTCGCGCAGCTCGGCGAAATAACCATTCCGTTCAAGAGCTGGGACGACGTGGACGACAACCCGTTCTTCGCGCCGGATGCCAGCGCAGTGCAGGCACTGGAAGACTACATGGACGCGCTACGCAAGTCCGGCGACTCGATCGGCGCGAAGCTCGCGGTGGTCGCGCACAATGTCCCGGTCGGCTGGGGCGAACCGGTGTTCGATAGATTGGATGCCGAGATCGCCCATGCGCTGATGGGCATCAACGCGGTGAAGGGCGTCGAGATCGGCGCGGGCTTCGCTTCGGTCATGCAGCGCGGCAGCGAGCACGGCGACGAACTCACCCCGAATGGATTTTTATCAAACAACGCCGGCGGTATCCTCGGCGGCATCTCCACCGGCCAGGACATCGTCGCGCACTACGCCGTCAAACCCACCTCCAGTATCCGCATCCCGCGCCACTCCATCGACAAGGCGGGCGAGCCGATGGATGTCTCCACCGAAGGCCGCCACGACCCCTGCGTCGGCATCCGCGCGACACCGATCGCGGAGGCGATGTTGGCGCTGGTGTTGATCGACCATGCGTTGAGGCATCGGGGGCAGAATGGGGATGTGGTGTGTGCGACGCCGAAGTTACGTTAATCTCCATAGCACGAGATCATCGATCTCGACGATAGGCATACTCAAATACATCACCAGAAAACTGTTTGATTGCGATAGCCGCCCTTGTGATGTGAGGGGCTGTCCCGGTCTTTGTGCGATCAACGAAATCCATCGATCTTCTGGCGAATTCCTGTGCGGCGACTTCGATCTTGGCTACTTGATCTGGATGATTCTTTGGTGCGCAGAGCAACTCGACAGTAACAGCAGCACCTCCCACGATCAATCCTACGCCAACAATGACAGGCCCTGCTATCGCTGTGCCCAAAGTGCCTGCGACATAACCACCAGCGCCGGTAAGAATATATGCGCCGCTGCTGTGTGCAACGACACTGAGGCCAGTAGCTTGCGCCATTGCCAGAACGGCTGCACTCGATCCACCAGCTGCACTAGACGCACCGATAACAGCCTTACTCTGGCTGGGTGCATAAGAGCAAACGATGTCTGCTGGTTCTTGCGCATGAGCAGAAAAAGCAACTGCACAAAAGATAATTACGGTAATTGACCTCTTCAATCATGGCTCCTGATATTCGAGTGAGGAAGCATTGCCAAAGTGGCAACAAAATATTCAAATGGAGTGGTGTTAATTCTTTGGCTCTGTGACTGTGTAGTAGTCAACCGTAATGACCGGAAGTTCGACTTCAGCACCCAAGACGGTTTCGTATTTTGTTGTTCCATTGTATCTGCCAAAAATTCTGACAACATCGTCTTCGATGATCTGTGGTTTTGCATCGAAGGTCAGATAGACAATATCGCCACCTATAGAAATTCTGGCTCCATGATCCCCAACCTTCTGAATAATTTTGCCGACAAACAAAAGCAATGCCCCACTTTCGAGCTGCCTAAGCATCGCTTTGCGATAATCAAGTTTTTGGGCGTATCTATACGCAGATTCCACTTTTTATTAGGAGCTCCGCAATGTGGGCATATCTTTGCAAATGCAGCTATTTCTTTTTCACAGGTTTTACATACGATCAACTTTGCCATGCGTTTCTTCTCTTTAATTGATAACTGCGCTGCATGAAGTGGCCAGGATGACTAGCGATAGGAGGTGCTTATTTGAAAGGTTTGGCAAGGAATTTTGTTATATCAAAGTAAATGGAGCGTTTTTCTCCATTGGGCAGCACAATCTCGAAATGATCGAAGCTGCGTACATCAGAATGAATCACTGTACGATTAATCTCTTTATAACCAGTGTAATTTCGTTTCAGCCAAGCATATTCGACTTCGATACCAGAGATATTGTCAGCTGCATTGATAAAAATAGCCTGTTCAATTGATGATCCGTCCCCACCTGAAACCGGGTTTTTTTGCTCCGCTAATGCGATCATTTTGCTTAATTTGATTGCTGTATCGCATCTCCCCTGAAATTCCTTTGGTGTCATCCCCAGTTTCGAAATCTCAGACATTGAGAACATGGCTACGAATCGATCACCCCCCTCTATCTTCGCTGTTTTTTGAAAACCGAACATTGATCCTAAAGTGCTGCATTGGCCATACAACACCCCAGTACCCAAGGCAGCTTGCAGTGAAACTGCATTTATTGAAAAATCATCTTTGGCAAGAGCTTGATGGCTCACTGAAATAGAAGCTGCCAAGAGAAGCGATGTGACCATTAAATTCATTTTCACATCTCCTTGATCAAGTATTGTGAGGGATTTGGATGTCATAGGTTAATCCTATACCGCGTGCAGACTAAGTAAACCTTAGTATTTTGTCAATCAAAATACTAAGATTATCTTAGGTGTGAAAAAACATGCCGAACCTATATCACCACTTTTTCCCAGCCGTATGAAAGCGGCTCGTGAGCAGATGGGTATTTCTCAAGCCGAATTGGGAATTCGTGCGGGCATTGATGAGTTTTGTGCTTCGGCACGGATTAACCAGTATGAACGTGGCAAACATGCGCCAGATTTTTTAACCGTGTGCAATATGGCGAGAGTATTGGGTGTGCCGGCTGCATATTTTTATGCAGAAGATGACTATCTGGCAGAGTTGATAGTGCTCTTTGGAAAGCTGAAAACTTCAGAAAGAAAATCTTTGTTAGCGTCTGTCCGTTCGCTAGTAGAAGGCACTTGAGTAAGTATAGTATGGGCTGAGCGTAGCGATAACCAATGACTTGGCTGGTGTGTTTTGGCAGCCTAGTCGGATGGCTATGCAAAGAATACCCATCGAAAAGAAGTCGACCCCGGTTTGCCGCCGCTGCGCGGTTCCCTGCGTTGCTCGACTGGTCAGGCGGCTGCGGAACTCGCGCTACGCGCTCAGACAGTCCTCGCCGCCCCCCCTGACCAGCCTGCGCTACTCGGCGGCGCACAGGGAAGAAGAACGGTTCTGTGTGCGCTGCGCGCACGTTTTTTAGTAGGTCCGCCTTCAGGCCGACTGTCGGGTTAAAACCCGACCTACAAAATCAAAAATCATCCGGCCATTTGTGCGAACTGTGGACGATGCCAAGTATCTGTATCTCATCGCCCCTCACGCGGTAGGCGATGATGTAAGGATAACGCCCATGCACCTGCTCGCGCGTTCCTTCGACTTGTCCCGGTCTGCCGATGTGAGGGTGTTTGGCGAGGGTTTGTGCTTCTTTGCGGATTGCGGTGATGACGCGGCGCGCCGCAGCGGGATTTTCGCGGGCAATATATTCGAAGATCAACTGCAGGTCGTGGTAGGCACTGGTGAGGTAGCGCAGGCGCATCAGTCCGGTTCGCCGTGCGTGAGGAAGAAATTCTCCACCTCTTCGTCCGTGGCGAATTGCCCGGCATCCGCTTCGGCGACGCGTTGTTTTAGTCTCGTGATGTATATCTGGGTGCGTTGCAAATAGGATTCTAGCGCTTCGTTCACCAGTTCTGATTCGCTACGGTGCATTTCGGTTGCGAGGCTGCCTAGTTGTGTTTGCAGGTCCGGCCTGATTGCCACTGTTGCAGTCATATCAAACTCCTTCAATCGATTCTGTCCGGCCAGTTTATACCAGCAACCGAATCTATCCAATCTTCCGATACAGCCGGTAATGCTCGCCCTTGTCGCCCTTGCGGCTGCCTTCCCAGATCTTTTTCCAGCGCGTTTCGTCGAGCAGCGGCCTGGATAGCCGGTCGCCCTGGATCAGGCGCAGGTCGCAGTGTCCGTTGCGGTCGGGCTGCGTGATGAGGCCGCCGAAGTAATGCAGCATCGCGCGCTGCCCGTCGCCGAGGTAATCGCGCCCGATGCACTGGTAATGCTGCGGCATCGCCTGTTTCAGCGACGCGACCATGCCGCGGTAGCTCTTGCCGCTGTCCAGCCACGGCAGCCACAGCGTCATCGCGAGCACCCACACCAGCGTGATGCCGGTCGCCCAATTCACCACCGCGCGGCGCATCGAACGGCCGACGCGCCACACCAGCACCAGCCACAGCACGGTGGCGAGGATGGCGATGACGAACGGCGTGGTCTGAAACTCCGGCTCGAAGCCCGGCTGGTAGTCCTTCAGCCACAGCGTGATCTTGGCGTGGTTGTCGAGCAGCAGGCCCGCCCAGCCCCACCACATTGCGATGGCAAACAGCGCAAAGGTCGTCAGGCCGAACCAGTCCAGCGCATTGGCTGCGCCGCGTTTCAGCGATGACAGCGAGGCGGTGGCGAGCAGGGCGATCGGCAGCAGCATCGGCAGCGCGAACACTTCCTTGATGTGCGGCACGAGGCTGAGCGTGACGAACATCACGCCAAAGGTGACCAGCGGCAAATGCAGATCGTCGCGTTGCGCGAGGCGCTTGCGCGACTGCCAGACTGTCCACGCCGCGAGCGGCAGGGCGGGCCACTCGATCCACGGCAGGTTTTTCAGGTAGTAGAACGATTCCTTGTTCGGCCCGCTTTTGGCGTAATCCAGCCAATGGCCGATGTTGTGCGTCCATGCCCAGTCGGCGAATAGGTGCGGGGAATGCTGATACAGCAGCAGCGGCCAGATGGTGAGCCACGGCAGCGCGCACAACGCGGCGATGCCCACACTATTAAAATAGCTGCGCATGCGCCAATTCTGGAACAGCGCGGGCAGCAGCGCGGCGATGAAAACGAACAGCACCGGCGCGATAAAACCCTTGGCCATGAAACCGATGCCGATGCCGGTGCCCATCAGTAGGCCGGCGCGCAGGGCGCGTTCCTGGCTCAGGGTGAAGCCGTACAGCAGCATCGCGCAACCGGCGAGCAGTGCCAGATCGGTGATCATCTGGTGCGAACGCACCAGCATGCCGACGCAGCCGAACAGAATAACCGCCGCCGCCCAGCCGCGATTTTCACCGTACAGCTTGCGCCCGGCGAGGCCGGTGAACAGCAGGGTCAGCGCGATGTAGAAACCGCTGGCGAGGCGCGCGCCGTCATGCAGCGGCAGCAGCGGGGAAAACAGTTTGGCGGACAGCGCGGCGGTCCAGTAATACAGCGGCGGCTTGTCCATAAACGGTTCGCCCGCGAGGGCGGGAACCAGCCAGTCGCCGCTTTGCAGCATCGAGTAAATCAGCCCGAAGCTGGTCGCCTCGTCCGGCTTCCACGGGTCATGCCCGACCAGCCCCGTGCCCAGCCAGATCAGGCACAGCAGCCCGAGCAGCACCGCCTTGCCGGGGGTGATCGGGTGCGGGTCGGTGGGTTTTATGAAATACATTATGCTTTCAGAAAAAAGTCATTCTCTACTATTTGTGGTGAATGAAACGGCGCTGCACGCCTCAGTGGGAAAACCCACTCCCCACTCACTACTCACTACTCCACGATCTTGATGCGCTGCCCCGCTTGCGGCTCGCCGTCGGGGTATTGCGCGTTGATCAGGCGCAAATAACTCTCCGCCGATTTGCCGAGCGGCGAGTTATGCGCGAGTCCGGCGTAGGTGTCGCCCTGGCGCGCGGTGATGACGCGGATGCCGAGCGGCCTGACCAGCTTGCGCTCCTCGGCGGTGAGTGCGTGGAAGCTGCGCACCGTCTCTAAAATATCTTTGCGGTGTGTATTCAGGCCGCCGCTTGCCTTGGACTGCGCTTGCAGAATATAGGCGTATTTATTGTGGTAGACCACGCCGCCCATCGTGTTCGGCAGTTCGAAAGTCGCGGCGGACAGCCCGTCGAGGTCGAGGTGCTGGACATTCGCGCTGGAGCCGACCATGCGGCGCGCATATTCGACCGGGGCGCCGCGCGGTTTCTGATCCATCTTCATTTGCAGCATGGCCTCGCCCCCCGGGCTGACGGCAACCAGCGCGTCCGGCAGGTTATGCACCTGCCAGGCTTCCGGGAACTGCAGCGCGATACCCAGCTCGCCGTGGTAGAAGCGGTTGTTGCGCACCACGCCCTGCTCGCTGTTGTCGTTGAACACCAGGCCATCGGTGGCGGCGAGGAATTCCGCGCGGCCTTCGAAGGGCGCGGCGGGAGCCAGTTTGTCCGCTTCGCCGACCACTTCTTTCAGGCGCGTGTCGTTGTCCGGGTGCGTGGCGAACAGGCCGGAGTAGCGGCGCGGCTCGCGTCCTTCCTGCTTGGCCAGTTCGGCATCCTTCAGTTCCTGGTTCTTCAGTGTGCGCAGGACGCTGATGATGGCCTGCGGATCGTAATCGGAGCGCGCCAGATATTGTGCGCCCAGACGGTCGGCCTCGAGTTCCTGCTCGCGCCCGTAGCCGGACAGCAGCGCGCCGCCGACCAAATTTGCGAGATTCTGCCCACCCATCGAACCGACTTCCGGCACGAAGATCGAGGCGATGGTCAGCCCGATATTGGCGGCTTGTGCGGCGCTTTGCTGGCGCACGCCGTGGCGCGCCGTGACATGGCCGATTTCATGCCCCACCACGGCGGCCAGTTGCGCCTCGCTGTTGAGATAGGCCATGATGCCGCGCGTGATGTAGACATAGCCGCCGGGCAGCGCGAAGGCGTTGATTTCGGGAGAATCCAGCACGGTGAAGCGATAGTGCAGGCCGGGGCGATGGCTCTGTTTGGCGAGTCTTTGCCCGACGCGGTCGACGTAATCCTGCAACGCCTTCGATTCGTAAACCCGGTATTGCTTCTGGATCACCTGCTCGTGGTATTGGCGGCCGAGGGCGATTTCCTGGCTTTCCGACATCATCACAAAATCGCTTTGTCCGGTCACCGGATTCTGGGCGCAGCCGGCCAGCAGTGAAAGGGCAAGGGCGATAATTAAAAGACGCATGTCAGTTCCTGTTCGATAATTGGTTATCGGGCGAGATTGTCGCCGCAAATAAAAAAGGCAGCAAATGCTGCCTTTTGATAAAGCTGTTGCGTAAAGTTCCTACGCCGCGGCTTTGGTGCCGTATTTCTGGCGGAATTTGTCGATGCGGCCTGCGGTATCCACAATCTTTTGCGTACCGGTGTAGAACGGGTGGCATTCGGAGCAAACTTCGACCTTCAACTCCGGCTTGCTCATCACGGACTTGGTTTTGAAGTTGTGGCCGCAACTGCAAGCCACGGTGATTTCCTGGTAATTCGGGTGAATATCTGCTTTCATTTTATTTCCTTGCGAGTAATTTGGTGCGGCGGGTGTACGCACTCCCATGAATAACCTCACGGGGGCGCGCATTATCCATAAAAAGAGGGGGTTGCGCAAATTTTTAGCAACAACGCCCGTTTAGCAACAACGCCCGTTTAGCAACAACGTTTGATCCCCGACCACTTTTGTTGCTGCTGAAGCGCAAACCAGGCGCGGCGCGACAGCGCGGGCGCATCCGGGTGGGCGGCGGCATGATGCGCCAGGTAGCGCTCGTACCCGTCGTCGCCGCTGAGCCGGCGGATGGTGCGCCAGAGATTGCGCAAAGCCCCTGTCAATCGCGTTGCCATGCTTCCTCCAGACGGGTCGGGTAATGCGGCGCTTCGGACAGCGGCGGCACGCGCCTGCCTTGCAGGTGGCGCACGCAGATGCGTAGCATGTCGAGGACGATCAGCCACAGCAAAGCGGCGAAGAACAGCACCAGCGCGGCATCCAGTTGCTGGTTGAAAATCAGTTGCGGCGCGACGGCGGCCTTGTCCGGCGGCAACACGCCTGCGGCGAGCTTGTCCGCCAGGCTGTTGGCAGCGGCGAGGAAACCGATGCGCGGATCGTCGCTGCTGAGCTTCTGCCAGGTCGCGGTGCTGGTGATGACGACCAGCCAGGCCAGCGGCAGCGCGGTTATCCACGCGTATCTGAGCCTGCCGGATTTCACCAGGATGCCGGTGGCCACACACAATGCAATTGCGGCGAGGATCTGGTTGGAGATGCCGAACAGCGGCCACAGGATGTTGACGCCGCCGTTCGGGTCGATCACGCCGATGTACAGGAAATAGCCCCAGGCCGAGACCACCACCGCGCTGCTGAACAGCACCGACGGATACCATGAGGTGCGCCCCAGCGGCTGCCAGAGGTTGCCGAGCAGGTCCTGCAGCATGAAGCGGCCGACGCGCGTGCCGGCGTCCAGCGTGGTGAGGATGAACAGCGCCTCGAACATGATCGCGAAGTGGTACCACAGCGCGAGCAGATGTTCGCCGAACGCGCTGCCGAAGATGCTCGCCATGCCGACCGCCAGCGACGGCGCGCCGCCGGTGCGCGCGAACAGCGTGGTTTCGCCCATTTGTCTTGCCAGTTGATTCATCTGCTCGACAGTGACCGGGAAGCCCCACGCCCTCGCGATCGAGCAGCTTGGGCGTGGTGCCCGAGGCCACCAGCGCATGGAAGCCGCTGATCGCGCCGCAGGCGATCGTGATGAAGCAGAACGGGAAGATCTTGCCGGCGAGCACGGGCCCGCTGCCGTCGACGAACTGCGTCAGCGCCGGCATCTTGATCTCGGGGCGCAGCCAGACGATCGCCAGCGCCAGCAGGATCACCGTGCCGAGCTTCATGAAGGTCGATAAATAATCGCGCGGCGCGAGCAGCAGCCATACCGGCAGCACGGCGGCGGCGAAACCATAGCCGATCACGGCGAAGGCCAGCGGCAGGCCGGGGTGATCGAACAGCTCGCGCAGTCCAGCCTGCTGGTCGATCCAGCCGCCGCCGGCCACCGACAGCAGCAGCAGGATCACGCCGAGCGCGGAGCCTTCCAGCACGCGCCCCGGGCGCAGCTTGTACATGTACAGACCGACCAGCATCGCGATCGGAATCGTCGCGGCAACCGTGGAGGTTGCCCACGGGCTGTGCTTCATCGCGTTGACTACCACCAGGCCGAGCACCGCGATCAGGATGATCATGATCAGGAATGTGGCGACCAGCGCCGCGATGCCGCCGATGCTGCCGAGTTCGTCGCGCGCCATCTGGCCGAGGCTGCTGCCGTCGCGGCGCGTGGAGAAGAACAGCGTCACCATGTCCTGCACGCAGCCGCCCAGCACCGCGCCGATCAGGATCCACAACGTGCCGGGCAGATAGCCGAACTGCGCGGCCAGCGTCGGGCCGATCAGCGGGCCGGGGCCGGCGATCGCGGCGAAATGGTGGCCGAACACGACCCAGCGGTGGGTCGGCATGAAGTCGCGCCCGTTGGCCAGGCGCTCGGCCGGTGTGGCGCGCGTCTCGTCGATGCACAGCACCGTCGCGGCGATCCACGCCGCATAGAAGCGGTAGGCGATCGCGTACACGCACAGCGCGGCGGTGACGAACCACAGCGCGTTGATCGGTTCGCCGCGATTCAGCGCGATGCCGCCAACGGCGGCCGCGCCCAGCAGCGCGACACCCAGCCAGATCAAAAGGGAAAAAATAGTTGTTTTCATGCGGGGGATTCGGAGGACGGAAATTTTATGCGACAATGCTACCTTAAAAACTAAGGCGTGTTTATCCGCTCTCTCGGCCGCCTGGCGCGGCAGCACAATAAATCAGGATAGAAGGTGTTCTTGGAAAACCTCAAGCAATTGCTCGCGGCGGACATGGCTGCGGTGGATCAGGTGATACGCACGCGGCTGCACTCGGAAGTGCTGCTGATCAATCAGGTCGGCGAATACATCATCAACAGCGGCGGAAAGCGGCTGCGCCCGGCATTGGTGGTGCTGTCTGCCGAAGCCTTTGGCTATCGCGGAAAACAGCATCACGATCTGGCGGCGGTGGTGGAATTCATTCATACCGCCACGCTGCTGCACGACGACGTGGTGGACGAATCCGCCTTGCGCCGCGGGCACGAGACGGCCAATGCGCTGTTCGGCAATTCCGCCAGCGTGCTGGTCGGCGACTTCCTGTATTCGCGCGCCTTCCAGATGATGGTCGAAGTGGGCGAGATGCGCGTGATGCAAACGCTGGCCGACGCCACCAACACCATCGCCGAGGGCGAAGTGCTGCAGTTATTGAATTGTCATGATGCGGATGTCGATGCCGCCAACTACATGCGCGTGATTCATTGCAAGACCGCCAAGCTGTTCGAGGCGGCGATGCGCCTCGGGGCGATCCTGGGCAAGGCTTCCGCCGCGGATGAAGAAGCGGTCGCCAGGTACGGCATGCACCTCGGCACCGCGTTCCAGCTGGTCGACGATGTGCTGGACTACTCCGCCGACGAAGCGCAGACCGGCAAACATCTCGGCGACGACCTCGCCGAAGGCAAGCCCACGTTACCGCTGATCTACGCGATGCAGCACGGCACGCCGGAACAGGCCGCCGTGGTGCGCGATGCGATCGAACAGGGCGATGTCGGAAAATTTGCCGAAGTGCTGCAAATTATTCATGCCAACGGTGCGCTGGATTTCACCCGCCAGCAAGCTCTGCGCGAAGCGGAGTCGGCATGCGCCGCCATTGCAGGGATTGCCGATTCAAAATACAAGCAATGTTTGCTAGAATTGGCGCACTTTGCCGCGACGCGGCAATTTTAAGCGTTGCGCGGGGTGTAGCTCAGCCTAGTAGAGTACTGCGTTCGGGACGCAGGAGTCGGAGGTTCGAATCCTCTCACCCCGACCAGACGATCTAATCAATAAATTAGATTTTTTCTGGTCAACCAAAATGCTTAAAATTATCTGTAAAAACCCACTCAATTGGGTCGCGGCAATGAACAGCACGCAAGTTGCAACAAGTGGCCAGCGTTTCATTTACTCCTTTAGAGCCTACCGCACTCACTGGTTGATTTCGATGATCGTTATCGCAGACCCTGCCCCTGTGCGTTGGCGGTACGCTCTTGCCAGCTGGCGCGTGAAGAGTGATAACTCCACGGCCGACAGATAATCGCCAGTTTTATCAAGTCCGCTATGACAGATTTTTGGAGGTTCCCAATTACTCGGATGTTCGCGTAGCAATAACTTCGACTTCCACGCGGCGATCAGGCGCCAGGCAGGCGATCAGTTGCTTGGTTGCCCTGGCTCCTTTCTTGCTTTTGCATTCACCGGGTTTTGTCACAGGCTCCGCTCCATCCACTCCCCTGGTCTTGATCTTGCTGGCCGGGATCCCCGCGGATTCCACCAGATAGGCCTTGACCATTTCGGCGCGGCGTTCCGAAAGCTTCTGGTTGTATTTGCGCGAACCGATCCGGTCGGTGTGTCCCGTTACCGTGATGACCTCATAGTCGGCGCCCTTCAGGTCTGCAGCAAACCTGTCGAGTGCCTGTTTGCCCGTAGGCTTCACGATCGCCTTGCCGAAATCGAAAAGGGAATCCACTGAGGAATCTGCGGAGAAAACCACCTTCCTCGGCGGAGGCGGCGGTGCCACGACCACCGGCTTGGGCGCGGCAACCGGTTCGGGCTCAGCCGCGCGCGGGGCGGGAGCTGGTTTTTCCACGCCGAACCGATAGACCAGACCGAGCGAATACATATCGACATCGCCGCGATTGCCGACGGCATCGTTGATCCGGTAGCGTTCCGCCTCGACACGCATGCCGAGAGATTGAGTTAAATCGTACTGAAGCCCGGCGCCCAACTTGTAATTAATTTGATTCTTGCTGGGGTTGGGGTTGAGCACAGTGGCTGCTCCGGTTCCGATGAAAGAGTCTCTGGTTTGGGCGTAGTTCAAGCCGAGCCGGCCAAGCGCCGAAAACTTTTCAGTGAGGGGTAAAGTACCGACTGCATCGAGATTCAGGCCTTTAAGCTTGATTTTGCCGGTCAATGTTCCTGCTGGTGCCGTGGTTGCCGTAAAACCGAACTGGCCCAGATCGAAATAGCCGGCTTCAACGGCAACACTCTTGTTATACCGATACCCGCCAAACAGCTTATAGCCGGTGTCGCGGTTGTCATCAATGATAGAAACTGAGGTGGTAGGCGCTACCAGCATCTGGGCGGTGATCCGCGCGTCGTCGATTTTCTCTCTCGACTGGCCAATATTGGCCCCAGCGTACCAGCCTGAATCGCCTGCCACTGCCGATGGGCTGCTCATTACGGCACACCCCATCAGACCCAGTGTTCCTGCGGTTTTAACTATTCTCTTCATGTTTTTCTCCTAAAGTGACGGTGAATTAGGCAATAAAGGCCGGCAGAAAATCTCTGTCAGTTTTTATGCTTCGTCGGTAGGTGATTCTAACTGGCGGGTTCATGTTTGTGGCGCATCGTTTCGGTCACGTCCTTGCCGATCCCGCGGTAGCCGATAAAGCGGCCGGAGGGATCGAACATCGGCTCCCCGCTTACCATTAAATATCGCAGCGAGCCGTCGGGATTGGTTCGGCTGTAGACGAAATCCAGGAACGGTTGTCTGGAGGCCAGATTTGCCTCAAGCATTTCTCGCTCGGCCTCATTCCAGCCTGCCCCCTGCTCTTCCCTTGTTTTGTACAGTGCATCGTCGACCCGGATTCCGAGCATTTCAAGCACCGGGCCGAAAATCTTGGTGAAATGCCCGTTTTCGTCCTGTTCCCAATACCAGTCGGACGACAGCTCGGTCAGGCGGCGAAAACGCGCTTCGCTTTCACGCAGTTGGGCGGTCCGTTCCAGTACGGTCCGTTCCAGCACCTTGTTGGAATTTTCGAGCTTTTTGTACAACAGCCGCACTTCCAGCATGTTATGGATGCGCGTCTGAACTTCGACCAGATCAAACGGTTTGCTGATGAAGTCTTTCGCGCCGGCTTGGAGCGCGCGCAGCTTGTGATCCGGTTGGGCGGTGATCACGAGTACCGGAAGGTAGCCGTCCGGTTCAATTTCCTTCAGGCCTTCCATCACCTGGAATCCGTCCATGCCGGGCATCAGGAGATCAAGCAGGATCAGGTCGTAGTGGTTTTTGCGATGCAGCTCGCAGACCTCGCGCGGATCCATCGTCGACGCGATGCAGGCATAGCCGGCCCCCTTCAGTATGTGATCGAGCAGAAGAACATTGGCTTCCTGATCATCGACAATCAGAATGCTGGCATTAAGGATTTCTTGTTCGCTAATCATGGTATTTGTCCATTTGTGTTGATCAATCCCGCTTCAGAAAATTTCAGTGCATCGTCCAGCGCGTTCATAAATTCATTGACCTTGATTGGTTTGGTGAGATAGTGGAAAAATCCAGCCTCCAGCCCCTTCTCGATATCGCGCAGCATTGCATTGGCACTGATGGCAATGACGGGAATATGCGCCGTAGCCGGAGCTGAGCGCAGGATTTCCAGGGCTTCGATTCCGCTGATGCCGGGCAGATTGATGTCCATCAGGATTACATCCGGGAGGTGGGCGCACGCCAGTGCGATGCCGAGATTGCCATCGCGCGCGCTCAGCATGCGTACCTGCGGGATACCTGCAATTATTTGCTCGACCAGCATCAGGTTGGCCGGATTGTCTTCCACATAGAGCAGGGTGCGCCGCGTCTCGTTCCCTTGGGCTTGCGGCGCAAGCTCTACTGGCATAGTATTTTTAGCGGCAAAATGCGGCGTAACATCCCGGATCAGTTCGATCCAGAATTCGCTGCCCGCTCCGACGGTGCTTTTCACGCCGATGGTGCCGCCCATCAGTTCGACCAGTTGCTTGGTGATCGCCAGGCCGATGCCCGCCCCTTCCTCGACGCCGTTCTCCTGCCCGAGACGGTTGAAAGGCTGAAAGAGCTGCGCCAGCTTTTCCGGAGGCAGCCCCGCACCGCTGTCCTTGATGCTGATGCGTATGCGCTCCGGCGTGCTCGCGGTGCATTTTACCTCGACCGTACCCTGCTCGCGGTTGTATTTGATCGCATTGGAAAGCAGGTTGATCAGAACCTGCTTTACCCGGGTTCGATCGGCATGGGCAAACCAGGTGTGGTCGAATGGCAGGAAGTTTATCCGGATGCCGCTTTGT
>JACPEI010000003.1 GCA_016183575.1 Nitrosomonadales bacterium | reverse complement strand
GACGTACTCTACGCGGGCAGCCGCCCGTTTCCCCGGCTTGCCGCGTGCGAGCATTTTGCCGGCAGCGAGAAATTGCTGCACAAGGCGCTCCAGATTCAAGCAGAATTATCGGTTGACGAGCGGCCTATCTTCGACATCACCGCCGACTGCGAGGATGGTGCGCCCGCAGGCAGGGAGCGCGAACATGCGGCCATGATCGCCGAACTGATCCTGTCTGGTGAAAATCGTTACGGCCGCATCGGCGTCCGCATCCACGATGTCCGCCATCCGTTCTGGCGCGACGAACTGGAGATCATCATCGGCCGGGCCGGGCGGCGCGTGGCCTATATCGTATTGCCCAAACCGGAAAATGCCGGCGATGTCCTGACGCAGATCACCGCGCTCGACGAACTGAGAAACCGCAACGGCATTGCCCGTGAGATTCCCGTCCATGTGCTGATCGAAACGCCCGGCGCGCTACATGAGGTCTGGGAGATCGCCCGCCTGTCTCATGTCGAGACCCTCGACTTTGGTCTGATGGACTTCGTCTCCGCGCATCACGGCGCCATCCCCGCCGCCGCGATGCGTTCTCCCGGCCAGTTCAGCCATGCGCTAATCGTGCGCGCCAAATGCGAAATCGCCGCCGCCACACTGGGCAATGGCATCGTGCCCAGCCATAACGTCACCACCGAAATACGCGACATTAATGTGGTGCGGGAAGACGCCCGCCGCGCCCGGCAGGAGCTCGGCTTCCTGCGCATGTGGAGCATCCATCCGGCCCAGATCCAGCCCATCGTCGAAGCCATGCGCCCGGATTTCGCCGAGGTCAACGAAGCCGCCTTCCTGCTGATCGCCGCCCAGGATGCGGCCTGGGGGCCTATCCAACAGGAAGGCAAACTGCACGACCGCGCCTCCTACCGCTATTATTGGGAACTGCTGCAACGCGCGCAATCGACGGGAATGGACATCCCGGCCGATGCACGCCAGCGTTTCTTTTCCTGAACCACGCCCCAGAATCTGTACAGTGTCTTTTGTATTTGTGGTTCGAAACCGCCGCAGGGGAATTTCCATACATTTTATAAAATGCGGTGGCGAACGCGGCGAGTAAAAACTGCCTGAATGCGGTTTTTATTCACCTGCCGTTTGATGGCGATAATGATTGGATTTTATATTTTAATCACACTGAAGGTCGCGCGAATACTAGCAATTTGGCGGAGAGGGGGGGATTCGAACCCCCGTTAGGATATTATCCTAAACACGCTTTCCAGGCGTGCGACTTAAACCGCTCATCCACCTCTCCGAAAGGGCGCGCAGGATAAACCAGAACGGGTTCTGTCGCAATCTAAAAGTGGTTTCTCCATTCGCGCAAAGCCGTAAATACGCCAAGTTCGCTGGTGTCCGCCAAGCCGCGCTGTTGCAGGGTGCGGATCAGTTCCGGTTGGGCGCAGCGCAGGAAGGGGGTGGTGGCTTTTTCCAGCGCGATGCTGGAGGGGACGGTGGGCAGGTTGGCCGCACGCTGTTGCGTGACTTGTTCGATGCGTCGCTGTACGTCCGGATTATGCGGTTCACAGGCCAGCGCAAAGCACAGGTTGGCTGCGGTGTATTCGTGCGCGCAATACACAAGAGTGTCGCCGGACAGTTGCGCGAGGCGCTGCAGGGAGTGAAACAGTTGCGCGGGCGTGCCTTCAAAGTTCCTGCCGCAGCCTGCACCGAACAGCACGTCGCCGCAGAATAAAATGCCGGGCGCGATGAAGGCGAGGTGATCGTCGAGGTGACCGGGGATTTCGAGGATATCGAATGCGATGCCTGCCCCGATATTAAACGCGTCGAACTCGAGCCGGTCGCCTTCGCGCAGATCGTGGCTGATAAGCGGATTGCCAGGATGCTGCCGCCCATACACCGGCACGTTGTATACTTCGTGCAATTTTGCGATGCCACCAATGTGGTCGGCGTGGCGGTGAGTGCACAGGATAACACTCAGTTGCAGGCCGCGCGCCTTGAGGAATGCCAGCACCGGCACGGCTTCGCCGGGATCGACTACGGCGGCATATTGGTTATTGTGAATCACCCAGATGTAATTGTCCCGCAGGGCGGGTATGGCGGTGATGTCAAATAGTGGCTGGGGGAACATGGAGCGAGCAGGACGTAAGCGATGCCGAATTGTAAGTTAACTGCGAAAAATTTGAGCGAATGGTTCGCCACCCCGCAGGGCGGCTATGTGCTGACGCGCGAGCAGGCGTATTTCGACCGCACGGTGAGCGACATCTTCGGTTACAACGCGCTGCAATTGGGTTTGCCGGAACATGATTTTTTGCGCAGCAGCCGGATGCCGCTGCGCTTCAGCGCGGGAAATCAGCAGGGTAATGCAGTGCGCCTGTGCTGCACGGAGCTGCCGTTCGTCAGCGCCAGCCTAGACCTGGTGCTGATACCGCATGTCCTCGAATTCGCCGAGCAGCCGCACCAGATCCTGCGCGAGGTGGAACGGGTGCTGATGCCGGAAGGCAGCCTGATCATCAGCGGCTTCAATCCGCGCAGCCTCTGGGGGCTGCGCCACGCATTGGGCGGCAAGCAGGGTTATCCGTGTAGAGGTCATTTCATTGCCTTGCTGCGCCTCAAGGATTGGTTGTCATTTCTCGGCTTTGAAGTGGTGGGCAGGCGTTTTGCCGCTTACGCACCCCCATTTCGCCAAGCCAAATGGCTGGAGCGGCACGCCTTTATGGAAGCGGCGGGCGACCGCTGGTGGGCGGTGAGCGGCGGGGTGTATTTTTTGCACGCAATCAAGCGTGTGCCCGGGATGCGGCTGATCAAGCCGCAATGGAACGAGAGGCTGGTGAGCAAGCTGCTGCCGGTCGCGCCTAAATTGAACAATAAGATTACACAGCGTAGGGGCACGGCGCGCCGGGCCCCTACGAAAACATTTGAATAATTTCCAGAAATGAATAAAGAAATCATAGAAATTTTTACCGACGGCGCATGCAAGGGCAATCCCGGCGTGGGCGGCTGGGGCGCATTGCTGCGCAGCAAGGGCAAGGAGCGTGAGTTGTTCGGCGGCGAGGCGCATACCACCAACAACCGCATGGAACTGCTGGCGGCGATCTCCGCGCTGGAGGCGTTGAAGCGGCATTGCCATGTGCGCCTGCACACCGATTCGAAATATGTGCAGCAGGGTATCAGCGCGTGGATACACGGCTGGAAACAGCGCGGCTGGAAGACGGCGGACAAGAAGCCGGTGAAAAACGAGGACTTATGGCGCAGGTTGGACGCGCTGGCGGCGCAACACGATATCGATTGGGTATGGGTCAAGGGGCACGCCGGGCATGACGGCAATGAACGTGCCGACGGCCTAGCGAACCGCGGCGTGGAACTGATGCAGGGGCAGTTGTAGGTCGGGTTCTACCCGACATCTTTTGAAGTGCGGCGGGTGGAACCCGCCCTGCAAAATCGGACAAAAATTATGAGACGAATAGTGCTGGATACCGAGACAACCGGTTTGGATCCCAGGCAGGGACATCGCATCATCGAACTGGCGGCAATCGAGCTGGATGGGCGCAAGGTGTCGCTGCGCCGCTTTCATCGCTATCTCAACCCCGAGCGTGAGATTGATGCGGGCGCGGCGGCAGTGCATGGGCTGACCTATGAGCGCTTGCAAAACGAAGCGAAGTTCGCCGATATCGCATCCAGTTTTCTGGAGTTTATCGAAGGGGCGGAATTGATCATCCACAATGCGCCGTTCGATATCGGTTTCATCAATCACGAACTGGAATTGCTGGGGTTGCCGCTGTTGCAGAATGCGGTGACAGATACGCTTAAGGTCGCGCGCGAAATGCACCCGGGCAAGAAGAATAGCCTGAATGCGTTGTGCGGCCGCTATGAAATAGACAATGCGCATCGCAGTCTGCATGGCGCGCTGCTGGATACCGAACTGCTTGCCGAAGTTTATTTCGCCATGACGCGCGGGCAGAAGAGCCTGCTCGGCGAGGATGACGCGCCCAAGACGCGCCAGCCTGCGGTGTTGAGCACCGATGCGTCGCGCCCCAAGCTGCGTGTGTTGCAGCCAAGCGCTGAAGAATTGGCTGAACACGCGCTACAACTTGCCGGTATCGACAAGGCGAGCAAAGGTAGTTGCCTGTGGCTGCAACTGGAAGGGGCGTGAGCAGACAGGCAATGCGCCGTAGCGGCGCGCTTTCGTTTGTTGGCCGTATATGATTCCAAGCCGCGAAATAAAAAAGCCCTGCACGCAAGTGCAGGGCTTTTTGCCAACTCAAGAACCGATTAAGGAGCCTGGATGTTGGAGGCTTGCTTGCCTTTAGGACCTTGTACTACTTCAAAGGTGACCTTTTGGCCTTCTTTGAGTGACTTGAAACCGCTCATGTTGATTGCGGAAAAGTGCGCGAACAAATCTTCGCTGCCATCATCGGGAGTGATAAAACCAAAACCCTTTGCGTCGTTGAACCATTTAACTGTACCAGTTGCCATGTGTTTACTTCCTTACTAAAAAAACGGAGGAACCCCCCGCGAAACTGTTTGAGTCATAAGATCGCACACGGCAAAACCAGTACTGCAGATACTTTGATTCAAACACCAGCGCACTTTTTACTCTTGTTTGGTTAATATCGTCAAGGGGGTTTGTAAAATATTTTCGATTAGGCTTGAAAAAGCATCGTTAATCGTCAAGTATGTTGCCAGGAGAGGGTGTCAGAATGCCCATTAAAAATTATGGCGATTAAACAGCAAAGCAGTTCGGTGCTCGCGCCGGAACGCGCCAAAACAAAGCCGCCGCGTATGTATAAGGTGATTTTGTTTAATGACGATTACACGACGATGGATTTTGTGATTGAGGTGTTGCAGCGTTTTTTTGCGATGAACCGTGAACGCGCGCTGCAAACCATGCTCAAAGTGCATAGTGAAGGATCGGCGGTTTGCGGAATATATTCGCTGGATATTGCCGAAACCAAAGTTGCTCAGGTATCGGCATTTGCAAAACAACATGGGCATCCGCTACGATGCGGAATGGAGGGAATGTAAAATGATCGCGCAAGAGTTGGAAGTCAGTTTGCACATGGCGTTTGTCGAAGCCCGGCAGAAACGCCATGAGTTGATTACCGTCGAGCATCTGCTGCTCGCGATGCTGGATAATGCTTCCGCCGCGCAGGTGTTGCGCTCTTGCAATGTGGATATTGATGAGTTGCGCCAGACCGTCACAGCGTTTGTCGATAAACATACGCCGAGCGTTGCGGGCGAAGAGGATGTGGATACGCAACCTACTGTCGGCTTCCAGCGCGTTATTCAGCGCGCGATATTGCATGTGCAATCCGCGCAGAAAAAAGAGGTGTCCGGCGCGAACATTCTTGCCGCGCTATTCGGCGAAAAAGACTCTCACGCGGTACATTTCCTTACGGAGCGCGGTGTCAATCGCCTTGATGTGGTGAATTACATCGTGCATGGCATTGCCAAGAATGAAGTTGGCAGCGCCGCACAACCGCATGGCGATAACGAAACCGAGCAGTCGGCCAGCGATGATAGCGCGCTGAAAAATTACACGCTGGATCTCAATGCGCAGGCATTGGCCGGCAAGATCGACCCGCTCATCGGGCGCGATATCGAATTGGAGCGTGTGATCCAGACACTGTGCCGCCGCCGTAAAAATAATCCGCTGCTGGTCGGTGAGGCCGGTGTCGGCAAGACGGCGATTGCCGAAGGTTTGGCGCGGCGCATCGTGGAGGAGAACGTGCCGGAAATTCTCAAAGGCGCGCGCGTTTACTCGCTGGACATGGGCGCGCTGCTGGCGGGCACCAAATATCGCGGCGACTTCGAGCAGCGCCTCAAGGCGGTGCTGAAGGAATTGGGCAATACACCCAACGCGATCATGTTTATCGATGAAATCCACACCCTGATCGGCGCGGGCGCGGCTTCCGGCGGCACGATGGATGCGTCCAATCTGCTCAAACCGACGTTGTCGAACGGACAATTGAAGTGCATCGGCGCGACCACCTATCAGGAATATCGCGGCATCTTCGAAAAAGACCACGCATTGTCGCGCCGCTTCCAGAAAATCGATGTGCCGGAGCCGTCGGTGGAGCAGACCATTGCGATCCTGCGCGGCCTGAGGTCGCGTTTCGAGGAGCACCACAGCGTCAAATACAGCGCAGCGGCATTGACCAGCGCGGCGGAGCTTTCCGCGCGCTTCATCAATGACCGCCACCTGCCCGACAAGGCGATCGACGTGCTGGACGAGGCAGGTGCCGCGCAGCGCATCCTGCCAAAATCGAAGCAGAAAAAAATCATCGGCAAACACGAGATCGAGGAGATTATTGCCAAGATCGCGCGCATCCCGCCGCGCAGCGTTTCTTCCGATGATCGCAACGCACTGAAGACGCTGGATCGCGATTTGAAGGCGGTAGTGTTCGGCCAGAACAAGGCGATCGACGCGCTCGCCACCGCGATCAAGATGTCGCGCAGCGGCCTCGGCAATCCGCAAAAACCGATCGGCAGTTTCCTGTTCTCCGGCCCGACCGGGGTCGGCAAGACCGAAGTGGCGCGCCAGCTCGCCTACAGCATGGGCATGCCGCTGCACCGCTTCGATATGTCCGAATACATGGAGCGTCATGCCGTGTCGCGCCTGATCGGCGCGCCTCCGGGCTATGTCGGCTTCGATCAGGGCGGCCTGCTCACCGAAGCGATCGCCAAGCAGCCGCACTGCGTGCTGCTGCTCGACGAGATCGAGAAGGCGCACCCGGATATCTTCAACATCCTGCTGCAGGTGATGGACCACGGCACGCTGACCGACAACAACGGGCGCAAGGCCGATTTCCGCAACGTGGTGATCGTGATGACCACCAACGCGGGCGCAGAAGCGCTGAACAAGACCCAGATCGGCTTCACCAAGACCGCGACGGCGGGCGACGAAATGGCCGACATCAAGCGCCTGTTCACGCCGGAATTCCGCAACCGGCTCGATGCCATTATTTCCTTCGCGCCGCTGGATCATGAAGTCATCCTGCGCGTGGTGGACAAATTCCTGATGCAGCTCGAAGAGCAGCTTCACGAAAAGAAGGTGGAAGTCGTATTCACCGATGCGCTCAAGAATTATCTCGCCGAGCACGGCTTCGACCCGCTGATGGGCGCCCGCCCGATGGCGCGCCTGATCCAGGACACCATACGTTCAGCGCTCGCCGACGAACTGCTGTTCGGCAGGCTGGCCAGCGGCGGCAAGGTCGCCGTGGACGTGAAGGACGGCAAGGTGGAACTGGAGTTTGCGGAAGAGGCTGTTCCTGCCTGATCCAACCTACAGGGGGCGCTTCGCCCCTTCCCCTACCGGCCCTTTGCATTTCGGCTCGTTAGCCACCGCCGTCGGCAGCTACCTCGACGCAAAACATCACCACGGCACCTGGCTGGTGCGCATGGAAGACCTAGACACGCCGCGCTGTGTGCCGGGTGCGGCGGACGGCATTCTGCGTACACTTGAAGCGTTCGGATTGTATTGGGACGATGGGCGGGCTCTGCCCGCCATCGAAAAAACAATGTCGGGCAAAGCCCGACCTACGGTAATGCACCAGAGCCAGCGCAGCGACGCTTATGAGGAGGCATTGCAACACCTTCAGGCCATCAATGCCATATATCCCTGCTGCTGCACGCGCAAGGAGATTTCTGATTCTGCTTTGCATGGCATCGAAGGGCCAGTGTATCCCGGCACCTGCCGCAACGGCATTCCGGCCGGGCGCGAAGGACGGGCATGGCGGGTGCGCACCGACGACCGCTTGGTCGAATTCAACGATGCGCTGCAAGGCGGCCACCCCGACACGGTGCGCGTGAGCGGCGAGTGCGGGAGGGGTGGCCCGGCGGCGGCTCCCGCAAGCGGCTGCTTCGCAGTAACGTGTCGCAGCCGCATTACCCAACATCTCGAAAGCGAGATCGGTGATTTCGTGGTGAAGCGCGCCGATGGGCTGTTCGCCTACCAGCTCGCGGTGGTGGTGGATGATGCGTTTCAAGGCATCACGCATGTCGTGCGCGGATCCGATCTGCTCTACTCCACGCCGCGCCAAATATATTTGCAACAGTTGCTGGGTTTTGCCACCCCGGCCTACATGCACCTGCCCGTCGCGGTGAATGCGCAGGGCGATAAACTCAGCAAGCAGACGCTCGCGCCCGCCATTACGACCGATAGCATAATCGCGACGCTGATCGCAGTGCTGGAATTTCTGCGGCAGCAACCGCCCGCCGAGTTGCTGCAGGGCAGCGTCGAGGAAATATTGGGCTGGGCGACCGCACACTGGCAGCCGGAGCGGATGAGGGGAAAGAAAACCCCATAATTCAAATGACTTGCCCGTCCACTAAATCGGACTCCGCTCAATGGCTCGCACAGTGGAAGCGTGAACCAACAGAATGACCTCTAAAAGATTCGAAATCATGAGTTCAAGTTTTAACGTAGACAGACATAGGCATTTGATGCCTCCCCTCTAATCCGCTATAATGCGCATCAATTCAAAGCGGGATGGACACAAGGTTCGTCCCGCTTCTTTATGTAAACTGCTTTGGGAGTATTCCGGTGCCGCAAACGAACCCTGCCATTCTTGTGCTTGCCGATGGCACGGTATTCCGGGGCATTGCCATCGGTGCTACCGGCAGCAGCATCGGCGAGGTGGTGTTCAATACCTCGATGACCGGCTATCAGGAAATCCTCACCGACCCTTCCTACTGCAAGCAGATCGTCACACTGACCTACCCGCATATCGGCAACGTCGGCGTGAATAGCGAAGACGTGGAGTCGCGCCAGGTGTTTGCCAGCGGCCTGGTGATCCGCGATCTGTCGCTGACGGTGAGCAATGTCCGCAGCACGCAATCGCTGCCCGACTACCTCAAGGCCAACAACGTGGTGGCGATCGCCGGGATTGACACGCGCAAGCTGACGCGCATCCTGCGCGAAAAGGGCGCGCAGAACGGCTGCATCGCCACCGGCACGGACGAGGCGGCGGCGCTCGCAGCGGCGCGCAGTTTCGCCGGATTGGCCGGAATGGATCTGGCTAGGGAAGTAAGCTGTGCCGAGCCCTACTCGTGGACGCAGCGCGAATGGGAGTTGGGCGTGGGCTATCCCGAAGTGGCGCACAGCAAATTCCACGTGGTCGCCTACGACTTCGGCGTAAAGCACAACATCCTGCGCAAGCTGGCCGAGCGCGGCTGCCGCATCACCGTGGTGCCGGCGCAGACCTCGGCTGCGGAGGCGCTGGCGCTGGAGCCGGACGGCGTGCTGCTGTCCAACGGCCCCGGCGACCCCGAGCCGTGCGATTACGCGATAACCGCGACGCGCGCGTTCATCGCTGCGAGTGTGCCGTTATATGGTATCTGCCTGGGGCACCAGCTGATAGGCCTGGCAGTGGGCGCGAAGACGATGAAGATGAAGTTCGGCCATCGCGGCGCGAACCACCCGGTGCAGGACATACAAAGCAAGCGGGTGATGATCACCAGCCAGAACCACGGCTTTGCGGTGGATGCGGCGACGCTGCCGGCGAATGCGCGCGTCACGCATGTCTCGCTGTTCGACGGGACCTTGCAGGGCTTCGAGTTGACCGACAAGCCCGCGTTCTGCTTCCAGGGTCACCCGGAAGCCAGCCCGGGACCGCACGATGTGGATTACTTGTTCGATAAATTTGTTGGATTGATGGAAAAGAGGAAATAAAGAGGGATTCTGGAGAAGGGAGAAAGGGGAAGGGAGAAGGGTAAAACCCGTGCTCCCCGACCCTCCCCCCTTCCCTCTTCCCTCTTCCCCACAAAATGCCAAAACGCACAGACATTAAAAGCATCCTCATCATCGGCGCCGGCCCCATCGTCATCGGGCAGGCGTGCGAGTTCGACTATTCCGGCGCGCAGGCATGCAAGGCGCTGCGCGAAGAGGGCTACCGCGTCATCCTGGTGAACTCGAACCCGGCCACCATCATGACCGACCCGGAGATGGCGGATGCGACTTACATCGAGCCGATCACCTGGAAGATGGTGGCGAAGATCATCGCCAAGGAAAAACCGGATGCGATCCTGCCGACCATGGGCGGGCAGACCGCATTGAATTGCGCGCTGGATCTGGCCAAGCACGGCGTGCTGGAAAAATATAACGTCGAGATGATCGGCGCGTCGCGCGAAGCGATCGACAAGGCGGAAGACCGCGAAAAATTCAAGCAGGCGATGACCCGAATTGGCCTGGCGTCAGCACGATCCGCAATTGCGCACAGCATGGAGGAGGCGTTGCAGGTGCAGCAGGTGATGGGCTTCCCGACCGTCATCCGCCCCTCCTTCACGATGGGCGGCTCCGGCGGCGGCATCGCCTACAACCGCGAAGAATTTGTCGAGATATGCGAGCGCGGGCTGGAAGCCTCGCCGACGCGCGAGCTGCTGATCGAGGAATCGCTGCTCGGCTGGAAAGAATTCGAGATGGAAGTGGTGCGCGACCGCGCCGACAACTGCATCATCATCTGCTCGATCGAAAACCTCGACCCGATGGGCGTGCATACCGGCGACTCGATCACCGTCGCACCGGCGCAGACGCTGACCGACAAGGAATACCAGATCATGCGCAACGCTTCCATCTCGGTGCTGCGCGAGATCGGCGTGGATACCGGCGGCTCCAACGTGCAGTTTGCGATCAACCCGGATGATGGGCGCATGGTGGTGATCGAGATGAATCCGCGCGTGTCGCGATCAAGCGCGCTGGCTTCCAAGGCGACCGGCTTCCCGATTGCCAAGGTGGCAGCCAAGCTGGCGGTGGGCTACACGCTCGACGAATTGAAGAACGACATCACCGGCGGCGCGACCCCTGCCTCGTTCGAGCCGAGCATCGACTATGTGGTCACCAAGATCCCGCGTTTCGCGTTCGAGAAATTCCCGCAGGCCAACGACCGTTTGACCACGCAGATGAAATCGGTGGGCGAAGTGATGGCGATCGGCCGCACCTTCCAGGAATCGTTCCAGAAAGCCTTGCGCGGCCTGGAGGTCGGCGTGAACGGGCTGGATCGGAAATACAACGACCGCGAAGCAATCTGTGCCGAACTCGGCAGCCCGGGACCGGAGCGCATCTGGGCGGTGTCCGATGCGTTCCGCTTCGGCATGAGCGTGGAAGAAGTGTTCAACGTCAGCAAGATCGACCCGTGGTTCCTGGTGCAAATCGAAGACCTGATCCACCAGGAAAAAATACTGGCTGACCGCACCCTGGAAAGCCTGAGCGCGGACGAGCTGCGCACGCTGAAGCGCAACGGTTTTGCCGATGTGCGCCTGGCAGTTTTGCTGGATACCGATGAGGCCGCGTTGCGCGCCTACCGCCATGCGCTCGGCGTGCGCCCGGTATTCAAGCGCGTGGATACCTGCGCCGCCGAATTCGCCACCAACACCGCCTACATGTATTCTACTTACGAGGAAGAGTGCGAATCGCAGCCGACCAGCAACAAGAAGATCATGGTGCTGGGCGGCGGGCCGAACCGCATCGGCCAAGGCATCGAATTTGACTACTGCTGCGTGCATGCCGCGCTGGCGATGCGTGAGGACGGCTACGAGACCATCATGGTCAACTGCAACCCGGAAACCGTCTCCACCGACTACGACACTTCCGACCGCCTGTATTTCGAACCGCTGACGCTGGAAGATGTGCTGGAAATCGTGGCGGTGGAAAAACCCATCGGCGTGATCGTGCAATTCGGCGGCCAGACGCCGCTCAAGCTGGCGCACGGCCTGGAAAAGAACGGCGTGCCGATCATCGGCACCACGCCGGACATGATCGACTGCGCGGAAGACCGCGCGCGCTTCCAGACTATGCTGCGCAAGCTGGGTCTGAAACAGCCACCCAATCGCATCGCAAGCAATGTGGCCGATGCGGTCGCGGGCGCAGAGGAAATCGGCTATCCGCTGGTGATGCGTCCTTCCAATGTGCTGGGCGGTCGCGCGATGGAGATTATCCATGCGCAGCCCGATCTCGAACGCTACATGCGCGCTGCCGAGGAGATGTCCAAGACCTACCCGGAGCGCATGCCCATCCTGCTCGACCGCTTCCTCAACGACGCGATCGAAGTGGACGTGGATGCGGTGTCCGACGGCAAGCAGGTCATCATTGGCGGCATCATGGAACATATCGAGCAGGCCGGCGTGCACTCCGGCGACTCGGCCTGTTCGTTGCCGCCGTTCAGCCTTTCGAAGGAAATGCAGGGCGAATTGCGCCGCCAGACCGTGGCGATGGCCAAGGAGCTCAACGTGGTCGGGTTGATGAACGTGCAGTTCGCAATTCAAAATGACAAAATGGGGCGCGGCACCGTATATGTACTGGAAGTGAATCCGCGCGCTTCCCGCACCGTGCCGTTCGTTTCCAAGGCGACCGGCGTGCCGCTGGCGAAAATCGCGGCGCGCTGCATGGCCGGGCAAACCCTGGCGCAGCAGGGCGTGACCAAGGAGGTCATCCCGCCGTATTACTCGGTGAAGGAAGCCGTGTTCCCGTTCATCAAGTTCCCCGGCGTGGACACCATCCTCGGCCCCGAGATGAAATCCACCGGCGAAGTGATGGGTGTCGGCGAAACCTTCGCCGAGGCGTTTGTGAAATCGCAGCTTGCCGCCAGCGTGAAGCTGCCGAAAGACGGCAAAGTATTCATCAGCGTGCGCGGGGCGGACAAGCCCGGCGCGGTGGAAATCGCCCGCTCGCTGACGCAACTGGGTTTCACCATCCTGGCAACACGCGGCACGGCTGCGGTAATCAGGGATGCCGGCGTTGCGGTGACGGTGGTGAACAAGGTGGCGGAAGGCCGCCCGCATATCGTGGACATGATCAAGAATGGCGAGGTCAGCCTGATCATCAACTCGGTGGACAGCAAACCGAGCGTGATGCGCGATTCCTATTCCATCCGCCATGCCGCATTGCAGGGGCGGATAACCTACTACACCACGCTAGCCGGCGCACGCGCCGCATGCGCCGGGATGCAGCATTTGGCCGAGTTGCAGGTATATGACCTGCAGACGCTGCACCAGCGTCTGCTTTAACGAAACTTAAGGAAGTATGTCATGAGTAAAATCCCATTGACTGTCATCGGCGCGGAATTGCTGCGCCTAGAACTGCATCACCTCAAGACGATAGAGCGTCCGGCGGTGATTAACGCGATCTCCGAAGCGCGCGCGCAAGGCGATTTGTCCGAAAATGCCGAATACGATGCCGCCAAAGAACGCCAATCGTTTGTCGAAGGGCGCATCGTCGAGCTGGAAGGCAAGCTGGGCAGCGCACAGGTCATCGATCCCAAGACGCTCAATGCGGATGGCCGCTGCGTGTTCGGTTCGACCGTGGTACTGGAAGACACCAATAACGGCGACGTCGTCACCTATCAAATCGTAGGCGATGACGAGGCCAATATCAGGGAACGCAAGATTTCGATCAGCTCACCGATTGCGCGTGCGCTGATCGGCAAATACAGCGGCGATATCGCCGAAGTGCAGGCTCCCGGGGGAGTGAGGGAATACGAAGTGGTGGATGTTCAGTACATCTGAATTGTGGGAGTAGGGGGAAGTGGGAAGTGGGAAGTGGGAAGTGGGAAGTGGGAAGTGGGAAGTGGGAAGTGGGAAGTGGGAAGTGGGAAGTGGGAAGTGGGAAGTGGGAAGTGGGAAGTGGCGTTCCTACTCACCACTCACTACTCACTACTTTCCACTCGCCCTATTTCCAAGTTGCTTCTTGGACAGCGGTTTTTTGCCCTTGTGGCGCGGCATTTTCTTGATTTCGATCTGGTGCACCTCCGGGTTGGGTAGATAGACCACCAGAATCTTGCCGATATGTTGCACCGGCGCAGCGTTTAATTGGGTGCATATCTCCGTCAGAATGGCTTCACGTTGCGGCCGTTCTGCCATAACCCGGATTTTGATGAGTTCATGAATTTTCAGGCTCGCCGCGATTTCCTTTAATACCGATTCGGTCAGGCCCGCATTGCCTATCATCACCGTTGGGCTCAAGGCGTGGGCGCGGCCCTTAAGGGCAAGGCGTTCGGATACGGTAAGAGATAACATAATGGCCTTTTTTGTATAAGGCGCGAATTCTAAACGATGAAGCCCTCCAAAACCAGCAAACAATGGATGCGTGAACATATCAACGACCCTTTTGTGCAGCTCGCGCAAAAGGAAGGTTACCGCTCGCGCGCCGCTTACAAGCTGCTTGAAATCGACGCCAAGGACCGCCTGCTCAAGCCTGGCACGGTGGTGGTGGATCTGGGCGCGACTCCGGGCGGCTGGTCTCAGGTTGCCGCGAGCAAGGTCGGGCGCAGCGGAAAGGTAATCGCACTGGATCTGCTGCCACTCGATCCGCTGGCCGGGGTGGAGTTCATCCAGGGTGATTTCCGTGACGATACTGTGCTGAAACAGCTGGAAGGTTTGCTGCAAGGCAAACCGGTCGACCTTGTAATTTCCGACATGGCCCCCAATATCTGCGGCATAGCGTCGGCAGATCAGGCGCGCGCGATGCATCTTGCGGAACTGGCAATGGAATTTGCGCTCGAACATCTGAAGCCGGCAGGTAGCTTTCTCGTCAAAGTCTTTCAGGGCGAGGGATTCGAGGAGTTTTACAAGCTGATGCGCAG
>JACPEI010000057.1 GCA_016183575.1 Nitrosomonadales bacterium | reverse complement strand
GGAGAACGTCATGAGCAAATATCAAATCGCCGTTGTCATCGGCAGCCTTCGCCAGGATTCATTCAACCGCAAGCTGGCCAACGCCGTTACAAAATTGGCTCCGCCGGAGTTCTCGTTCAGGCAGGTGCAAATCGGCGATTTGCCGCTCTACAACCAGGACGATGACGCGAACCAGGCCGAGTCCGTCAAGCGGCTGAAGGGTGAGATCGTGGCTGCCCAGGGCCTGCTGTTCGTCACTCCCGAATACAACCGCTCGATCCCCGGCGTGCTCAAGAACGCGATCGATCATGCCTCGCGTCCCTATGGCCAGAGCGCCTGGGCGGGCAAGCCTGCCGGTGTGTTGGGCGCTTCGCCCGGCGCGACCGGCACGGCCATGGCGCAACAGCATTTGCGCAACATTCTCGCGACTCTGGACATCCCGACGCTTGGACAACCCGAAGCATTCATCCAGGTAAAGGAGGGGTTGTTTGACGAGGCCGGCAATATCGGTGCAGGCAGCAAGAAGTTCCTGCAAAACTGGATGGATCAGTATGTCGCCTGGGTGAAAAAGCACACTGCCTGATCCAGTTCACGTAGGGTGCAATGCGCTACGCTTATTGCGCCCTGCCAGCCAAAGGCACCGGAGCCGAAAATAAAAAACCCGCCTGAGCGGGTTTTTCTTTAGCACTGCGAAGCCGCGCCGAATTACTTCAGCTTGGTTTCCTTGTACATGACATGCTTGCGTGCCTTGGGATCAAACTTCTTCATTTCGATCTTTCCCGGCGTGGTGCGCTTGTTCTTCGTCGTGGTGTAAAAATGCCCGGTACCGGCACTGGATTCAAGCTTGATCTTTTCGCGCATTTTCCAGCCTCCTTAAACGTTCACGCCACGGGCGCGAATCTCGAACACCACCGCATCGATACCGTTCTTGTCGATGGTGCGCAGCGCTGCATTGGTCAAGCGCAAGCTGACCCAGCGATTTTCACTTTCAACCCAGAAGCGGCGTCGTTGCAGATTAGGCAAGAAACGACGCTTGGTTTTGTTATTTGCATGGGAAATATTGTTCCCAGTCATCGGGCCTTTTCCCGTCACTTGACAGACACGTGCCATAGCTCTACTCCAACCGATTTTCAAAAGAGCGCGGATTCTACCGAATGAATCCGGAATGTTCAACCTGAATTTTGCATTTCCGCTATTTCTCGGCCTGTCATAATCCTGTCATATTAACGCCCTAACATGCGCTCCGCACAAAGCGTTGGCGGCAAAACCGGCTGCAACTAACATCATCATGGAGACACTATGAACGGCAAACTCAGGCAATTCGTCATCGGCATCACTGCCGCCGCTGCGCTGGCTTGCGCCGGCGCGAGCCGGGCAACCGGCATCACCGGCGCGGGCGCGACCTTCCCTTATCCGATCTATGCCAAGTGGGCGGAAGCGTACAAGGCGCAGACCGGCGTCGGCATGAATTACCAGTCCATCGGCTCCGGCGGCGGCATCAAGCAGATCACCGCCAAGACCGTGGATTTCGGCGCATCCGACATGCCGCTCAAACCGGAAGAGCTCGACAAGAACGGCCTGATGCAGTTCCCGACCGTGATCGGCGGCGTGGTGCCGGTGGTCAATATAAAAGACATCGGTGCAGGCCAATTGAAACTGGATGGCGCGACGCTGGCGAATATCTACCTGGGCAAGATCACCAAGTGGAATGACCCCGCGCTGGTGGCACTGAACAAGGACCTCAAGCTGCCCGCCGACAATATCACGGTGGTGCATCGCTCGGACGGTTCCGGCACCACCTTCATCTTCACCAACTACCTGTCCAAAGTCAGCGCCGAATGGAAATCCACCGTGGGTGAAAGCACCGCAGTTTCCTGGAAAGCCGGGATCGGCGGAAAAGGCAACGAGGGTGTGGCTGCCAACGTGCAACGGATGAAGAACACCATCGGCTATGTGGAATATGCCTACGCGCTGCAAAACAAGATGAACACCGTGCAGATGAAGAATCGCGACGGCCAGTTCGTCAAGCCGGAGGATAGCAGCTTCAAGGCTGCCGCCGCCGGCGCGCAATGGGACAAGGCACCAGGTTTCTACAAGATCCTGACCGACGAGGCGGGCAAGGGAAGCTGGCCGATCAGCGGCGCGACTTTCGTCCTGATGCACAAGGTGCAGGAAAAACCGGCAACCGGCAAGGAAGTGCTGAAGTTCTTTGACTGGACTTATGACAAGGGCGGCAAACTGGCTTCCGATCTGGATTACGTGCCGCTGCCGGAAAATGTCGTCAAACTGATTCGCGCCGCATGGAAAGCGCAAATCAAGGACGCAACCGGCAAGGCATTGGTGCAATAAACCGGTATTCTCAAGTTATAATCGCGGGGGCTCTCGCCTCCGCTATTTTTTATTGACGAACTCAAATCATGCCGATGTTTTTACGCGAAGCCAGCCTTAAACGGCACACCGTGCTGGACCTGCTGTTCCGCAATCTGACGCGTGTCTCGGCATTTGGCGTGCTGGTTTTGCTCGCCGCCATCATCGGCTCGCTGGTAGTGGGCAGCATGCCCACCATCCATGCGTTTGGCTTCGGCTTCCTGACCAGCTCCGATTGGGACCCGGTCAACGACCAATTCGGCGCGCTGATCCCGATCGTCGGCACGCTGGTCACCTCCGCCATCGCGCTGCTGATCGCCATTCCGGTCAGCTTTGGCATCGCTATCTTTTTGACCGAACTTTCGCCGCGCATCCTGCGCCGCCCGCTCGGTGTCGCCATCGAATTGCTGGCGGGCATTCCCAGCATCATCTACGGCATGTGGGGGCTGTTCGTGTTCGCACCGCTGTTTGCCGAACATGTCGAGCCCTGGCTCAGCGACCATATCGGAGCGATGCCGTACATCGGCCCGTTCTTCTCCGGCCCGCCGATGGGCATCGGCATGCTGGCCGCCGGCATCATTCTCGCCATCATGGTTATCCCGTTTATCGCATCGGTGATGCGCGATGTGTTTGAAGTGGTGCCGACGTTGCTGAAAGAATCGGCCTACGGCCTCGGCGCGACCACCTGGGAAGTCATGTGGAAAGTTGTGCTGCCCTATACCAAAGTAGGTGTGGCCGGCGGCATCATGCTGGGATTGGGGCGCGCGCTGGGCGAAACCATGGCCGTCACCTTCGTCATCGGCAATGCGCACGAACTGAGCAAATCCCTATTGATGCCGGGCAACAGCATTGCGTCGGCACTCGCCAACGAATTCACCGAGGCCTACGGGGAGCTCTATACCTCCGCGCTGATCGAGCTTGGCCTGATCCTGTTCTTCATCACCTTTGTGGTCTTATCGCTCGCGCGCTATATGCTGTTCAAGCTCGGGCAGCGCGAAGGGCAGGTTTCATAACCATGCTGAGCCTCTATACGCGCCGCCGCATCATCAACGCAGTCGGCCTGGCCATCTCGATGCTGGCCATGGCATTCGGCCTGTTCTGGCTATGCTGGATTCTATGGACATTGCTGGAACATGGACTGCCCGCACTCACCCCTCTAGTGTTCGCGCAGATGACTCCGCCGCCGGGCAGCGGCGGCGGGCTGCTCAACGCCATTGCCGGCAGCCTGGCAATGACGCTGGTCGGCACGCTGATCGGCACCCCCATCGGCATCCTGGCCGGCACCTACCTGGCCGAATTCGGCCAGCGCGGCTGGCTCGCCCCGATCACGCGCTTCATCAACGACGTGCTGCTCTCCGCGCCCTCCATTGTGATCGGCCTGTTCGTGTACGAAATCTATGTCGTCCATGTCAAGCATTTTTCCGGTTGGGCGGGCGCGCTGGCATTATCGATCATCGTCATCCCGATCGTGATCCGCACCACCGAAAACATGCTGCGCCTGGTGCCGACCACGCTGCGCGAAGCGGCGGCGGCGCTCGGCGCGCCGCAATGGAAAATCATCAACTTCGTCACGTTGCGCGCCGCGCGCGCCGGGATCATCACCGGCGTGATGCTGGCCATCGCGCGCATCAGCGGTGAAACCGCGCCGCTGCTGTTCACCGCGCTGAACAACCAGTTCTGGAGCAGCAACATGGACCAGCCGATGGCGAACCTGCCGGTGGTGATTTTCCAGTTCGCGATGAGCCCTTACGAAGACTGGCAAAAACTGGCCTGGGCCGGCGCGCTGCTGATCACCCTCAGCGTGCTGACACTCAATATCCTGGCGCGCGTGCTGTTCCAGCAAAAGGCCGCCTCCCATTAACAAGGTTCGCAAATGACTGCCGAAAACATCGCCAATCCAAAAATAACCGTCCCGAAAATAATTGTCAGGGACCTTAATTTTTATTACGGGGACTACCGCGCGCTCAAAGACATCAACCTGAGCATCGCCGAAAAAATGGTGACCGCCTTCATCGGCCCGTCGGGTTGCGGCAAATCCACTTTGCTGCGCACCTTCAACCGCATGTATCAGCTCTACCCCAAGCAGAAGGCCACCGGCGAAATCCTGCTGGATGGCGCGAACATTCTCGACAAGAAGCAGGACTTGAACATGCTGCGCGCCAGGATCGGCATGGTGTTCCAGAAGCCGACCCCGTTCCCGATGTCAATTTACGACAATATCGCATTCGGCGTAAAACTCTACGAGAGTCTCAGCAAGAACGACATGGATGAGCGCGTCGAATGGGCATTGCGCAAAGCCGCGCTGTGGACCGAGGCCAAGGACAAGCTCAAGCAGAGCGGCACGGGGCTGTCCGGCGGGCAGCAACAGCGCCTGTGCATCGCGCGCGCGATCGCCGTCAAACCGCAGGTGCTGCTGCTCGATGAACCGACCTCGGCGCTCGACCCGATCTCGACCGCGCATATCGAGAAACTGATCGACGAGCTGAAGGAAGACTTCACCATCGTCATCGTCACGCACAACATGCAGCAAGCCGCGCGCGTCTCCGATTACACCGCCTATATGTACCTGGGAGATTTGATCGAGTTCGGCGACACCAGCACGGTGTTCACCAACCCGAAGCGCAAGGAAACCGAGGACTATATCACCGGGCGATTTGGTTAATCGTCCGGTGATATAGCGGTGGAGACAACACGCCGAAGGCTTGTTGCTGCGGAAACTAACATGCGCGGCATGTTACGTTGGAGCCACTAATGCGCGTGGTTATCGCCAGCCGCAGCATCCCTGTGCATAGCCACCTGATGAAGCTCGCTCAGCAAAACTTGTATGCGTTTACGCTGTATTTCGTCTGATGCCGTCCTCGCCTGTGCGAGCTGCTTGAGACATTCCTCCAGATTGCGCGCCACGTCGCTAAGCAGGGCAAAGCCGAAGGTCTTGCCCGATCCGGTCAGACTATGCACCATGCGGTACAAGATTTGAAAGCCCCCCTCATCCCAACTATCCCGAGGTAACTGCTCCCACGCCTGTTCGATCTGCTTGAGTTTTTCCGGCAATTGCGCGGCGTAAGCATCGCTCAAGGCTTTCAGCTTGGCTTGCAGGCCTGCCGGGTCAGCCATGGCAACGTTCCCAGATAGCCTGAACCTGGTTCGATAGCGTCATCGGGTCGAAGGGCTTGGGGATAACATCTACCGCGCTGATTTCCTTGTAGTCCGCGACCTCGCCGGCTTGCACCTTGGCGGTTATGAAGACTACCGGCGTGTCGGCAAACTGAGGCAGCGCGCGCAACATCTTGAGCGTGGTCGGCCCATCCATACCCGGCATCATCACATCCAGCAAAATAAGTTGCGGCTGGAAAACAGGCGCCCGACTGAGCGCCTCGTTCCCGGAACTGCATATTTCTACCGTAAACCCCCCCAGGGTTTCCAGCGCAAGCCGTGCCACTGTCTGGATATCCGGCTCATCCTCCACATATAAGATGCGCGTCAGCTTGTCCGCCATTGCTATTCCCTTTTCCTGAAACAATTTTCCATGCTATTCGACTCCGATCAAACGCTTGATGGCTGCCAGTAACTGCTCATTGTCGGTGCGCGACTTAACCAGCGCCGCATCCACCTCTTTTGCGTCCTCTAAACCAATTTCATGCACGGAGAACACCAGCACTGGAATGGGTGGCGAAGCTCCCTTCAACAGCGGCAGCAATTCTTTACCTGAACCATCCGGCAAATCCAAATCGAGAATCACCAGATCATAACGGCACTGGGCGAGCATTTGCCTGGCTTCAGCCAAGTTTGCGGCTTGAACCACATCCGCCACTTCGCTTGCAACCTGATGCATCACATGAAAAACATCCGGATCATCCTCGACATGCAACACTAGGGGACGCGCCCGTCCCGATATTCCCACAATCCCGTTGAGCACAGACAACAACCGTTCCTGGTTGACCGGTTTATCGATCCAATCGATGACGCGAAACTCCTCCCCATTCAGCTCTTGCCTGCCCTCAGATGCCTTGGCGGAAACCACCACAATCGGCAGATTGGCGGTCTCCTCATGCCCGCGCAACTCGCGGATCAGCGAAATGCCGCTCTGCGCCGGTAATGCAAGATCAAGCGTCATCGCCGCATAGCCCCCTTGAGCCAGCAATTGCTTGGCCTGATCCACATCGTAAGCGATGTCCACGACATAACCCGCCTGCTCCAGCATCATGCGCAAAACGGTAGCGATATCACGACTATCTTCACACACCAACACTCTATGCGTGGAGCCATCGACACAATGACTGATTTCAGGAGGCTTTCTTTCCACCCATTCAGGAAATTCAACATAAAACACGGTCTGCACATTAGGCTGCGAGTCAAACCCGATGCTGCCGCCCATCTGTTCGACGATCGCCTTGGTAATGAAAAGTCCCAAGCCGGTGCCGCCTTTTCTGCGGGTATCGGAAGAATCGGCTTGGGCAAATTTATGGAAAATCCGCTCCTTGAATTCATCCGAAATGCCCGGTCCATTATCCTTCACTACCACACGGATACGCTGATCAATGCGTTCAACCGCAACCAGCACCTTGCCGCCTGCGGGAGAGTACTTGGCTGCATTCGAAAGCAGGTTATCCAATACCTGCATCATCCGGTTTGCATCCACGCTGATCATCGCTCCAGACAACTCGCTTTCCAGCTCATAACTGACCTGGTACTGCTCGGCATAGGCATGATTCACTTCCAGTGCATGTTTCAACAACGGCATGAGTTTGACCGGACTGGCATTGAACTCCATCCTGCCCGCCTCGATCTTCTCCATATCGAGAATATCGTTGACCAGCAGGATCAGCCGTTCGCTGTTCTTATGCGCAATCTCGACCAGCGGTTTGACTGCTGCCGGCAACTCCCCCGCCACCCCGCCGGCGATCAACGCCAGAGCACCACGAATCGAGGTCAGCGGCGTGCGCAGCTCATGACTCACGGTGGAAATAAATTCGCTTTTCATGCGCTCGATTTTTACGCGCTCGGTAATATCTGTGGCAATCCCGAGAAAGGCGTTAATCTTGCCGCCCCCGTTACGCAAAGCCGTGACGGTCAACGATACCGGGAAACGACTGCCATCCTTGCGGATGTAGGTCCATTCATGGGTATCTCCGCCCGCATCTTCCCGGGCGCGTGCGGTGAGCACCTCAAAATCCGGCCCGACAGGCACGCCCGCCGCAGCCAACTCCTGTGCGCGGCGCAATATTTCTTCGCCGTCATGAAACAGCAGCATGGTAAATTTACCCATGACTTCCTCGGCACGATAGCCAAGATAACGCTCTGCCGCGCGATTGAATAACTGAATGACGCCTTCGGTATCGATGGTGATAATCAAATGGTCCGCACCATCCACGATGGCGTGGATACGCGCCTCACTCTGGCGGAGTTTTTCCTTGTTAGCCCGGATGTCATCGGTCATCCGCCCCGCCATCTCCTCCGCATGTTCGCGCCGGGAAATCAGGAACGACACCAGGACAAACAGCAGCACACCGATGCCCCCACCCAGTGCCAGGATGACTGCATTCAACGGCGATTGAAAGCCCGCTTCGAATTCGGGGCGGCTATGCAGGCGCACGGTCCATGTATGCCCATAGGCCTTAATTGTGCGTACGCTGCTCATCATGGGTGACGCAATTTGCTTCCCAGCGACTGGATCACCCGCCGATACGAACATGCGCGCCCCGTCCGTTTCCCCCTCACCGTCAAAAATGACGAAATCCAGCATCGGAATCCGGTCGCCCAGGATGCCTGCCATCAGGTCATCGACACGGTAGGGACTGTAAACGAAGCCCTGCAAGACCTTCCATCCTTCTTCCAGCGTTGCCGGGGACTGATGCTTGCGATAGACCGGCACATACATGAGGAAACCGGCTTGTTCCTTGCCGTGCGTTTCCTGCACCAGCTTCACCTTGCCGGAGATGGTGGTCTTGCCACTCTCTGCCGCCATGCGCATGGCTTTGGCGCGGGTGGCTTCCGACATCATGTCATAGCCGAAAGCAGCCAGATTGCGTCCGGAAAAGGGTTCCAGATAAATGACTGAGGTGTAGAGCGGTCGTTCGCCGGGCGGGTGAACCGTATAGTCCGGAAATCCTTCGGCGCGTATTGCGGCGATATGGGCCTGCAGATCGGCAGGCCTGATAACCTTGACAAAACCGACGCCCTGAATGCCCGGATAGTTTTTCTTGAGGTGCAAGCGCTCGATGTAGGTGCGCCATGCCGCACGATCCACAGATTCGCTGGCAGCGAACAAACCCTCGCCGCCAAGCAGAATCTGCTCATGCTGCCGCAACCGTTCCTCGATGGAACCGGTCACATCGCGAGCATGCATCTCGAATTGCCGCTCGGCGTTTTTCATGGTCTGCATACGCAAGCCATACCAAGCCACCAGGGCCAGCAAAAGATAGGCCAGCAGAACCCCCCAGGCGAAACGATTACGACGGTCGAATAAGCGTTGCCAATTACCCAAAGTGCCCCCGGTTCTCCACCGGCCAGCTCGAATGAACCAACCCGGTATTCTATTTGCGCCTACTGCGGCAGTGCCCCCTCAATCGTCTTCCATCGAAGCGGTGGCAAGTATGACCTCTTCCAGTGAAGTCAATCCACGCAATGCCTTCTTGAAACCGTCATAACGCAGATTGTGAAATCCCTGCTGTACCGCGATACCCAGAATCTCATCGTAATTGCGTTCGTGCAGGATCGCTTCGCGTAGCTGCGGAGTGACTTTCAGGAATTCATGGATAGCCACCCGTCCGGCATAACCCGACCCGCCGCAATGCTTGCAGCCTGCGCCTATGTAAAAAACCGGCAACTCGGCGCCTTCGCGCCAGTAGAAATACTGGCGCAACTCCTCGGGATCGGGGTGATGTTCGGTCTTGCAATGTTCGCACAGTCTTTTCACCAGACGCTGCCCCAGCACGCCGATGATGGATGGCGCCACGATGAAACGCTCCACGCCCATTTCCAGCAACCGCGTGGTGGCCTGGATCGCATCGTTGGTATGCAGCGTGGTCAATACCAGATGGCCGGTCAACGCCGCCTGGGTGGCGATGCGCGCGGTTTCGGTGTCGCGGATTTCACCCACCAGTATGGTATCCGGATCCTGGCGCAACACCGAGCGCAACACCGTCTGAAAGCTCCGGCCAGCCTTGTCGTTGACCATCACCTGATTCAGGGTCGGCACCTAGTATTCGAACGGGTCTTCGATGGTGACCATGTTGATGTCGCGAGTATTGATAAAATTAAGTGCCGCATACAGCGTGGTGCTCTTGCCTGAACCGGTCGGGCCTGTCACGAACAGGATGCCATGCTGATATTTCAGGGCGGTCTTGAATGGACGCAACACCTCGGGAGAGAAATCCAGCTTGTCCAGATTCAATATGGCGCTGGTATATAACGAACCCAGAATGCGCATCTCCACTTTTTCGCCGTGCATGACGGGCAGGCAGGAAACGCGCAAATCCAGTACTTTCATCGGCAGCACAAAACTGAGCCTGCCATCCTGCGGCTTGCGCCGCTCGGTGATATCCATCCCGGATGATATTTTGTAACGTGAGGTAAGCGGCAACGCCATTTCTGCGGGCAGGAACAGCCGGTCCACCATACCCCCGTCGATCCGGAAGCGCACGACCACCTCATTCCTTTTCGGCTCGATATGGATATCCGAAGCGCGTTCCTTGAGCGCCAGCAGGATGATCGAGTCGCCAAGCTCGACCAGCGGCTTGGAGTCGAGCAGTTTTGCCAGTGCCGCATCACTCAACTCGCCGGACCGGAATACCTTCAGGTCGAAGCTCATTGCCAAATCATCCACATGCTGGGCGGATTGATAATTGACCTTGATTGCCGAATCGATCTCATCCTGAAAACAGAAAACCGGGCTAATCGGCTTCATCAATAGATTTTCCAGTGCCGTGATAACCTGCGGGTCATTGGGTTTAACCATCGCCACCGTCACCGCGTTGCCCAACTGGTAGAGCGGGATAGCCCGATAGCGCTGCGCGATCTCCCCGGTCAGCATGGAAACCATTTCATCCTGAAACAGGGTTTTGTTCAGGTTGACGTAAGTGCGGTTCAACTGGCCCGCCAACAATTCCCCCGCCGTGTCGCGATCCAGATAACCATCCTGAATGACGAACTGCGCGAAATCAACCGCATCATTTTTTGCCGCCCTGATCATGCCGGCCAGCGGCACGGGGGGAACATGTGCCTTTTCCTGAAAACTCGCGATCAGCGATTCCGTCAGTCTCATTAGCGGAATTTCTTTCTGTGTGTGGTTAGCAGCTTGCGAATATCGTCCTGGGTAACGCGCGCTTTATCGGTCGATTCCAGGAGCTGTTTTTCTTGCGCCGCCTGAAGCGCCAGGCGTTCAAGATCAAGGCGATGATCGGCATCGACGGCGCCCCGGCCTTCCCCTGCCGCAACCTCGGCCAAATTTGTTCCGCAGCGGCCACAGAAAATATCGCCTCTCCCGGCGACGAAGCCGCAACGGCAACGGGCAGGCTCTAATGGACCCCCGCATGTCCCGCAGAAAACATAACCCGCCGGGTTGATGTGATTACAATTCATGATTACTCAACCTCGGCTGCTTTGATTGCTTCCATATATTCGCCCCAGGTTCCACTGATCGCCTTGTGCAACTCCCCGGCAGTCGTATTTTTCAGGATGTAATTCCATGCCCCGTTATCGATGCACTCCTTCACGACCTCAAGGGCATTCAATGAGGTCAACATCACCACCAGGGTTCTATTGTTGATCGCCATGATTTGTTTCAGGACGCTGATTCCGTCCATCTTTGGCATATTGATGTCGAGCAGCACCATGTCCGGCGAGAATTGCTTGTACATGCTTAATGCCAGCTCCCCATCCGCGGCTTCGGCGACAACCTCCGCCCCTAGCGATGTGACAATCAATCTGATCAAACTGCGAATATGCGGCTCATCATCTGCAATCAATACACGAGCCTTACGTTTTTCCATGCGCCCCTCTTAGCTGGTTTTCGCCAATGTCTGGGTTCGCAACCGCGCTACCATCCAAAGTCGTTTTGCATATTAGCAAAAAACTCCATGAAGCGCGCGCATCATCTTGCCACGCAAACGCCCACAAAAAAGCCCGGTTTGATCCGGGCTTTTTTGTGGGCAGAAATCAAATCACTGATAATTGGGTCTATCCCTGCGTCCTTCATAACGTCGGCCTTGCGGCTCTTCATAACGTTGGTCTTGCTGATCTTCGATGACGCTCACACCCACACGGAGAGTCGAACCGGGCTGGTACGGCAGAGTAGTGGTGATGTTCTGTCCGTTGTAGCGATAGGTCACGTTGTAACCCTTGATGACTTCGCGGCTGGAATCAACCTGGCGGCAGCGCTCCACTTGTTCGGTGCGCGGCTGGTCCGGGTTGGCGACGCGGTCACCAATCACCGCACCGGCAATACCGCCCACTGCGGTCGCGGCTTTGTTGCCTGTACCGCCGCCGATCTGGCTGCCCAGCAACGCGCCGGCCACACCGCCGACTACCGCGCCGGTTGCCGAACGGTTGCTGTCCGGATTGGACACGCGGTCGCCGATCACCGCACCGGCCACCGCACCGGCGCCGGTCGCAGCCGTGTTGCCGCTGCCGCCGCCGACCTGGCTGCCGAGCAGGCCGCCGGCGACACCGCCGACTACCGCACCGCCCATCGAACGTTCCTTAGGCGCGACCTGCACGGTTTCCGTCCAGCATTCGCGTTTCGGTTCCGTGACGCGTTCATAAATCGGGGTACTGGAAATCACGCGCGCGGTGTCGGTGAAATCCGCCGCAAATGCGCTGCCATACAAGGAAATCAGGCTCAACACCAACAGATTTTTCTTCATTTTTTCGCTCCTTTGGAAACCCCCGTTAATCACGGGACGACATTATGACTTGGCATCCGCCCAAATGTTCCAAAACAATTGTTTCAAAATGTTAGGCCATGACCGCTGCAGTGGGGTACCCGGCGCCGAGATACCGCCCTCACACGGCTGGGCGGCGGCGGTGGCGGATGAATTCGCGGATAGCTGGCAGGAACGAGATGACAATGATGCCGAGGATCATTAGGGTGAGGTTGTTCTTGATGACCGGGATGTTGCCGAAGAAATAGCCCGCCACGGTGAGGCTGCCGATCCATGCCAGGCTGCCCAACGCGCTGAACAGCATGAACAGGCGGTAGCGCATCAGCCCGATTCCCGCCACGAACGGCGCGAAGGTGCGGACGATGGGCAGGAAGCGCGCGAACAGGATGGTTTTGCCGCCATGCTTCTCGTAGAAGGCATGGGTCTTGTCGATATGTTCACGCTTGATGAGCCCGTTCGTGCGCTTCAACAGGCGCAGCCCGATCAACCTGCCGATCCAGTAATTGGTGTTGTCACCGCTGAACGCAGCCAGCATCAGCAACGGCGCGAGCCATTCCAGCCGCAGCGCGCCCAGGCCGCACAGCGCACCCGCCACAAACAGCAGCGAATCACCGGGCAGGAAAGGTGTCACCACCAGGCCGGTTTCGCAATAGATGATCAGGAACAGGATGGCATACACCCACACGCCGTACTCACGGGTGAGCGCCAGCAGGTGGGTGTCCAGATGCAGGACGATGTCGATGAAGGCGGTCAGTAGTTCCACGGTTTAATCCAGATAATAGAGAAGGGGGAAGAGTAAAGGGAGAAGGGTAAAACCGCCTCTCCGATTAAAGAGCGAGGGTTTCGCCCTTCCCTCTTCCCCCTTTAACCCTTCCCATCCACTACGGCAGAACCTCTTCGGCCTCGGTCTTCTCCGGCTTGATGAAATCCTCGCGCGACACCCCGAGCAGCATCAGCAGCGGGCTGGCCACCAGCACCGAGGAATAGATACTGAACAGTATCCCGATCGTTAACGCCATCGCGAAATAATGCAGCGTCTCTCCGCCGAGGAACAGCATCGCGCCGACCATCATCTGCGTGCAGCCGTGGGTGATGATGGTGCGCGACATGGTGCGGGTGATCGCATTGTCGATGATTTCGGCCACTTCGGCCTTGCGCATGCTGCGGAAGTTTTCGCGTATCCGGTCGAACACCACCACCGACTCGTTCACCGAATAGCCCAGCACCGCCAGCACCGCCGCCAGCACGGACAGCGAAAATTCCCATTGAAAGAAGGCGAAGAAGCCGAGGATGATCACCACGTCATGCAGGTTGGCGATGATCGCGGACAGCCCGAATTTCCATTCGAAGCGCAGCCACAGATAGCCGACGATACCCAGGCTGACCAGCAGCAAGGCCAGCGCGCCGTTCTCCACCAGGTCCTTGCCGACCTGCGGGCCGACAAATTCGACGCGGCGCTTTTCCACGCCGGCATCCTGCTTGCGCAAGCCGTCCATCACCTGTTCGCTCAATTTCGCACCGGCGAGATTCTGTTTGAGCGGCACCTGGATCAGCACATCGTGGCTGGAACCGAAGTTCTGCACCAACGCGTCGTGCAGGCCCACTTCGGCAAGCTGCTCGCGCACCTTGGCAAGATCGGCGGGCTGCGCGTAATGCACCTCGATCACCGTACCGCCGGTAAAGTCCACGCCGAAATTCAACCCCTTGGTGGAGAGAAAAAACACCGCGAACAGGAACGTTACCAGCGAAATGCTGGTGGTGATTTTCCCGTAACTCATGAACGGGATGTCTTTTTTGATCCTGAAAAATTCCATGTCGTCTATTCCTTAAAAGCTGGCCGAAGCGGCTTAGCCGATCGCCACCTTGGCGAGACGCGCCCTGCGGCCATAAATCAGATTCACCAGCGCGCGCGAAATCAGCACCGCGCTGAACATCCACGCGAGAATCCCCAGGCACAGCACCACCGCAAACCCCTTGATCGGGCCGGAGCCGAACATGAACAGCGCCACCCCGGCAATCAGCGTGGTGGCGTTGGAGTCGAGAATGGTGTCGAACGCCCGGTCATACCCGGCATGGATCGCGGCCTGCGGCGTGACGCCGTTGCGCAATTCTTCGCGGACACGCTCGTTGATCAGCACTCGCATCGATCGCCATCCCCAGCGTCAGCGCGATGCCCGCCATGCCCGGCAGGGTCAGTGTCGCCTGCATCATCGACAACAACGCCACCAGCAACAGCAGATTCGCTGCCAGCGCCAGCATGGAAATCGTGCCGAACATCAGGTAGTAGGCAATCATGAATACCGCAACCATGATGAAGCCGATCTTGGTGGAATCGAAACCGCGCTTGATATTGTCCGCACCGAGGCTGGGCCCGATGGTGCGCTCCTCGATGATCTCCATCGGCGCCGCCAGCGCGCCGGCGCGCAGCAGCAATGCGGTGTCCTGCGCTTCCACGGTGTTCATCTGGCCGCTGATCTGCACGCGCCCGCCGCCGATTTCTTCGCGGATGACCGGCGCGGTGACGATTTCGCCCTTGCCTTTTTCGAACAGGATGATCGCCATGCGCTTGCCGACATTCTCGCGCGACGCTTCCTTGAATTTGCGCGCACCGACGCCATCCAGGTTGATATGTACGGCGGGTTCGTTGTTGCGGCTGTCAAAACCGGGCTGCGCATCGTTGATGCGCTCGCCGGTGAGGATCACCTGCTTCTTCACCAGCAGCAGGTTGCCGTCGCGATCCTTGAACATGTCGGTGCCGAACGGTGCGGCCGCACCCGGGCTGATCTGATGCTCGTCATCGACCATGCGCACTTCCAGCGTCGCGGTGCGCCCGAGAATATCCTTGGCGCGCGCCGTGTCCTGCACGCCGGGCAGTTGCACCACCACGCGATCCATGCCCTGTTGCTGGATCACCGGCTCGGCCACGCCCAGCTCGTTCACGCGATTGCGCAAGGTCAGCAGGTTCTGCTGCACGGCCGAATCCTGAATGCGCCGTTCGGCTTCCGGTTTGAGCGTCGCCTGCAACACAAATTCGCCGCCCGCCTCTTTGGCGCTCAGCGCATAGTCGGTGAAACGCTGCTTGATTTCCGCTTCGCCCTTGCTGCGCGCCGCCGGAATAAGCAATCTTCTGATCGCGCAACGCGCTGCGGATATCGCCGGTCGCCGCTTCCAGCGCCTTGCCCAGCGCGGCGTTCATGTCAACTTGCAACAGGAAATGCACACCGCCGCGCAAATCCAGGCCGAGATACATCGGTAGCGCATGAAGATTGGTCAGCCACTGTGGCGAACGCGACAACAGATTGAGCGCGACCATATAGTCTTCGCCCAACTGGCCGATCAGCAGATCCTTGGCTTTCAGTTGGTTATCGGTGTCGGCGAAGCGCGCCTTGACGCTGTTGCCGTCCAGCGCGACCACTTCCGGGTTGAGGCTGGCCGTCTTCAGGATTTTTCCCACGCGCTCCAGCAATGCGGCATCCGCCTTCAGGCTGGCGCGCAAAGGTGATATCTGCACGGCGGGCGATTCGCCATAAAAATTCGGCAGGGTGTAAATCAGCCCGGCCAGCAACACGGCCAGAATCAGCAGATATTTCCACAATGGATAACGGTTCATTGAAACCTCTTTTGATAAGGGGGTGCTAGGGGCTGGGGACTAGGGCGCTGCGCATGGTTTTTCTAGCCCCCAACCCCTGATCCCTCACTTGATGGACTTGATGGTTCCCTTTGGCAACACGGCCTGAATCGAGGACTTCTGCACCGTCACTTCGATGTTCTCGGCGAGTTCCACGCCTACATATTGCTCGAATACTTTACTGATGCGACCTAATTCGCCACCACCGGTCACGACTTCATCGCCGCGCTGCAATGCTTCGATCATGGCCTTTTGCTCCTTGGCGCGCTTGCTTTGCGGGCGCAGGATGAAAAAATA
>JACPEI010000059.1:18956-37743 GCA_016183575.1 Nitrosomonadales bacterium | reverse complement strand
GGCATGGTGCCTTACCTGTTCGCCGCGATGAGCATGGAAGCCGTCGGCCGCGCTGCGGGTTCGGTGGTGGTGGAAGTGCGCCGCCAGTTCAAGGAAATCCCCGGCATCATGGAAGGCACCGGCAAACCGGAATACGGCACCTGCGTCGACATGCTGACCAAGGCCGCGATCAGGGAAATGATCGTCCCGTCGCTGCTGCCCATCGCCGTACCCGTGATCGTCGGCCTGACCCTCGGCGCGCAGGCGCTCGGCGGCGTGCTGGTCGGCACCATCGTCACCGGCATCTTCGTGGCGATCTCGATGACCACCGGCGGCGGCGCATGGGACAACGCCAAGAAATACATCGAGGAAGGCAACTACGGCGGCAAAGGCTCGGAAGCGCACAAGGCCGCCGTCACCGGCGACACCGTCGGCGACCCTTACAAGGACACCGCCGGCCCCGCGGTGAACCCGCTGATCAAGATCATCAACATCGTCGCGCTGATGATCGTGCCGCTGCTTTAAGCCGGATCGTCGTAACGAAAAACAGGGCGGATGCTTCCGCCCTGTTTTTTTAGTCCCAGAATGCCTGAATATTTTAGCCGTTCCACTGCGGAAAGCTGACCATGCAGCCGGCTATATGAAATTCACAGTGAATCACGCGGATAATCAATCCGCCATCTCATAAACCAGCATCAAATCACTAATATGGTCATTTGCGAGTGCCCGGGTTTATCTCCTCGGGCGCAGCACCAATTTAACGGGTTGATTCTATTGTTGATCAGCCCCTTTTTTGTTTTTGGACGCCTCTATACTGTGTTGGCAATTTATGGCAAAACCTGACATACTTTTATCAACCTTCCTATTGGAGAACAGCCATGTCTATAAACGTATCTTTGCCGCCTGAATTGGAAGCGCGTGTTCGCCAGCGTGTCGAATCCGGCATGTATGGCTCGGCAAGCGAAGTGATCCGCGAGGCGTTGCGGTTGTTTGAAGCTTATGAACAGGTCAAGACGGCGAAACTCGACAGCCTGCGCCAGGATATTGCCCAGGGTTTGAGCGATGCAAAAAATGGCCGTGCAAAGGAAATTGATTTTGCCGGCCTGAAGCAACAAGGTCGCCAATTGCTGCAAACTCGCAAGGCCGCTACCTGATGCCTCGCATTCGTTTTACCAGTTCGGCAGAAGCCGATCTGCTGGAGCTGTGGTTAAACATAGCGGAAGAAAATCCTGTTGCGGCAGATGAATCGCTGGACTCGATTCAGGCAACGGTTTCGCTATTGGGCACTCAGCCGGAGATGGGCAGAGCGCGTCCAGAACTGGCGGATGGGTTGCGCAGTTTTCCGACACGCACGCCATACATCATTTTTTATGTGCCCGATGGGGATGATCTGCTGGTTGTCCGGGTGTTGCACCATGCCCGTGATATTGACGTGGAATATTTTTCTTAGGGGGTAAGTAATGGCGCTTCCCAGCGCCCGGATTTATCTACTCCAGCGCGTCATGCGCCACGCGCGTTGCCGGCTCTCGTCGAGGAAAGTCCAGGCCACGATCCGGCTCTTTTTCTGCCCCTGCGCCATCTCTATCGTCCTGCTGTCCAGCACTCCGGTTTGTTTCAGCGCGCGATAAACGCCGGGCAGGCTGGCCGACTTCGAGATCAGCGTGGTGAACCACAGACAGTTGCCGCGAAGCTGCGCACTCTCTTCTATCATGCGGCACACAAAAGCCTCCTCGCCCCCCTCACACCACAGCTCCGCACCCTGCCCGCCGAAATTCAGCAGCGGCTGCCTCGCGGCATCCTTGCCCAGATTCTTCCATTTGCGCTGCGTGCCGGCATTGGCTTCGGCCGGCGACGCATGGAACGGCGGATTGCACAGGGTGAGGTCGAACACCTCATTCGGCTGCACCACGCCGGTGAAGATCGCCGAGCGTGACGCCTGCAAACGCAGTTCGATGGCATCGCTCAATCCGCTGTTCGCATCCAGGATGCGTTGCGCGTTGTCGAGTGCAGCCGGATCGATGTCGGTGCCGACGAACTGCCAGCCATACTCGCGGTGGCCGATGAGCGGATAGATGCAGTTGGCGCCGACGCCGATGTCGAGCACCCGGACGGATTTGCCGCGCGGGATGATGCCGCCGTTGCCGGCACCCAGTAGATCGGCGAGGTAGTGGAGATAGTCCGCCCGGCCCGGAATGGGCGGGCAGAGATACTGCGCCGGAATATCCCAGCCGGTGATGCCGTATGTCAGTTTCAACAACGCGCGGTTGAGCGCTTTGACCGCCGCCGGGTCGGCGAAAGCGATGGACTCATCGCCATGCTCATTCGTCGCGACAAATGCCGCCAGCTCCGGGCTGCAGGCGACGAGTTGCCTGAAGTCGTAACGGCCCCGATGCGGGTTGCGCGGATGCAAACCGGTTTTTTCGGCAGGTGCGGCCATGCCCTTCGCTGCGGATGCGCCACGTTGTTTATTTTTCATGCCTGATTTAACCTAAAAAACGCAGTTGTCTGGCAATGTCATTTTGCTTCAATGTATTGAACCGCTCTTGTAGGTGCGAATTTATTCGCACGTAACCTGTTGTCCGGGCGAATGAATTCGCCCCTACCACACCACCAACTGCGTTTTTTAGGTTTAAGGATCAATTCACCGGTTTGGCAATAAACCGGAGAGGCAAGGTTTGAACTATGAACCATCCGGCGGGTTACGCTACATCTCGCTCAACGCCCCATCCGCAAACAGCAGCGCGCAGCGCACCGTCTTGCCGGCATACACCGCCTGCATCGCGCTGCGATATTCCTGCATCTGCGCGCGATAGCGCGCGACATCTTCGCTGTCGCCCAGTTTATAGTCCAGCACCCACACTTCGCCGTCGAGTTCCACCAGCCGGTCGATGCGTTTCAGTTCGCCTTTCGCATTGACGTAAGGCATCTCGTTGCAGGCGCTGCGGTATTGCTGCGCGTCAAAGAAGCGTGCGAGTTGCGGCGAGGTGAGCAGAAGTTGGGCTTGGCGCCAGAGTGACTCCATTTCGGCGGAGGGGATGCCGAGGCGCTGCCGGAGTTCATGCTCGTCCGCCGCGCCGCCATCCGTGATGTGCTGTAGCAGTGCATGCAGCCAGATGCCGCGCTGTTGCTGCGCGGTGTTGCGGGCGGCGCGCTTGCCGGTGGGGATGATTTGCGGGAGTGCGTAGGTTGGGTTAGCGGTTTCATCGCGTAACCCAACATTGCCATGAATCGGAGCGTCGCTTGCCGGGTTACGCCCTGACGGGCTAACCCGACCGTTGGTTTGAGGTTCGCGGAGCGAGGTAACGGCAAGGAGGGGGTTCTGCCCCTCGCTCACCGCCGCCGCAATGCGGTCGTACCATGACGGCACTTTCTTGCCTTCCTCCTTATCTTCGCCCTTGCTGTTGCCGCTGACGATCAGCGCCTGCTGCGCGCGGGTCATCGCGACGTAGAGCAGATTCATCTCTTCGCGCGCCTGCTGCGCGGCGTCCTGCTCGAACAGCGGCGCGCGCTTCCTGCCGCGCGATGCCTGGTCGGCATACAGGGAGAAATGCAGCGGCTGCGGCTCATGCGCAGGCCAGTCGAGCAGCACGTCGTTGCCTTCCCTGCTGTTCCTTTCCGCGTTCGCATCCAGCAGCCAGACGATCGGCGCTTCCAGCCCTTTCGCTTCATGCACGGTGTAGATGCGTACCGCGTCGCCCGCCACCCCGAGCCGGCCTTCGTCCGGCGCATCGTCCGGGCTGTCGCGCAATTCGCGCAGCTCCTGCAAAAAGCGCGGCAGGCTGGGGTAGCGCCCGGCATCCACGGAAAGCGCGATCTCCATGAAGGCGTGCAAGTTGGCGGCGACCTTCGCGCGCATCTCGGGCGGCAGCATGGCACTGTAGCGCGCCAGCATATCGCCCTCGAAATAGATGCGGTCGAGCAGGTCATGCACCGGCAACTTGTCGGCAAGCGCGAGCCAGTTCTTCAGCAGGCCGGCGGCGCGTTGCAGGGCTGGCGATGGAGCGGCGAGAAGTTGCAGGCGTTGCCACCACGAGGATCGAGGAGCGAGGATCGGGGATTGAGGAAAACCCTCCGCGCCCACCTTTCGATCCTCAATCCTCGCTCCTCGATCCTGCCCTTCCGCTCCTCGATCCTGCCCTTCCGCTCCCCGCTCCTCGATCCTCAATCCTGAAATTGCCATCAAATCCGCATCGCCGCACGCGAAGACCGGCGTGCGCAGCACCTGTGCCAGTTTGATGTCAGCAAAAGGGGTAATCAGGAAAGTCAGCAGCGCCTGTATGTCCTCCGCCTCCAGCGTGTCGAGCAGGCCGCCGCGCCGCGAGCTGATGAAGGGGATATGCTTCGCGCGCAACGCTGCTTCGTACACGACAAGATGGGTGCGGCTGCGCACCAGCACCATGATGTCGCCGTAGCACGCGCGGCGATCCATGCCATCCTCGCTCACCGACCAGCCGCTGACGATGGTTTGCAGCAGATCGGCGAACTGCACGGCTTCGTTGTGGCGCGCGCCCTCCTCGGCTTCTTCTCTCGGCGTGGTCAGCGGATCGCGCAGAATCAGCTCGTCTGGTGCTGACTGGTTCTGTCCTCTGATGTAACTACTAGCCATCTGACTAGGCTGTCCAAATACGACAGCCAAGTCATTGATTATGTCCTCTGTCCTCTGTCCTCCGGCCAGCGGCAGCACCCGCACATGACCCGGCAGGTCGCGTTGATGCGTCTGATGCTCGACGAACTCGAAACCATCCGGCTGCTCGCGGAACACGGCATTCACCGCATCCACGACCGGCTGTGCATTGCGGCGCGTGAGGCTGTTGCCTTCCGTCTTCGCACCGAAATGTTCTTGCAGGTATTCGCGCGCGATGCCGAACAGCCGCGCATCGGCGCGGCGAAAGCGGTAGATGGATTGCTTGGGGTCGCCGACGACGAACACGGTAGGCTGCGAATCCACCGCCACCGCCGCATCGAACCATGCGCGCAATATCTGCCATTGGAGCGGGTTGGTGTCCTGGAACTCGTCGAGCAACACATGGCGGTAGCGGCTGTCGAGCTTGTATTGCATGGTCTCGGCGTGTTCGCTCTGTTGCAGCAATCGGCACAGTTGCCATTCCAGATCGCAGAAGTCCATCTGCTGTTTCTGCGCCTTCAATGCCTGATAGCGCTCGAGGAACGCCACGCCGCAATGCAGCACCGCTTCGTTCAGGCGATATGCCTGCTGCTCGGCGAGCACGTCGCGCACGGCCTGCAACCTGTCGAACAACATATCGCGCGCCAGCAGAAAAGCCTCCGCATCCTGTTTCTTGGTCGGCTTGAAACTGCGCGGCTCGCCTGCCTGAGTGAAAAGCAGCGGGCGCAATCGATCGAAACGCGCCTCCGGTGCGCTGTCTGTCCAGGCGCGCTCCAGCTCGCCCGCCTTGGTTTTTTGGACATCCGTTCCATTGCCCGCAAGTTGATGGGCGAACTCGAGCAGCACCTCTTCGCTGCTGCCGCATAGACCCCAATCCGCGACCGGATCGAACTCCATATTCACGTCGAGGTCGGCGCGCAGCTTGTCCAGCGCGAAGCTCAGCGCATCTTGTTGTCCTTGAACATAAGCCCACCACTCGGCGCGTTTGGCGAGGAAATTGAACAGCAGCTTGCGCGTGTTATACAGGCCGCATTCGCCGAACAGCCATTGCATGAGCCGCGCCTCGACGCCATCCGGCTGCTTGCGCATCTGCTCCAGCAGTTCTTCCCATGCCTCTTCCTGGCAGCTCGAAGCGCGCTCCAGCAGCGACGAGCCCTGCATCACTTCGGCGTTCAGCGGCGCGCGCTGCATGACCTGCATGAACCAGCCGTGGAAGGTGCTGATGGTTATGCCGGGTTGCGCGAGCAGCACGCTGCCGTAGAGGCTGCGCGCGCGTTGCAGTTGCGCGTCGCTCAGATTATCGACCCCGCGCTCGGCGAAGAACCGGCGCACCGCCGCGTCGTCGCCCAGCGCCAGATCGCGCAGCCATTGCTGCAAACGCGCCTGCATCTCCTGCGCCGCCTTGCGCGTAAAGGTGATCGCGAGGATCTGCGAGGGCTGCGCGCCGTCCAGCAGCAGGCGCACGATGCGCGACACCAGCAGCCAGGTCTTGCCGCTGCCGGCGCAGGCTTCGACGACGATGCTGCGCTTCGGGTCGAGGGCGATGCTCAAGTCCACTCCCCCTTCCTGCACAAGCCGCGCATCTCGCAATATATGCACACCGCATCGATGCCGTTCGCGGGCAGACCAGCGCCGCCGCGAATGTCGGCCATCGCCTGCACCAGACGTTCGGCATTGAGCTGCGCGAGCAGCGGGACATCGTGTCTGGGTTCCACCCGCTTCACTTTGCCATTCTCGATGCTGACGAATGCCGCATCCGCCGCCTCATGCGCGTAGGCGTAGCATGCGAGTTGCACGTCCTCGCCCGGCTCCTTCAATTTGCTGCTCAACTTTTGCGCGTCCAGCGTCTTGTAGTCGAGCACAAGCTTCTCTTCTCCTCTCACATCCAGCCGGTCGATGCGGCCGCGCAGGCGCACGCCTTCCAGCTGCCAGTCGAAGGCTTGCTCGGCTTCGGCGTAACGCCAGCCTTGCGCCTCATTCTCTATCTGCCATTCGAGATAGGCGGGCAACGATTTGTACCAGCGCGCCAGCCAGGCGCGCGCGGCGAAGTCCTGCTGCAGCAGGTCGGCGAACACCTCCTCGCTGATGCGGCGCAGGGTCGCCTCCAGTTCCTCGGCAGGGTGCCCGCTCACCTGCGGGTAGCATTCATGGAAGCGGCGCAGGATGTCATGCACGCGCTCGCCGTAATCGCGCTTCTCGATGGCTTCCTGGACTTCGTCGAGTTCGTTCAGGCGCAGGATATGCCGCGCATAGAACTGGTACGGGCAGGCGACCAAGGAGTTGTAGGCGCTGATGGAAACACTCTCCGGAACGATCCCTGTTGCCGCAGTTGGCGCAGGCTGCGCCGCCTGCGGCAGGTCGAGCGTATGCGATTCTTCGGCTTTGAGGTAAGCGTGTAATTCAGATTCGGAAAGGTCATCACCATAAGCCAGCATATGCAGGTCGCGCAGCATCTCCAGATACGGGCTGAGCAAGCCTTTTTCGCCGTTGCGATCCTTCTGCCAGGTGACCAGCACGCAGCCGTTCAGCGCCAGCAGCGCCAGCAGATCGTCGCGTTGCCGCGCGGCGTGGGTGCTGCGCGTGGGCAGGCCGAGCGCGCTGCGCACCGCATCGTTGAACCAGCGCCCGCCGTCCGCCGCGCCGGGCAGATGATCGGCATCGCAGCCGAGCAGCAGCACTGCATCGAAGGCGCGCCAGCGCGTCGCCGCGAGATGGGTGAAGCGCACCGGACTGTCGATGCCGGTGTCGCGGTAGGTCTGCGTGCCGAGCTGCTGCGCCAGCCAGCGGCGCCACTCGCTGAAACGATAGCGGCCTGCATCGCCGGACAATTCCTGTTGCCAGATTTCAAGCGCGCGCAGCAACTGTTGTCCGGCCTCGTCCTGTTGCAGGCCGGCGTCGATGCCCAGCACATGCAGGCTTGCGCGCAATGCGGACAGCCATTCCGCCAGCGTGTTTTTTTTGTTCTGTTCCAGCAGCAGCGCGGCCTGGCGCAGGCGCGCCAGCGGCTGATGCAGCACCGTTTCCTGTTCGGCAAGCGCGATGAATTTTTCCAGCCCGGCGACCACGCCTTGTTTGCGCAGCAGTTGCTCCAGCCGGTACACCGCCGCCTTGCGTTCACTCGCGGTCATGTCGGCGAAGATGAAAGGCGACTTGAGCAGGTCGAGCAGGTCGTGATGATAGAAATCGCTTTGCAGCGCGGTGAGCCAGCGCTCCAGCACCGTGCTCACCGACAGCGTGTCGAAGGTCCAGCCGGTCTCGTCCGCCACCAGCACCTGCGCGCGCTCCAGCAATGCGCGCATGCGCCTCGCCGCGACGCGGTCCTGCGCGACGATGGCGATGTCGCGCTTGCCTTCGTTCAGCCAGCGGCGCACCTGCATCGCGGCGGCGCGCGCTTCCTGTTCGAGGCTGGTCGCGGCGAAGAAGCGCAGCCTGCCGCCGAGCGGCGGAATAGGCTGCGAACGCAGGCCGGCTGGATGCCCGGCTGGATGCCCAGTGGGATGCCCAGTGGAATGAATGTGCAGCAACCCGCTCCATTGCGGTGCCATCTCGCGCAAGTCGAACACCTCGACCGCCGCGCGTTTGACATATTCATCGAGAAAATGTTGCTCGATCGCATCCCACTCTGACGCGCGCAGCACGAACAACGGCTGGCTTGCCTGCGCCGCCAGCTTCGCCAGCCGCTGCTGATAAGCGCGCGCCGCGTCCAGTTCAGCGCCTGCCTGCATCGCGTGCCACAGCTCGAACACCAGCCGCGCCTCCAGTTGCAGCGCAGCATTCTGCCGCGCCTGGTACGCCTGCTGCACGGCGGTTGCGAACGCTTCCGCATCGCGCGGCAAGGTATCGAGCGCATGGGTGAGCTCATCGAACAGCGCGAGCAGCTCCTGCGCCATGCTCCACAGATCGGCCTGTCCGAACCATTGCTGCTTGCGCAACTGCTGGTACAGCAAGGCGCTGCGCTGGCTGTCGCTGACGACGGGCGCGTCGAGCGGAACGGATTGCGCCCAGTCGTTGAGCGTCACCATCTGCGGCAGCAACAGCGCGGGGAGATTGGCCGCCGCGCTTAACGCCTGCGCCAGGGGTTGGGCAACATGGTAATTGGGCAACAGCACGGCTGCCCGGCGCAAGTCGGGCCCGCATAAAGCAGACAAGTCCCGCGCATGACGGGACAGGATTTGCCTGGCTACCCGGTCAAGGAATGGCGGCAGGTGCGAATTCATTCGCACACCATCCATTGTTTGTGCGAATGAATTCGCACCTGCATTTCGTGCCGTTGGAATCAACGTTCGAGGAAACGCAACTTGTCCTTGAGGCCGCGCCATTTATCGGCGTCGGCGGGCGCGTCCTTCTTCTCGACGATGGGCTTCCACTTCCTGGCCAGTTCGGCATTCAATTCGGTGAAATGGCGCTGATCCTCAGGCAGGTCTTCCTCGGCGAAAATCGCATCTACCGGGCATTCCGCGACGCACAACGTGCAATCGATGCATTCGTCGGGGTCGATCACCAGAAAATTCGGCCCTTCGCGGAAGCAATCCACCGGGCAAACCTCTACGCAATCGGTGTATTTGCAGCGGATGCAGTTTTCGCTCACTACATAAGTCATGACAAACTCCTTGGTCTGGTCGGTGCGCCGGATTCTATCAGACATAAAGCGCCGCCAACCGTCGTTGCACAGGCTTTGCGGAACCGGCCAAACCGCCTATAATTGGCGAAAATTCGCAACAGCCCGAACGACATGAACGCCATCCGCATTCTCATAGCACTCGCCGCAGTCGCGCTGACCGGCTGCGCCGCCACCCACGGAAAAAATCCGGCCGACCCGCTGGAATCGTTTAACCGCGGTGTATACCAGTTCAACGATGCCGTGGACAAGGCCATTGCCAAACCGGTCGCGCAAGGCTACAAGGCCGCGATGCCGCTTCCCGGCCAGGTCATGGTGAGCAATTTCTTCTCCAACCTCGACGATGTCATCGTCACCCTCAACGACCTGCTGCAATTCAAGTTCGCCCAGGCCGCCTCCGATGGCTCACGTTTCCTGTTCAACAGCACCTTCGGCGTGTTCGGCCTGCTCGATGTCGCGCACCGGCTGGAAAAACATGACGAGGATTTCGGCCAGACGCTGGGCTATTGGGGCGTCGGCAGCGGGCCGTATATCGTGCTGCCCATTCTCGGGCCGAGCACGGTGCGCGACGGCGCCGGCCTGTATGTGGACAGCCGCCCGAGCAGGCTGCGCCATGTGGATCACATCCGCAGCCGCAACCAGTTGTATCTGACCAAGGCGGTCAACCACCGCGCGCAACTGCTGGACCAGGAAAAAATACTGGATGAAGCGGCGCTCGACCGCTACGAATTCATCCGCGACGCCTACCTGCTGCGCCGCCGGAGCCTGGTCTATGACGGCAACCCGCCGCGCGAAAAATACGAGGAGGAGGAAAACGGTTTCGAATACCAGGAAGTGCCGATTCCCAACGTGCCTTCATCGCAACAAGACAACACAACCCCGCCACTGCAAATGGCGTCAGTGGCGATAACCGCGCCGGAAACTGATGCCGTTCGCCCCAGCGTCCGCAAGGTGTGGATTGCCCAGCGTACCGGCATACGCTAGCGTAGCGTCACGGAATTTATCGTTCCCACGCCACAGCGTGGGAACGTAGCTTGTGCCTGGGAGCGCGGACATTCCCCTGCGGGCGAGACGCCCGCGATCCGGAATGAGGCGTGCCCACGGATAACCAGCGGCTTATGTCACCGTATTTTGCGAGTTGGGCGAGAAACAGCCCATCCCTGCCAACCCCGCTTGGTGACTTGGCCGAATGGCTATGCAAAGCCTCTGGACAACTATCAGAGAGTAAAAACGATACATCGGCATTTCCCTAAGCCGGACGAGCCGGAACCAAAAATTGGAGCGCCGACGTCCCCGTCGGCAAACGCCGCATCAAGCCGACGGGGACGTCGGCGCTACCACGAGTGGTATCGCTACGCTCAACCCAACACGAACTTGGGAAGCCGCGCCAGTGTTTGATTTACGATATATCCTTGTCACAAATTGCGATGATTTGGCCGACAAGTGACTAACGCGATACAGAACGCGGGCATGAACCGCGACAGGAAAAAATAAATGCAAAGAGTCTTCTTCCCCGCCATCACCCTGCTCAATCGCATGGGCTACACCAAAAAATTCACGCTGCTGTGGCTGGTGTCGCTGGCCGCGATTGCCGTGTTGATGTACAGCCTGCTCGTCAATCTCGACCGCGTCATTGAGCCCTCGCAGCAGCGGCTGGAAGGCCTCACGCTGATCGAGCCGGTTACCCGCACCATGCAGGCGTTGCAGTTGCACCGCGGGCTTTCGGCCGCGCTGCTGGGCGGCAACGAGTCCCTGGGCGGCGCGCGCGCCGCCCAGGAACAGGAAGTCACCGCTGCCCTCAAGACGCTGGAGAAAAAGCTGCCCCCAAGCCTGGCCGCGAGCAAAGACTACCGCCACATCCGGGCAGAGTGGCCGCGGCTGCAACAGGAAGGTCTGAAATGGACAATGGCTGAGAATCTCGCCGCGCATACCCTGTTGATCGAGCACATGCAATTTTTCGAACAACTGGTGTCCGAAGAGCACCTGCTGGTCATGGATACGGATATCGCCGCATATTACCTGACCGACATCAGCACCAACCGGCTGATCCATGTGCTGGAACACCTCGGCCGCCTGCGCGCCTACGGCACGGGCGCGCTGACCCGCAGGCAGCTCACCGAAGACCAGCGGGTCGAACTGAAGGTCATGATGGCCGAACTGGACGATTCGCTCAGACATTTCAACCTCGTTATCGACAGCATCGAACGCCACAATCCGGCCGTACACGGCGCACTCCAGACCGTATCCCGGGATATCGGCAATTCGGTCAGGCAGGTGACCGATCTCGTGACAACGGACATTCTCTCCGGCCGTTTTGCCACCTCCCCCGAAACCTTCCTGAATGTCGCCACGGCCAAAATCGACCGGAGTTATGCGCAACTCTACGACTCCCTGCTGCCGATGGCCCGGAACCTGACCCAGGCGCATATCGACCGCGCAAAACAGGAACTGTTCACCAGCGTCGGCCTTTCCCTGCTGATGTTTCTGCTGGTGGTCTATCTGTCGATCAGCATCTACTATGCGATTATCGGCAGCATCCAGTCGCTGGCCAGTTCCGCGCGCTCCTTTGCCGGCGGCAACCTGGGCATGCGCGTCAAACTCGACACGCGCGACGAACTCACCCAGGTGGGCGACAGCTTCAACGAAATGGCCGATGGCTTCAATGCGATGCTTGAGGCGCGCAAGCATGCCGAGGAGTCGCTGGCAAAAGAGAGCTACAAGAACGAGACGCTGCTGCGCGCGGCCAGTGACGGCATTCACATCCTCGACCTCGAAGGCAACGTGGTGCAGGTGAATGATGCGTTCTGCCGGATGCTCGGCTACACGGCGGCGGAACTGCAGACCATGAACGCGGCGCAATGGGACGCGCAATGGACGGCGGCGCAGATCAAGGCGATTATCGAAAAATTGGGGGACGATCCCGTGACGCTCGAAACACGGCACCGCCGCCGCGACGGCAGCATCATTGACGTTGAGATCGGCGCTGTCAAAGTAAACATTGACGGGCGGCAACTAATTTATTGTTCGTCACGCGATGTCACCGAACGCAAGCAGGCGGAGCTGGCGCTGGTTGAAAACCAGGAAAAGCTCCACGCCATTGTTGAGACGGCTCTGGATGCGATAGTGCAGATGAACGCCGCAGGCATCATCACCGACTGGAACAGCCAGGCGGAAAATATCTTCGGCTGGACGCGCGAGGAAGCGGTCGGGCGGCCGCTGGTCGAAACGATCATCCCGCCGCAGTACCACGAGGCGCACCTCCGTGGCATGGCGCATTTCCTGGCCTCCGGCGAGGGAAATGTATTGAATTCACGGCTCAAGCTGCTCGGGCTGCATCGCGACGGCCACGAGTTTCCCGTCGAATTGTCCATCACCGCGATCAACATAGCGGGCGAGTACGAGTTCAACGGCTTCATCCGCGACATCACCAAACAGAAGGAATCCGAGGAGCTGATCTGGAACCAGGCCAACTTCGATACCCTGACCGGCCTGCCGAACCGCCATATGTTCCACGACCGCCTGGCGCAGGATATCAAGAAGGCGCATCGCGCCGGCCTGAAAACGGCGCTGCTGTTCATCGATCTCGACAAATTCAAGGAGGTCAACGACACGCTCGGGCACAGCATGGGCGACATCCTGCTGCAGGAAGCGGCGCGCCGCATCAGCGGCTGCGTGCGCGAGACCGACACCGTGGCGCGCCTGGGCGGCGACGAATTCACCGTCATCCTGGCGGAACTTGACGATACCGGCAGCGTCGAGCGGATCGCCGAAAACATCCTGAAAAGCATGGCCAAACCGTTCCAGCTGGGCGATGAAACAGCCTATGTGTCGGCCAGCATCGGCATCACGCTGCATCCCGTTGACGCCATCGAGGTGGAAGACCTGCTCAAAAATGCCGATCAGGCGATGTATACCTCCAAGAATGGGGGGCGCAACCGCTACAGTTATTTCACGCAGTCGATGCAACAGGCGGCACAGGTGCGGCTGCGCCTGATCAACGACTTGCGCGGCGCGCTGGCCTCCGGCCAGTTCAGGGTTTATTACCAGCCGATCGTGGACCTGGCTAGCGGCCGCATCATCAAGGCGGAAGCGCTGGTCCGCTGGCAGCACCCGGCGCGCGGCCTGGTCAACCCGGCGGAATTCATTCCGCTGGCCGAAGAAACCGGATTGATTGTCGAGATCGGCGACTGGGTATTCAGGGAAGCGGCGCGCCAGCTAAAGCGCTGGGGAGCGTTGTGCAACACCAGGTTCCAGGTCAGTGTGAACATGTCGCCCGTACAGTATGCCGGGCTTCAGGTCAGCGTAAACCTGTCGCCCGTGCAGTTCGGCTCTGACGGCTTGTGCAAAGCATGGTGCGCTTATTTGCAGGAACTGGGGCTGCCTGCGCAAAGCCTGGTCATTGAAATCACCGAAGGGTTGCTGCTCAATGCAGAATCCAGCGTCACTGACAAGCTGCTCGGATTCCGCGACGCGGGCATGCAAGTCGCGATCGACGATTTCGGCACCGGCTATTCGGCGCTGTCCTACCTGAAGAAATTCGACATCGACTACCTGAAGATCGACCAGTCATTCGTGCGCGACCTGGTGGCCGACCCGGATGACAGGGCATTATCCGAGGCCATCATCGTGATGGCGCACAAGCTCGGCCTGAAGGTGATCGCCGAAGGGGTGGAAACGGAGGAGCAGCGCAAACTGCTGGCCGACGCGGGCTGCGACTATGCGCAGGGCTACCTGTTCTCGAGGCCGGTGCCGGCCGAAGCATTCGAGGAATTATTGAACAGGCAGGAGCCGGAAGGCCAGCACTTCCAGATTTGATCCTAAAAACCGCAGTTGGAACTTGTAGGAGCGGGCCATGCCCGCGAACCACTTGGTCGCGGGCATGGCCCGCTCCTACAAAATGACTCTCCCAATGGGTAGTCCGGCCTCTTTCAAAGGTAGCGCTTTAATAATGGCTCAAGCTGACGCGTATAGAGCTTTGGCTGAGGTTTTCAGGTTGATTCGGTATTAGCCGGAAAGCCTGCCCAACCCAATGAAAAAGGCCTGCATCACGCAGGCCTTTTTGTCTCCATCGCCGCGGTGTTTAACGCGCGGAACGCAATGCCTCGATCCGCTCGTCCAGCGGCGGATGGGTCATGAACAGTTTGGCGAACCCGCGGCCGCCGGAGATGCCGAATGCGGCCATCTGCTCCGGCAAGGCTGACTGTTCATGGTTGACCTTGAGGCGCTCCAGCGCGGCGATCATCCTGTTGCGCCCCGCCAGATTCGCACCGCCCGCATCGGCGCGGAATTCGCGCTGGCGCGAAAACCACATCACGACCATGCTGGCCAGCACGCCCAGCACCAGTTGCGCGACAATCTCCGCGACAACCATGCCGACGCCGTGGCCGCGGTCGTTCTTGAGTATCACGCGGTCGACAAAGTAGCCGAACAGCTTGGCGAAGAAGATCACGAAGGTGTTCACCACGCCCTGGATCAGCGCCAGCGTCACCATGTCGCCGTTGGCGACATGGCTGATTTCATGCGCCAGCACCGCCTCGGCCTCGTCGCGGCTCATGTTGCGCAGCAGCCCGGTGCTCACCGCGACCAGCGCGTCGTTGCGGTTCCAGCCGGTGGCGAACGCATTCACGTCCGGCGCGTCGTAAATCGCCACTTCCGGCATGCCGATGCCCGCCGCGTCCGCCTGACGTTTCACAGTTTCCACCAGCCAGCGCTCGGTCGGGTCGACCGGGTTCTCGATGACCTGCGCGCCGACCATGCGCTTGGCCGACCACTTGGACATCGCCAGCGAAATCAGCGAGCCGGCAAAACCGATCACCGCCGACATCACCAGCAGCGCGCTGAAGTTGATGCCGCCGGTCTCGTCCAGCCAGCGATCCACGCCGAGCAGGCGCAACGTGATATTGATCACGAACAGCACCGCCAGGTTGGTCAGAATGAACAAAAAAATCCGCTTCATGTTGTTGTCTCCATCGTCAAAAAACTATGGCGCGCAGTTTAACATCTGCCGCCCTCCGCTCCGTTACCTGGGAACACTCCCATTTTTTTCAAGCGCGCAATTGGAGGGGTAAACTGCGAACAAGTTCACAGCGCTTGCCTGGCCAGTAGGGCACGGCGCGCCGTGCCCCTACTGCTGCCAAGGTCTGACGTCCGGAATCCGGTTTCCGGGATTACATGGGCAACGATTTATTTTCTTTCAGGAACAGCCCGAATTGTTCTGCGGTAACCGCCGGACTGAAGAGATAACCCTGTATCTCGTCGCATTTGAGCAGTTTCAACAGATTCGCTTGCTCATGGGTTTCCACCCCTTCTGCAATCACTTTCAGGTCGAGTGAATGCGCCATCGAAATAATTGCGGAAACAATGCTCATGTCATTGGGGTTGCTCGCCATGTTGATGATGAATGCCCGGTCGATTTTCAGCGCATTGATCGGCAGTTTGGCAATGTAACTGAGCGAAGAATAGCCGGTGCCGAAGTCATCAACTGACACCGTAGCACCCATTTTCCCGATCAACTTGAGCTTCTGAATATTTAGCTCGACGTCCTGCATGATCAGGCTTTCGGTGATCTCCAGCTCCAGGTACTGCGCCACCCTGATATTGGCGTTCAACGCTGTTTTTACAATATCAACGAAATCATTTTGCCGAAGCTGGAGTTGCGAGACATTGACGGCCACCCGCGGCGGCTGCAAGCCGCTCTCCAGCCACAACAGGATATCCGACAGCGCTTTCTTCAATACCCACGTGCCGACCTCGAGAATCATGCCGGTTTCCTCGAGCAGCGGAATAAACTTCATTGGCGGCACCAGACCCACGCCGGGATCATTCCAGCGAATCAGTGCCTCCACCCCCACGATCTGGCCATTCTTGAGGCTGACCTTCGGCTGGTAGTACAGCACAAACTGCTCCTGCTCCAGCGCCCGGCGCAGCTTGTTTTCCATGGTCAGCTTCTCGGCGACCTGGGCATTGAGTTCGGGGGTGTAGAACAGATACCGGTCTCCCGAGAGCCTGGTTTTTGCCAGCGCCGCCTCGGCGTTGCGGAACAGGATGTCTGCATCTATGCCATCGGCAGGAAACATGGCGATCCCCGCTTTGGTTGTTATCTGCAATTCTGTTTGGTCCACGGTAAAGGGCTGGCTCATGGCTTGCATGATGTTCTTCTCGATAAAATGCGCGACCTCCGCTTCTTTGCGGATATGATCCAGCACGATGGCATAGCTGTTGGAGCTGACGCGCGATAGATGGTGCGCATCCAGCCCCACAGTAAGCAGCCGCTCCGCCACCAGCTTGAGCAAGGCATCCCCGGCATGCCGCCCCAGCGTTTCGTTGATGAACCTGAAGCGCTCCACATCAATGATCAGTAACGCCAGGATAGCGTTGTTTTCCTCCGCCACATGCATAAACTGCCGCAGGCGATCAAAGAACAGCGTACGGTTGGGAAGCCCGGTAAGATCATCGTAATAAGCCAGATAATCGATCCGTTGCTCTTTTTTCAGGTGGTCAACCGCAAACGAAATATCGCCGGCGACTTCAAGAAGCAGTTTTATTTCCTCGGAGTCAAAAAAGTTTTTCTCCGCCGCATAAAGGGCAAACACACCGGCCGCCTGGCCGTCATACAGCAGCGGGATGACAGCCATGGAAAGATAACCGCGCCGCACGGCTTCCTCCTTCAAACGCGCCGTTATTTGCGGATCGGCGCCGATGTCGTTGCTGATGACGAAAGTTTTTTCCCGTAGCGCCCTGCCCACCAATACGCAGGCATCCGGCACGCCTTCCTCGGCGGTCAGCTTGATCTGGTCGAGGTAGCCGTCCTCGCCCCCGACACCCGCCTTGGCCATAGGCATCACCTGCCGGTTTTCCTGGTCCAGCAGGCCGATCCAGACCATCCTGAACTGGCCGTACTCCACGGCAATGCGGCAGGCTTCATTAAATAGCTCTTGCTGATTGTGGGTGTGAACAATGGTAGCGTTGATGTCGCTCAACACCGCGTACAGGCGGTTGAGGCGGATGATTCTGGCCTCATGTTCCTTGCGCAGCGTGATATCCCGAATCACCCTGACGACTTCCTCCGATGCGCCTGTTTCGCTCTTCATCGCGGAGAAGGTGTGTTCCGACGGGAATATCTCGCCGTTTTTTCTCTTCAACTGATGCTCGAAATGGATGACCGAGTCCTCGGCGACAGACTGCTGAACATACTTGTTCACCTCCCTATAGTGCTGCTCGTCCACCTGCAGCAGCGCCATGTTCCGGCCTTTCAGTTCCGCAACGGAATAGCCGAAGATCTTTTCCACGGCGGTGTTCGCGTTGATGATCAACCCCTCCTTCGTGGTCACGAAGACGGCATCCTGCTGTGAATTGAACACGGCGCGGAACCAGGTCTCGGATTGCCGCAGTGCGGCAGTTTTTTCCTTCACCAGTTGCTCCAGGTTTTCGTGCAGGTGTGCCCGCTCCAGCGCCACTGCTACCTGGTTGCCGACGCCATATAACACCTTCAGCGCATCTTCGTCGAACATCCCCTCTTGCGGCCCGACCAGATTCATCAGGCCTATCGTTCTGCCGCCACACCATAATGGCACGCTGGCATGGTAGCGCAGCCCGCGCGTATCGCCTTTGGCCTTGCCGAGGCGTTCGCATTCCATGATGTTGCTCGCGTGGTCGAGCTCGCCGGCAAAGAAGCGGCTGCGGCACCAGCAATCGCCCTCCAGCGCGCCCGTGCAGTCGAGTGCCGGCGGCAGATTCTGTGTCGTCACGAGCCGCAGGCCGCTGTCGCCTTCCCGCAGCCAGACCCAGCCGGCCTGCACACCGGGCAGCTCCAGCGCCCGTTGCAGCGCCACTTCCGCTACCTGCTGCTCGCTGGCCACCTGATTGAGGCCATCGGCGATGCGGTATAGCGCGTTGAGCACTTCGTTTGAATGCCTCAGGTCGCTTTCCCGCGCCTTGAGTTCTTCGTTGATGACGATCGCCTGCTCGTAGGTGGAGATCAGCAAGTCCAGCATCTGTTGCCGCTCGGCAGTAATGAAATACTTCCGCTGGCCGAGGGTGATCTCCACCCCGGCCTGTATCCTCTGGTTCTTGCGCAGCTCGAGATTCATCAGCAGGTATTCGATGCGCGACAGCAGATAGCGCTCGTCGTAGGGCTTGCGGATGAAGTTGTCCGCCCCGCACTCCAGCCCCAGCATGACATCTTGCGACTCCGAGAGCCTGGTCACCAGGATGACCGGGATATCCTTCAGCATTTCGTCGCTCTTGATTGCCTTGCACAGCCCGTAACCATCCAGGTGCGGCATCAGGACATCGCTGATGACCAAGGCAGGTTTATGCTGCCGGGCCAATGCCAGGGCTTCCTTGCCGTTTACGGCAGACATGACTGTATAGCCGTGCTCCTCAAGCAAATAGCGCAGCTGCTCGGCCTGGGTCTGGCTGTCCTCGGCGATGAGGATTTCCATCCCAGTGTTGCCGCTCTTGTTGTTTTTCATTGCGTCCTCCTTATCCTGATGAGCTTGCCCGCCCGGCTGCCGGGCTGATCAGTTTATTCATGCCTGCTTGCCGCTCACCAAATTCGTCAGCAG
>JACPEI010000059.1:0-18937 GCA_016183575.1 Nitrosomonadales bacterium | reverse complement strand
TCGTCAGCAGCGCTACAATTTCCTGCGGCGCCAGCACGAACATCGCCGCATCGAGCTTGATTGCCTCACCCGGCATGCCGTGCACGACGGAGCTCTCCTTGTCCTGCGCAAAGGTGATTGCGCCTTTTTCCCGCAGCAGTTTCAATTCATCTGCACCGTCGCGTCCCATGCCGGTAAGCAGACCGGCGACGGCGCTGCTTCCATAAACTTCGGCCACCGAACGGAACAGGCTGGAAACCGAAGGGCACATCCCATTTTCCGGCTCACCCCGAATAAGGGCGATTTTACCGCCGCTCTCCACTTTCATATGAAATTCATCGGGCGCCACGTAAACATGGGCAGGAAAAATAGGTTCACCCTGCTCGGCAAGTTTGGGTGCCAATGCCGACGATTGCGCCAGCCACTCGACGAATCCCTGGCTAAAACCGGACGATATATGCTGGACGATCAGCACCGGTGCCGGAAAATTTCCGGGCAGCCCGGCCAGAATGGTCTTCAGTACGGGCGGGCCGCCGGTCGAGGCGCCGATGGCGACCACACTGACATGCGCCGGCGCATGCCTCCCGTATCGCTCCGGCGGACGGGGGACCGGAGCGCTACGCCGCGATTGCGGCCAGCGCCTTACCACTTTGACTTCCGACATCAGTTTCACCGTTTGCACCAGTTTCCGGATCGTGGCCTCATGTTCCGGATGACCAATACCCGCCGGCAGTGGCAGAAAAGCCAACGCACCCGCCTCACTAGCCTGGAATGTCATTTCCACTTCACGGGGACTGATGACGCTGCTCACGATGACGATGGGCGTCGGCTGCGTCTCCATGATCCGGCGCGTGGCCTCCAGCCCGTCCATCCTGGGCATGTGGATATCCATCGTGATGACGTCGGGCTGCAGGCGCTGCACAGCCTCGATGGCCTCCTCGCCGTCGCTCGCCGTGCCGACAACCCGGATGCCGGGATCCGAACCAAGAATATGCACGAGAAAGTTGCATACCACGGGTGAATCTTCCACCACCAGAACTTTGATCAAAAAATTTCCTCCGTTTAAGTAGGGGCACGGCGCGCCGTGCCCCTACGGCCTTCAATCAGATCAACTGCCGGATAACCCCCAGCAGGTTGCTCTGGTCGAAGCTGCCCTTGACGATATAGGCATTGGCGCCGACATCGATCCCGCGCTCGCGATGTTCGCGCGAATCCAGAGCCGTTACCAGCACCACCGGCAGTTCCGACAATTGCTTGTCGGAGCGTATCTTGGCGGTAAGATCAAGGCCATTCATTCTCGGCATCTCCACGTCCGACACCACCAGGTCGAATGCCGCGGTCTTGAGCAGGGTATAGGCATCCAGCCCATCCACCGCAGTGGCAACCGTGTAGCCCGCCGATTCCAGGATATTCTTTATCAGGGTTCTCGAGATGATCGAATCCTCCACGACCAGAATGGAGCGCTTCTGCGCCTCTGCCGGCTCGCCCGCGGCGGGCATGAGTGGGGACGCGGTCAGCTTCACGGCCGACTTCATCAAGTCGGGAACATTCAGCACCGGCACCACACGCCCCCCGCCGAGCACGGTCGCTCCGGCAATGTTGCGCACACGCACCAGCTGCCGGCCGAGCGCCTTGACCAGCACCTCCCGCTCGCCGAGTATCTCGTCCACCCGGAAGGCAACCCGGGCAGGTCCGACACCCATGACCACTACCTGCACATGGGCAGCCGCTTCGGCCGCCGCATTTTTTTGTGGCATTCCCAGCACATTGCCGAGCTGCACCAGGGAAACCGCCTGCCCATCGAGCTGAATCGTTTCCCGGTTTTCCACCGTCAGAATATCCTTTCCGGCTACCCGCGCCACCCGCGCCACACCGGTCACGGGAATAATAAAAAGCTGCCCGCCGGTCCGAACCAGTACGCCACGGAAGGTGGCGAACGTCAGCGGCAAGACGATGCGGATGGTGGTTCCGGCATCGGGGTGTGTGTCGAGCGCAATGGCGCCGCCCAGATGTTCGACCTTTTCGCGCACGATGGCCAGCCCAAGACCCCGCCCGGAGAGATCGGTGACCATGGGGCTGGTGGAGACGCCCGAGCGGAAAATGAGCGCAAGCGCTTCCCGCTCATCGAGTTTATCCAGCTCATCGGCGGAAATAATACCCATCCGGGCTGCCGCAGCCTTCACTTTACCAACGTCAATGCCCGCGCCGTCATCGGCAAAGAGAATCTCGATCTTCCCGCTGTCTTGTTGCGTGATTGCGACGGTGATCGCGCCTTGCGCCGTTTTGCCCTTCTGCTCGCGCACCGGCGGTTTTTCCAATCCGTGATCGATACAGTTCCTGAGCAGGTGGATGAACGGATCTTTCATCTCTTCAAGTATCCGCCGGTCAATTTCGATCTTGTCCCCCTGAATCAGCAGCTCCAGCTGCTTGCCCTGATCGCGCGCCAGCTCGCGAGCGAGCCGCGGAAACATCTCGAGCAGCGAGGAGAACGGCAGCATGTGCATCTCCTTCACGTCGTGAAGAAGGTTGTCCAGCATCGCGCTCATGGTGCGATGGTCGCTGGCGGCGGATTTTTCCAGTCTCGCCAGCCGATCCCCGAGTTTTTTCAAGAATACGTTTTCCGCTTCCAGATGTTCGAGCACCTTCGCAGACCCCCGCTGCCCCTTGGACGCACTATTGCCGCTGTGTTTGAGCAAGCGTTCAATCAGCCGCAGCCCGGGCTGAATCTTGTCTCTCTCCCTTTTCCATCCTGCAAGGATGGTGCCGGTTTCGCGCAGCTCTCTAACACGCCGCCCCAGTGCCAGCCGCGGTGCAAGCAGTTCTTCCGTCTGGCGCATCACCGAGCCGAGCTTTATGGTGTCCACTCTTACCGTGCCAGAGCCAAGACCGGAGCCAAGACCGGAGCCAAGGCCAAGGCTGGTGACCGGGAGTGACTCGCTCACGCTGGTGGTCGCGGCTGGTTTGTCCGGCACGAAGGGTGTTTCATGCGGAGGCGCTGTCAAAGACGGCTTCACCTGCGCGGGCGGCAATCCCTTCAGTGCAAGTTCGAGCTGCCGGATCAGCGCGGCAATCATCGGCTTCTGCGCTTCAATTCCCGTCTGCGCATCGGAAGCAAGCAGGCCGCCGAGAGCATCAAGCGCCTGATGCAGGAGGTCAAAAAGCTCCGCTGAGGCAGCGATACGGTTGCCCTTGAGTTCGGCAAACACGCTTTCCAGCGCATGGCATACCGACTCGATCTCTCCGAGTTTCACGGTGCGGGCGGCACCCTTCAGGCTGTGCGCCTCGCGGAAGATCTTTTCGACAATTTCCGCCCGCCGCGCGCTCGCCGGCGCCTTCTCCAGCTCGATGAGCCCCGCAGACATCGCCGCCAGGTGCTCGTCTGCCTCGACCCGGAACATCGCGAGCAACCTCTTCAGGAATTCGTCGTTCTTGTTGGTCATCGTTCAGTTCCGCCTGTGGATCGTGCCGGAAATCAAAATTTAACCGAGATAATTATTAGAACCAAGACGCCATTGTAGGAGCGGCTCCTAGCCGCGATTCGCACGCATGGCGTGCTCCTACAAAATATGGAGGGCAATCTGGGTTGAAATTGGCATTACCCATGGTCATGGCGCAAGTTCATCCGTCACACTTTGTACTGCTCCGCCAGATGTTTCAGTTTCTGCCCCAGCTCATTCAGGCTCTGCGCCGCGTTTTCCGCCTGCCTGGCACCGGCCACATTCTGCAGGCTCGCCTGCTTGATGTTCTCCATCGCCAGTGCCACCTGATCCATGCCCACCATCTGCTGCTGGCCCGAGGCGGCAATCTGGGTGGCCGCCTGTGCGGCCTCCGTAACGATGCTGTCCAGCAGGCGGATTGATTCACCTGCCTCCGTTGATTGCTTGACGCCGGCCTCCACCGCCTTGTTGCCCTGCTCGGTGGCCAGCACTGCGGCACTGGTAGCCTTCTGGATGTCGCCCAGGATCACCCGCACCTGGGCGGAAGCCTGCCTGGATTGTTCGGCCAGGCTCCTGATTTCCTGGGCGACCACTGCAAAGCCCTTGCCCTGTTCGCCGGCCTTGGCCGCTTCGATGGCGGCATTGACCGCAAGCAAATTGGACTGCTCCGCCAGATCGTTGACGGTGGCGATGATTTCGCCGATCGTCTGGCTCTGCTCGGACAAGCGCACAATGCTCTCGGCGATGGACTCCATCTGTTCCTGGACGCGCTGCATCCCCTGAATGGCCTCCCCCACCGATTGGCGTCCGGCCAGGGAAAACTGCGTGGCCTTTTGCGCGCTGTCCGAAACATGCTTCGCCTTCTGATTTGCCACCTGTGCCGTCTGCTTGACTTCCTCCACCGTGACGGTGGTCTCGCTTACCGCGCTGGAGGTCTGCGCCGCGCCGGCAGCAAGTTGTGTGGTAGTGGCAAGAATTTCGCTCGCACTGGAAGCCAGCACGTTGACCCCCTCATTGATGTCTTGCGTGGACTTGCGCAGGTTTTCGATCATCGCATGGAAGGTGCGCATCAGCACGCCCACCTCGTCGGCACGGTCTTCCTCGGGGACGTTGACGGTGAGGTCGCCCGATGCCGCCCGTTCCGCAATATCCGAGATCGTTCTGAGCGGCTCGGCGATGATGCGGTTCATGAACAGGGCTATTATCACCGCCAGCACGGTTGCCATGACACCGATGATCGTGATGAGGCGCACCGCTTCATGCGCCCGCCGTTCGGATTCTGCGACGGCGGTACGCGCCTGTTCCACCGCTTCGTTGCCCAGCTCCCGGGCGATCGCACGCATTTTCTGGTAACGCTCATCCTGGATGCCGAGCGCCAGCGCCCTGGCCTGCTCCGTTTTGCCGGCGTAGATCAGCGGGATGATGGTATCTCTGGTCTGCGCAAAAGCTTCTCTGATCTTGTCAAGTTCCCCGAGCTTGCCGGACAGGCGCGGATTGTTGCTGTTGTGTTCCAGCAGCCGGCGCATGAGTGCGTCTATATCCTTGCCGCGCTCGTTGATGTTCTGTTGCCATGTCTCCTGATCGGACCGCTGTGTTATTGCCATCATGCTCAGCAACGCTGCCCGCACCTCGTTCTGTTCGGCACGAAGCGTCAACAGATCCTGGGTGTTGGCGAAGCTCACCTGATAGAGGTTTTTCTGTGATTCCTGAATCGCGGTAATGCATCCATATGCGATCACGATCACTCCCACCAGAAGGGCAATTATCAGTCCAAAGCTGACGTATAACTTGCTGCGCGTCTTAAAATCGAGAAACCATTTCATGATTTTTTCTCCTTGATATGCATTGCAATCCACCGCCCCGGGTTAAGACCAGGCAGCCCTATCCTTCCACCTGTTCCTGCACGGTGATCTTCTCGTCCGCGAGGAGCTTTTCCGCATCAAGGACAACCGTGCGCTCCGCAGTTACGCCCTTCAGATACTCCTCGCGGATGCCGGTCAGCGTCGGCAGGGACGGCTGAATCGCGGTCAGCGGGATTTGGCGCGCGCCGACAATGGTGTCCGCCAGAATACCAAAAAGCATGTTCTCCGACTGGAGAACGATGACCTTGTTGAGGTCGGTCAGCCCCTTATCCGGAAGCTCGAAAAATTTCTTGATGTCAATGACCGAGAGAATTTCCCCGCGTATGTTGATGATGCCCAGCACAAAAACCGGGGTGCCTGGCAGTGGAGTAAGGTTTTCCAGCGGAAAAATTTCACGGACATGACGGGATTCGATGGCATATGTTTCATGCGCCAGGAGAAATTCCACGACCTCCAGACACTCTGCGCCAGCCTCCGTTTTCCCGGGTTCACGGGCCAGCGCCTGCGCCCGCGCCTTGAGAATCCGCCTGGTTTGTTCCGCATCCGGCGCCGATCCGCGCTCGATGGCGGCATGCGCTGACTCGAGACGCTGGCGGACTTCGCGCCAGTCGATGGCTTTTTTGCGCGATACAGGTTCGTTGGCGTTCATGGCCTTCCTCAAGCGCTCATTTCCGCAGCACGCGGCAGGGTCGTCAGTGCAGATGAGATGATCTCGCCCAACCGCCCGGCAGTCAACCCATCCGACTCGGGCAGGATTTCATCGAGCGGAAGCCTTTGTAGCAGCGCCAGCGCATTCGCGAAATGCCGTTTGGTTTCGCCATGCCTGCCTTGGGACAGGCGCAGGTTTCCCAGGGCAAAGTGCGCGAGCACGAAGTCCGGTTCAAGATAAAGTGCGCGCTTCAGCGACTGTTCCGCCGCATCATCCTGCCCCAGTTCCTCCAGGATGGTGGCAAGGAGATAATGATTTTGCGGATTCAGCTTGTCCGAAACAATCGCCTTCCCGCACCATTCAGCCGCTTCGGCAAGCTTGCCCTGGTTGGCGCATAACCGGGCCATGAGGCATGGGTCATCCGGTTCATGCTGTCTTTGCAGCAATGGCCCGGCCGGCGCCGCGGTTTTTTCGCCTGCCGCCGGCAGTGCTTCGGTGCGCCGGGGTGTTTCCGGGGAAGGCCGAAGCGCAGGTATTTCAAGGGGCTGCGGCGGCATGGGCGGCGGGTGCAGATCATCCGTCGCAACCTTGCGGTAAAACGTGGCCCCGGTGAAATTGACCGTCGAGAAACGGGAAAACAAGGTATGCGACGCTTCCGCCGGACTGACGGCCAGCCAGCCGCCGTCCACAACCGCATGATACAGATTGCCGACCACTTTCTCCGCCAGTTCCTCGGTGAAATACATCAGCACATTGCGGCAGAAGATGATGTCCATCGCATTGGTGTTGTTCGACAGCGATGGGTAAACGTCATCGGCAAGATTCAGATAGGAAAACGTCACCATCTTCTTGATGCGCGGATGGATTTCAAAGTGTCCCTGCGACCCCGTTTTGAAATAGCGCTCCTTGACCCAGGCCGGTGTGCCGCGGAATGACCAGTTGCCATATATGCCTTCCGCAGCCTTGCGGAGAAACTGCGGATTGATGTCCGTCGCCAATACAGTGACATGCCACTGCTCGTAGTCGGGCAACAGCCGGTCGAGCAGCATGGCGATGGAGTACGGTTCTTCGCCCGTGCAGCAGCCCGCGCACCAGATGCGCAGACGGCGCTCCGAATCACGGCGGGAACGGATCAATTCTGGCAGCACATATTGTTCGAGCGCCTCGAAACTATGCCAGTCGCGGAAAAAATAGGTTTCTCCCACCGTCAGATGGCTGGCGAGAATTTCTATCTGTTGATGGGTCAGCGGAGCGGATAACACGCGGTGGATATACGCCTCCACGCTGGCGTCCCCGAGTTTGTGGGCGGCAGCCTTCATTCCCCGCTCGAGATCGTCCCAGCGCCCGCTGGGGAAATACAGGCCAATCCGCATCGCCAGAAATTCGATCAGGCGTGACAACAGCTGATCGGAAAGAGTATGCCGCATGGCTGTTTTCAAGTAGTTTCCAGCGCCTGCGCCAAAGAAGCTTCTTCTTCAAGGGAAAGAAATTTGTCCAGGTCGTGGATGAGCACCAGCCCGTCCCGGAGCTTCACGACCCCCTCGATATACTCCAAGCCCGGGAGGATGCTTTCCGCTCCGGCGATGCTTTGCTCCGGATATTCGAAGACGTCGGTTACTGCATCTACGACCAGGCCGACCGGGCGCCGCGCCGTATGCGCGATAACAAGGCAATCAGTCAGCGCAATATCCCGTTCCGGTAAACGGAAGCGCCGCCGCATGTTGATGACCGGGATGATCTGTCCCTGAAGATTGATGATGCCGGTTACAACTTCTGGCGCTTGCGGCAATGGGTTGATTTCCACAGCGCGAACCACCCTCTCCACTGCGGACAAGCGCAATGCATAACACTGCTCCCCCAACATAAAGGATATGAGTTGATTATTCATGACTGCCTCACAATCGAATCTCCGCCTCCGTGCATTGAAAGGATAATATGGCAGATATACAACCGTAACAAGCGATTCTTCTCGCTCCGATGCGCCCGGGGTGCGCCCGCATTCATTTGACAGCCGACACGGGGCGTCATAGCATTTGGCAGATGAAACGCCAGATGAAATGATAAAGATGAAATGAAACAGTTCATCTGGTTGCCCGTATCGCAATCCCGCGTTCAACCCGGTGTCGACCGACAGGACAGATGAACGTACCGACCACGCCACGCCACACCGCAACGCAGGCAGCCGCGGATATCCGTCCCGGCGCGACGCCGCGCGAGCTGCGCTGCGAGGGCGCATGGCTGTTGCGCTCGGCGGCGCAGACCGAGACCCGGATCGAGGCATGCCTGGGAGCGCTGGCGCTACCAATCGAAGGCGAGCTGCTGATCGACGCGCAGGCCGTCACCGCGCTGGACACCTCGGGCGCATGGCTGCTGCATCGCATGCGACGCGACCTGGAGCTTGGCGGGCGCAGCGTGCGCTTCATCGGCCTGCGGCCGGAATTCGATGCGCTGCTGCGCCTGACCGCCGCGCGCACTGCGCAACCTGCCATCGCGCCGCCGCATGCGCCCGGCGTGTTGGCCCGTTTCGGCAGCAGCGCATGGGAAGGTCTGCTCGGTGCGCTCGGGCTGTTGTCCTTCCTCGGCGCCAGCGCGCATGCGCTGATGCGTGCCCTGAAGCAGCCACGGCGCATCCGCTGGCGGTCCATCCTGTACAACCTGCAGACCGCCGGCGTCGCGGCACTGCCGATCACCGGGCTGCTCTCCTTCCTGCTCGGCATCGTCATCGCCTACCAGGGGGCGGAACAGTTGCGGCGCGTCGGCGCCAACATCTACATCGCCGATCTGGTCGGCCTGTCGATGGTGCGCGAGCTTTCGCCGCTGATCACCGCCATCATCGTCGCCGGCCGCTCCGGTTCGGCCTATGCGGCGCAGATCGGCACCATGAAAGTGACCGAGGAGATCGACGCGCTGCGCACCATCGGCATCGGGCCGCTCGACCTGCTGGTGCTGCCCAAGGTGCTCGCGCTGGTGATCGCGCTGCCGCTGCTCACCGTTTATACCGACATCATGGGCGTGCTCGGCGGCATGGTCATGGCGCGCGCGCAGCTCGATGTTGGCTTCGCCACCTTCATCGACCGCCTCGACAATGCGGTCAGCCTGACATCGTTCCTGATCGGCATCGGCAAAGCCCCGGTGTTCGCGGTGATCATCGCGCTGGTCGGCTGCTATCAGGGATTCCAGGTGAACGGCAGCGCCGAGAGCGTCGGACGGCAGACCACGGTCAGCGTGGTGCAGTCGATCTTCCTGGTGATCCTGGTCGATGCGCTGTTTTCCATCGTCTTCAGCTGGCTGAAACTATGAGTGCCGCCGCGAACGCCGCTGCGACTACCGTCCCGGACGAGGTCATCGAAATCCGCGACCTGAACACCCGTTTCGGCGACGCGGTGGTGCATCGCGACGTGAGCCTCTCGGTGCGCCGCGGCGATATTTTCGCGCTGGTCGGCGGCAGCGGCTGCGGCAAATCGACCCTGCTGCGCGAGATCATCATGCTGCAACAGCCGGTGTCGGGTTCGATCCGGGTGTTCGGCCAGGAAGTGATCGGGCTTTCCGACGAGCAGGCGCTGCCGCTCAGACGCCGCTGGGGCATGATGTTCGAGCGCGGCGCGCTGTTCAGCTCGCTCACCGTGGCGGAGAACGTCGCGATGGTGCTCAGGGAACACACCCGCCTCGGTGCGGCACTGATCGATGAGATCGCCGCCCTCAAGATCGCCCTCACCGGGCTGCCGGCCGACGCCGGTTCAAAGTATCCGAGCGAACTCTCCGGCGGCATGCGCAAGCGCGCGGCGCTGGCGCGCGCGCTGGCGCTGGATCCGGAACTGCTGTTCCTCGACGAGCCGACCGCCGGCCTCGACCCGCTGAGCGCCGCCGGCATCGACGAACTGGTGCACCAGTTGCGCGATGCGCTCGGAATCACCATCATGATGGTCACCCACGACCTCGACCTGCTGTGGCGCGCCGCAGACCGCGTCGCGGTGCTTGGCGAGGAGCGTATCCTGGGCAACGGCACGATGCAGGAACTGGCGCGCTCGGAGCATCCGATAATTCGGGAATATTTTTACGGCCCGCGCGGGCGCGGGGCGCGGGAACAGGGGACCAGGGTACAGGGAGCAGGGGAGCAGGCATGGAATCGAAAGTAAATTTTGCGGTGGTCGGGGCGTTCGTGCTGATACTCGGCGCGCTGCTGATCGGCGGCGTACTGTGGCTTTCCAGCGGCAAGTCTTACAACAAGGCCTACGATACCTACCTGGTCTACATGAGCGAATCGGTGTCCGGTCTGAGCCTGGATGCCCCGGTACGCTATCGCGGCGTGCAGGTCGGCAGCGTGCGCCGTATCGCGCTCGCGCCGGGCAACGCCAAGCTGGTGCAGCTTACTCTGGACATCGAACGCGGCACACCGGTGAAGCAGGATACCGTGGCGGTGCTGCAAGTGCAGGGGCTGACCGGCATCGCCCATGTCGATCTCTCCGGCGGCGGCAACGACTCGCCGCCGCTAAAGGCCGGCCCCAGCGAGAAATACCCAGTGATCCGCAGCGGGCCTTCACTGATGCTGCGTCTGGATACCGCAGTCACCGCGCTGCTCACCAACCTCAACCGCAGCAGCGAAAGCATCAACGCGCTGCTGGACGAAGAAAACCGCGTCGCGCTGCGCCGCACGCTGGCCAATCTGGAGCGCCTGTCGGGCACCCTCGCGAACGCCGAGCTGCCGCAGCTGCTCCAGCGCCTCCAGCGCAGCGCTGATGCCTTCGACCGGATGGCCAACGAAACCGCACGCGCCGGATCGAATGCCGCGAACACCGTCGAGAGCTTGCGCGCCGAAGCCCTGCCGGAAGCGCGCCAGACGATCACCGAGCTGCGCGAACTCACCGCCTCGCTGCGCCGCTTCAGCGAGACATTGGAGCGCAATCCCGGCATGCTGCTGCAGGGCCGGCCCGCCGTGCCACCCGGGCCGGGTGAATGATCCTTACTCCAATTCGCAATAGAAACAGGAATAACGCAGGGTGCATTCCATGCACCATTGCCATTGATGCATGGAATGCACCCTGCGATATTTCACTTTTGATTTAGAAATTGAATGACCCTCATGACGGAGCTGCCAATGACATCGAACAACACTGTTTGGCGTGCGCGATTTGCAGCGGTTGCACCAACTGCAGCAGCCCTCGCATCTGCCCTCGCATCTGCCCTCGCGATAACCTTGCTCGGCGGCTGCTCGACGCTGCTGCCGTCCGCGCCCCCGCCGGACAACATCTATCTGCTCGAGGCCAATCCGGCCCCGGCACCGGTTCGTTCCACGCCAGCGGCACGGCGCGATCTGGTGCTCGCAGTCAGCATGCCGCGCGCGCGCGCCGGCTTCGATACCGCGCAGATGGTCTGGGTGCGCCAGGCGCACGGGCTCGAGGTGTACTCGCGCAACCGCTGGGCGGACACGCCGGCACGCATGCTTGCACCGCTGCTGGTCCAGGCACTGGAGCGCTCCGGGGCATTCCACGCGGTGGTGCCGGCCCCTTCTGCGGTATCGGCCACGCTGCGCCTGGATACGGAACTCGTCCGGCTGCAGCAGGATTTCAGCGTGCATCCGAGCCGGGTGCAGTTCACGCTCAACGCGCAACTGATCGACATCGGCACGCGGCGGATAATCGCCAGCGCGGAGTTCGACGAGACCGAGAATGCCGCGACCGAGGATGCCTATGGCGGCGTGCGCGCCGCCAACCTGGCGCTGGAGCGCCTGCTCGTCAGGCTCGCTGCCTTCTGCGCCGAGCATGCACCCCCGCCCTGAAACACTCGGAATTCGGCATGGCCAAATACGCCGTAGGAGCGCGCCCTGCACGCGACCAGACAGCTCGCGCGCAGGGCGCGCTCCTACAAATGGCTCACCCGAAAGGTGAGTTGCGGCAAAGCCGCAAGAATCAATTGCCACGGGAATTCGCGTGAAATCACCAGCGGCCGACTGCCGTTTTTAGTCACTTACAAGTTAAGTCATGTCAAAACGTGACAAGAATATGGAAGCGCGGACGTCCCCGTCCGCATGCGGGCGAGACGCCCGCGATCCCGGAATTGTGCCGTTGTAGGTCGGATGAGCGCAGCGTTAACCAGCGGCTTATGTCACCGTATTTTGGTGACTTAGCCGAATGGCTATGCAAAGCTATCCGACATGGAGGTGTCGGAAGGCGCTGCGCTCATCCGACCTACGAAAACCGCCACCTTTTTGGTTCCGGCTCGTCCGGCTTGGGTTGAATCAATTCAAGATGCTTACCAGCCCGATTCCCTTTCCGGCGTCGCGGAAATCCTGTGGATGCTCAAGTCGGCGCCGTTGAATTCTTCTTCTGCATCGAGGCGGATGCCGACCAGTTTTTTCAGCATGCCATACACCGCATAGCCGCCGGCGAAGGCGATCCCCACGCCGAGCAACGTGCCGCACAATTGCGCGATGAAGCTGACGCCGCCGATGCCGCCGAACGCCTTTGCGCCGAAGATGCCGGCGGCGATGCCGCCCCATGCGCCGCATAGGCCGTGCAACGCCCACACGCCGAGCACGTCGTCGATCTTCCAACGGTTCTGCGTCAGCGTGAACATCGCCACGAACAATGCGCCCGCCACGCCGCCGACCAGCAACGCGCCGATCGGGTGCATCAGGTCGGAACCGGCGCATATCGCCACCAGCCCGGCCAGCGGGCCGTTATGCACGAAGCCGGGATCGTTCTTGCCGGCCCATAGCGCAGCCAATGTGCCGCCCACCATCGCCATCAGCGAATTGACCGCGACCAGACCGCTGATCTTGCCGATTTCCTGCGCCGACATCACGTTGAAGCCGAACCAGCCCACCGTGAGTATCCACGCGCCCAACGCGAGGAACGGGATACTGGAAGGCGGGTGCGCGGCGATGCGCCCTTCCTTGCTGTAGCGTCCGCGCCGCGCGCCGACCAGCAGCACCGCCGCCAGCGCGATCCAGCCGCCCACCGCATGCACCACCACCGATCCGGCGAAGTCGTGGAACGGCGCGCCGAATGTCGCTGTCAGCCATTCCTGCACGCCGAAACGCCCATTCCACGCGATGCCCTCGAAGATCGGATAGACAAAACCGACCAGCACGAAGGTGGCGGCCAGTTGCGGGTTGAAGCGCGCGCGCTCGGCGATGCCGCCGGAAACGATCGCGGGAATGGCTGCGGCGAAGGTAAGCAGGAAGAAGAATTTCACCAGGTCGTAGCCGCTTTTTTGCGCCAACTGTTCCGCGCCGGTGAAAAAATGCACGCCGTAAGCAAGGCTGTAGCCGATGAAGAAATACGCCAATGTAGAAACCGCGAAGTCGGCCAGGATTTTGACCAGCGCGTTCACCTGGTTTTTCTTGCGTACCGTGCCCAGCTCCAGAAAAGCGAAGCCCGCGTGCATCGCCAATACCATGATCGCGCCGAGCAACACAAACAGGACGTCATTGCCGAATTTCAGGTTTTCCATGCATATCTCCTTTGGTGCAAACTACAAAAAGCACGCAAGATCCGTTCCATAATACTAACCGACTGATGGCTATAAACAAATTAAGAATGCGTTAACTTGAAGCCGCTTTAAGCAAGAGAAATTGGTGCACTTTATTGCCGCTGCACCACAGTTTTGCACCAGCACGGTGCGCAAGCCCAAAGGGTTAACGCCAGCCGTTGAGATGCTTCTCCAGCCAGAACAGGCCGACGATGGTCTTGCTGTCGTTGATTTTGCCTTGCCTGATCCACTCTATCGCTTCCGGCAGGGACAGCTCGAACACTTCGAGGAATTCACCGTCATCGAGTTGACGGCCTTGGTGAGTGAGGCCGCGCGCCAGGAAATATTCGATATGCTCGTCGGCATAGCCGATGCACGGCCAGGTGGTGGCAAGATGCGTCCACTCGCCGGCGGCATAGCCGGTTTCTTCGAGCAGTTCGCGCTGCGCGGTGCACAGGATATCTTCGCTGGGGTCGATCTTGCCTGCCGGGATTTCGATGAACTCGCGCTGCGGCGCGTAGCGGTACTGGCGCTCCATCACCAGCCTGCCGTTGTCGAGCAGCGCCAGCACCGCGACCGCACCGGGATGGACGATGTATTCGCGGGTATGCACCTGGCCGTCCGGCAGGCGCGCATGATCCTTGCGCACCTTGATGAAGCTGCCGTCGTACATCACGGCCGTATCCAGACAGGTTTCTTTCAAATCCACGGTACCCTCTTACTCAATACACAAAAATCTCGCCCCGGGTTTTTTAACCCTGAAAACCGCAGTTGACCGTTTGCATTTTATGCAAGCCCGCGTGATGATTGGCTCTTGCATCTTTGATGCCACTCACCTTCTGGGTGACCCCTGTAGGAGCGCGCCCTGCGCGCGACCAGACGGCTCGCGCGCAGGGCGCGCTCCTACAAGTTTCAACTGCGTTTTTTAGGTTAACTAAAAACCTCGATCCGCAATCAAATGAGTCCCGACGGCATTTTGCCATGCAATTCTGGAGCACAGACAAAAACTCCCGCACGCGGCGGGAGTTTTGAAGTGGCCATACAGGCTGGTTTAATGCAGCAACAATGATTGCTGCACCGACACGGCACAAACCGACATCAATGTGCCGGGCAACAGGCCGAGCAACAGCACGCCCAGGCCATTCACGCTCAGCAGAAACGCGGAATCCGAGCGGACATCAATCGGCGCGTGGCTTTCCGGCGCGTCGAAATACATCAGCTTGACGATGCGCAGGTAGTAGAACGCACCGATCAGCGAGAGCAGCACCGCAACGACAGCCAGCCAGACATGTCCCGCCTGCACCACAGAGTTCAACACCGAGAATTTTGCATAGAAACCGACGGTAGGCGGCACGCCGGCCATCGAAAACATCAGCAGCAGCATCATGAAGGCAAGCCACGGGCTGCGCTGGTTGAGTCCCTTGAAGTCATTGAGGGTATCGGCCTCGAAACCTTCGCGCGACAGCAGCATGATCATGCCGAACGCGCCGAGCGTCATCAGCACATACACCACGGCGTAGAACATGGAAGTTCCGTAGCCTTCGATGCCGCCACTCAGCAGGCCGAGCAGCAGGAAGCCCATATGCGCGATGGTGGAGTAGGCGAGCATGCGCTTGAGGTTGGTCTGCGCAATCGCGGTAATGTTGCCGAGCGCCATCGAGGCGACGGCGAGGATGATCAGCATGCCGGACCAGTGTTGCACCAGCGGTTGCAGCCCTTCGACCAGAATGCGCGCAACAAACGCAAAGGCGGCGAGCTTGGGCGCCGAGCCGATCAGCATGGTCATCGCGGTGGGCGCGCCGTGATACACGTCCGGCACCCACATGTGGAAAGGCACCACGCCGAGCTTGAATGCCAGGCCGGAGACCACGAACACCAGGCCGAACACCAGCAGGTCCTTGTCCGCTGCGCCCGACTTGATCGCGCTTGACACCGCGCCCAGTTCCAGCGAGCCGGTCGCGCCGTACAGCATGGACATGCCGTACAGCAGCAGGCCGGAAGCCAGTGCGCCGAGGATGAAATATTTCATCGCGGCTTCGGTGGCGACGGCGGAATCGCGCTGCAACGCGACCATCGCATACAGGCTCAGTGACAGCACTTCCAGACCGAGATACAGGGTGAGGAAATGGTTGGCGGAGATCATCACCATCATGCCGAGCGTGGCAAACAGGGCAAGCACCATGAATTCGCCGCTGAACAGGCCGCGCACGGTGAGATATAGCCTTGAATACACCAGCATCATCGACACCGCCAGATAGGTCAGCAGCTTCAGCACGTCGGACATCAGGTCGTCCACGAACATGTTGTTGAAGGCATACACCACACCGTTCTCGTGCGTGCCGACGGTAATCAGCGAACAGCCCAGCAGGGTGAGTTGCACCAGCATATAGGTGACCAGCCTGCCGCTTTGCTTGATCAGCAAATCCGCAATCAGAATCACACACGCCATGACCAGCATAAAAATTTCCGCGCCGGCCGGCATCAAATCAGTCATCAAATCCATATACACCTCAAAATCTGCTGCAAAAATACGGGGCTGCCTGGGCAATTCATGAATTAGCCCTACAACGGCAGCTTGGAACGCGCCACATGCACCAGCAGGTCATTTACCGACACATGCATGATTTCGCTGAACGGCAACGGATACAGCCCCATGCCCAGCACGGTAACCGCGAGGATCGCGAAGATCACTTTTTCGCGCAGCGTCAGGTCGATGAGTTCGTCGACATGGTGGTTTGCCACCGCGCCGAAGATCACGCGCTTGTACATCCACAATGTATAGGCCGCGCCGAAGATCAGCGTGGTCGCGGCAGTGAAGGCGTACCAGAAATTCACCTTCACCGCGCCGAGGATAACCATGAATTCGCCGACGAAACCGCTGGTGCCTGGCAGCCCGACGTTGGCCATCGCGAACAACATGAAGAATGCGGCAAATACCGGCATGGTGTTGGCCACGCCGCCGTAGTCGGCGATGTTGCGCGAGTGCATGCGGTCATACAGCACGCCGATGCACAGGAACAGCGCGCCGGATACGAAGCCGTGCGAGATCATTTGCAGCAGCGCGCCCTCCATGCCGTAGGCGTTGAAGATGAAAAAACCCAGCGTGACGAAGCCCATGTGCGAAATCGATGAATACGCCACCAGCTTCTTCATGTCCGTCTGCATCAGCGCCACCAGTCCGATGTACACCACCGCGATCAGCGACAGCGCGATCATCACGCCGGCCAGCTGATGGCTGGCGTCCGGTGTAATCGGCATCGAGAAGCGCAGAAAGCCGTAGGCGCCGACCTTCAGCATGATCGCCGCCAGCACCACCGAACCGCCGGTCGGCGCTTCGACGTGCGCATCCGGCAACCAGGTGTGCACCGGGAACATCGGCACTTTCACCGCGAAGGCGAAGAAGAATGCGATGAAGATCAGGATCTGCGCCATCATCGGCAGCTCGACCTTATGGAAGTCGAGAATAGCAAAGCTGCCGCCGGACTGGTTGTACAGGTAGATCAGCGCCACCAGCATCAGCAACGAACCGAGCAGGGTGTAGAGGAAGAACTTGACTGCCGCGTACACGCGGTTCTTCCCGCCCCATATGCCGATGATCAGGAACATCGGAATCAGCATGGCTTCCCAGAACACATAGAACAGGATGGAGTCGAGCGCGGCAAACACGCCGATCATGACACCGGACATGATCAGGAAGGACGCCATGTATTGCGCGACGCGCTTCTCGATCACCTGCCAGCCGGCCAGTACCACGAGGGGCGTAAAGAAAGCGGTCAGCAGGACGAACAGCACCGAGATGCCGTCCACGCCGAGGTGATAATGGATGTTGAAGCGCGCAATCCAGTCATGCAGCTCGACGAACTGCATCTCCGAGGTGTCGTTCACAAAGCCGGTATACAGCGGGATCGTCACCAGGAAACCGAGTGTTGAGCCGACCAAGGCCAGGATGCGCGCCAGCGGAGCGTTCTTGTCGTCGCCGGTGGCCAACACCAATATGCCGAAGATGATCGGCAGCCAGATCGCAACACTAATTACGGGTAATCCAAAAATCATGCCGTCATTCCTTATATTTCCTGTAGGGGCGATTCACGAATCGCCCTCGCCGGGCAATATGGCAAACGGGCGATTCGTGAATCGCCCCTACGAGCTTCATGTTAAAACCAGTTCCGCATGGTCAGCAGCACGAATACGCCGATGATCATGGAAAACGCATAGTGGTAGATATAACCGGACTGGAGACGCCGCATCACTCCGGAGAACATCCCGACCAGTTTCGCCGTGCCGTTCACCATCAATCCGTCGATCAGCTTCACGTCGCCGAACTTCCACAGCAAGCCGCTCGCGCCGCGCGCGCCGCCGGCAAAGAACCAGTCGTTGAAGCGGTCGAAGTAATACTTGTTGTCGAGCAGGGTGTAGATGAACTGGAAGCGCTTCTGTATGGTCAACGCATGCAGCGCCATCGCGAATGCACCGTGGAACTCCTCGCGCAGTTCACTCATCACAGGGTGGTTTTCGGCGATGAAGATCGCGTCGCCGAAATAGCCGCCATACAGCATCGGCTCGATGGCGATATAGCCGATCAGCACGGAAGGAATGGCCAGCAGGATCAGCGGCAGCGTCACCACCCAAGGCGTCTCGTGCGGCTTGCCGCCGTGATGCCCATGATCGTCATGTGCATCGCTTACCGCAGCATGGTCATCAGCCTGTCCTGAGCTTGTCGAAAGATGCGCATGCGCGTCGGCGGCATGATGATCAACCTGTCCTGAGCTTGTCGAAGGATGCGGCGCTTCGTCATAGCGCTCCTTGCCGTGGAATACCAGGAAGTACATGCGGAACGAATAGAAGGCGGTGACGAACACCCCGGCCACCACCGCAAAGTAGGCGAAGCCGGAACCTGACAGATGCGACAGCGCGACTGCCTCGATGATGCTGTCCTTGGAATAGAAGCCGGAGAAGAACGGCGTGCCGATCAGCGCCAGCGAGCCGATCAGCGACGTGATCCAGGTGATCGGCATGTATTTTCTCAGGCCGCCCATGTAGCGGATATCCTGGTTGTGGTGCATCGCGATGATCACGCTGCCGGCGGCGAGGAACAGCAGCGCCTTGAAGAACGCATGGGTCATCAGGTGGAAGATCGCCACCGAGTAGGCCGATGCGCCGAGCGCCACGGTCATGTAGCCGAGCTGCGACAGCGTGGAATAGGCCACCACGCGCTTGATGTCGTTCTGGATGATGCCGAGGAAACCCATGAACAGCGCAGTAATCGCGCCGATTACCATGACGAACGACAGCGCCGTTTCCGACAGCTCGTAGAGCGGCGACATGCGCGCCACCATGAAGATACCGGCAGTCACCATGGTCGCGGCGTGGATCAGCGCGGAGATCGGGGTCGGGCCTTCCATCGAGTCGGGCAGCCAGACATGCAGCGGGAACTGCGCCGACTTGCCCATCGCGCCGATGAACAGCAGGATGCAGATCGCGGTCATCATGTTCCACGACACGCCGGGGATCGGCGCGATGTCCCTGGCGTGGCTCGCGGC
>JACPEI010000058.1 GCA_016183575.1 Nitrosomonadales bacterium | reverse complement strand
GCGCGCCGCTCCATCGGCACTTCCAGCAGCCGCGCCTCGAGCAGCTTGTCCAGCCCGAGCAGGGTTGGATTGCGCTGCAACTCGTCGCGCACCAGCTGGTAGGCGGAACCCGATCCCTCGTTTTTCAGCACGCCGTCGAACACCACGTTCATCAGGTCCAGCGAGTGGTATTTGCCCAGGTAATCGCGCAGCAGCGCAACACCCTCCGCCTCGTGGTCCAGGCTGCGATAGGCATTCAGCAGGCGCTCCGCAACCAGCGGCAGGTATTGCGCGTCCTGCGCCTCGATGTTCTTCCAGATGGCGATCGCCTCATCGAGCCTGCCCTCGCTGCCCGCCATGTCGCCCAGCATCATGGTGGCGCGTACCGCGTTCGGATAAGTAGCCAGCGCCTGCTGCAGATGCCCGCGCGCCGCGGCGGGATTGTCATCCGCGATCTCCTCGCTCGCCAGTTCGCAATAGAAAAAGGCGGCCAGCTTGCCGTAGGACTGTCCGGATACTTCCGTCAGCCGCTGTGCCACATCGATCGCCTTGAGCCAGTCATGCTCCTTCTGGAACAGCTCCAGCAGGAATTCCAGCGCGGGTTTGGCATAGCGGGTGTTCCCCAGCTCGCGGAACAGACTCTCGGGCTCTCGGCGCGGTCGAAAATGCCCGCCTTCAGATAATCCTGCGCGAGCTCAAAAATCGCCTGCTGGCGCTTGTCGTCATCGAGATCGGCGCGATCCACCAAGTTGTGGTGCATGCGCAACGCGCGATCCACCTCGCCGCGCCGGCGGAACAGGCTGCCCAGCGCGAAGTGCAGCTCGATGGTTTGCGGATCGACCTTGACCACCTCGATGAAGGCCTCGATGGCCTTGTCCTGCTGCTCGTTGAGCAGGAAGTTCAGCCCCTGGAAATACGATTGCGGCAGCGCGCTCGATTCCGAGAGCAGCTCCTTGATGTCGATGCGCGCGGCCAGCCATCCCATGCCGAAAAACAGCGGGAAGATCAGCAGCATCCAGGGTTCAAATTCGATACAAAAAAAACAATCAGGAGGGTTGGATCGGTATCTGCTGCGTCTCGCCGACCCCGGCCAGCTTGTTCTTGACGCGCAGATCGCGTTTCAGGCGCGCAATTTCGCGGCGCTGCTGCAGCACGTTGGTGAGCATCGCGAGCACGCCGACTGCCGCACCGGCGGCAAAAAATATCAGTAGCACGATCACCAGCGAAGACTGCCACTCATAGCCGAAAAAATAGCGCAGCGTAACCGGCTGGTCGTTTTTGACCGCAAATCCGAGCAGCACGACGAACAACACCGCACGCAAAATCCAATTGAGATAACGCATGGCATCCACCCTGAAAGACCATTGCAACGATAGCATAAAAAATGGCGGCTATACCTTGCGATATGCCGCCATTTAACGCTTCAAAACAGAATCAGGGCTTCTGCTGACAGACCCGCTCCCTCAATTCCTTCCCCGCCTTGACGTGCG
>JACPEI010000056.1 GCA_016183575.1 Nitrosomonadales bacterium | reverse complement strand
CTTCACATAGTCCATGCCGACGCGCTGCACCCAATGCACGGTGCGGTCGAGGTAACGCGCCTCCTCGCGGTAGAGCTGGATGAAGGCGCTGGCATATTCCATCACCTCCTCCGCGCTCTTCACCTTGACGAGAAACAGCGACACTTCCGCCTTGATGCCGCCGTTGCCGGCGACATAGATTTCCCAGCCCGAATCGACGCCGACGATGCCGACATCCTTGATGGTAGCCTCGGCGCAGTTGCGCGGACAACCGGAGCCGGCGAGGTTTACCTTGTGCGGCGCCCACATGCGGTCGAGCTCTTTCTCCAGCGCGATGCCCAGGCTGGTCGAATCCTGTACACCGAAACGGCACCACTCCGAACCGACGCAGGTCTTGACCGTGCGGATCGATTTGCCGTAAGCGAAGCCGGAGGGCATGTCGAGATCGGCCCAGACTTTCGGCAAGTCTTCCTTCTTCACGCCGAGCAAATCGATGCGCTGGCCGCCGGTGATCTTCACCGTCGGCACGGCATATTTCTCCGCCACTTCGGCGATGCGCTTCAATTGTGCGGGAGTCGACACCCCGCCGTAGATGCGCGGCACGACCGAGTAAGTGCCGTCCTTCTGGATATTGGCGTGGGCACGCTCATTGATGAGGCGCGACTGCGGGTCGTCCTGGTAGTCATGCGGCCAGGCGCACAACAAATAGTAGTTGAGCGCCGGACGGCAGGAGGCGCAGCCGTTCACGTTGCGCCACTCAAAAAACCCCATTGCCTCCGGAATCGATTTCAATTTGCGCTCAACGATCGCCTTGCGTACCTCTTCGTGGGTGTAGTCGCTGCAGCCGCAAACGGGTTTTCTGCTGACGTCCACAGGCTGGTAGGCGCCGCCGATGGTGGAGGCGAGGATCTGCTCCACCAGTCCGGTGCATGAGCCGCATGAAGAAGAAGCCTTGGTGTGTTTGCGCACATCATTCAGCGTGAACAGGCCTTTCTCCTTGATCGCCTTGACGATGGTGCCTTTGCATACGCCGTTGCAGCCGCATACTTCCATGTCGTCCGGCATGGACGCCGCATTGTTCTGGCCCTGATGCCCGCTGTTGCCGAGATGACTCTGGCCCGACATCAGGCGGCCGCGCAACTCGCGGATATTCTGGCCGTCGCGCAGCAACTGGAAATACCATGACCCGTCCGCGGTATCACCGTACAGCACGCTGCCGACAATTTTTTCGTCCCTGACCACCAGCTTTTTGTACACGCCGCCGGACGGATCGCTCAACACGATTTCCTCCGTGCCCTCGCCGCCCGTGAAATCGCCGGCGGAAAACAGGTCGATGCCGGTGACCTTGAGCTTGGTCGAAGTAACCGAGCCGGTGTAGCGGCTGATGCCGAGCTGCGCCAGATGGTTGGCGCACACCTTGGCTTGCTCGAACAGCGGCGCCACCAGACCGTAAGCGATGCCGCGATGCGACACACATTCGCCCACCGCGTAGATGCGCGGATCGTAGGTCTGCATGGTGTCGTTCACCGCCACGCCGCGCTCGCAATGCAGGCCGGCGGCTTCGGCCAGCCCGGTGTTGGGGCGGATGCCGACCGCCATCACTACCAGGTCGGCAGGCAGCGTTTCACCGTCTTTGAATCGGATTGCGGATACACGCCCCGATTCCCCGGCAACCAGTTCCGCCGTCTGCTTTTCCAGCATGAACTTGAGGCCCTTTGCTTCCAGCGATTGTTGCAACAGGCCGGCGGCGGTGCGATCGAGCTGGCGTTCCATCAGCCACGGCATCAGGTGCACCACGGTCACGTCCATGCCGCGCAGCCTGAGGCCGTTCGCCGCTTCCAGACCGAGCAGCCCGCCGCCGATCACCACCGCGTGGCGGTAACGCGACGCGGCTTCGATCATCTCGTCGGTGTCCCTGATGTCGCGGTAGGAAATCACGCCGGGCAAATCCTTGCCCGGCACCGGCAGCATGAACGGGTTGGAACCGGTAGCGGGCAGCAGGCGGTCATACCCGGCTTCGGTGCCGTCGGCGGCGATCACTTTGCGCCGCACGCGGTCGATTTGCGTCACCGTCCTGTTCAGGTGCAGGGTGATGCCGTTTTGCGCGTACCAATCGACATCGTTCAGCATGATGTCCTTGATCGTCATTTCCCCGGCAAGCACCGGCGACAGCAGGATGCGGTTGTAGTTGCCATATGGCTCGGCGCCGAACACGGTGATGTCGTACATGTCCGGGGCGAGCCTGAGCAATTCTTCCAGCGCGCGTATCCCGGCCATGCCGTTGCCGATGACGACCAGCTTTGTCTTCTTTGTATCCATCATGCCGTTCCCACAGTAAAAAGGTATCTCGGTAGGGGTTTATTCCATTTCAAATGGCTCAACGATCCGTAGGTCGGGCTACGCCCGACAACCATTCGACAATCGGCGGGCAGAGCCCGCCCTACGAAAGAATTTAGAAATGGAATTACAGGCTGTAAGCGCGTTCACCGTGCGAGGTAGTATCCAGCCCTTCGCGTTCTTCCTCTTCCGCCACACGCAACCCCATAACCAGATCGATCAGCTTGAACAGCACGAAGCTGACAACGCCCGACCACAGGATCGTCACACCCACGCCCCAGGCCTGGCTGGTCACTTGCCCGATGATGGAGTACTCCGCCACCTTGCCTGCGGCGTAGTCGTACACACCGGTACCGCCGAGGCCGGGCGACGCCAGCACGCCGGTCGCCAGCGCGCCCAGGATGCCGCCCACACCGTGGATGCCGAACACATCCAGCGAGTCGTCGATGCCGAGCAGTTTCTTCAGGCCGGTGACACCCCAGAAACAAACCATACCCGCCAGCAAGCCCAGCAAGATCGCGCCCATCGGGCCGATGAAGCCGCACGCCGGGGTGACCGCGACCAGGCCGGCGACCGCACCGGAAGCCAGACCCAGCATGCTCGGCTTGCCCTTCAGCAGCCATTCCGCGAGCATCCACGAGAACGCGGCGGCAGCGGTCGCGACCACGGTATTCACCATCGCCAACACTGCCGTACCGGTGGCTTCGAGGTTGGAACCGGCGTTGAAGCCGAACCAGCCCACCCACAGCAGCGATGCGCCGATCATCGTCATCGTCAGACTGTGCGGCGCCATCGCTTCCTTGCCGTAGCCGATGCGCTTGCCGAGCACGATGGCACCCATCAAGGCGCCCATTGCCGCGTTGATATGCACCACCGTGCCGCCCGCGAAGTCCAGCGCACCCTTGCCGAAGATGAAGCCGGACGGATCGGCGTAAGCCGAAGGGCCGCCCCAGAACCACACCATGTGCGCCATCGGCAGATACGAGAAGGTGAACCACAGCGCGGCGAACACCAGCAGCGCGGAGAACTTGATGCGTTCGGCGAAGCCGCCCACGGTCAGCGCCACGGTGATCGCCGCGAAGGTGAGCTGGAACACCATGAACAGCATCTCGGGGATTACAACCCCCTTGCTGAAGGTTTCCACCACCGCATCGGTACTCACCCCGGCGAGAAACGCCTTGGAGAATCCGCCGATGACGTCATTCATGCCGCCGCCTGCGGTGAACGCCAGGCTGTAGCCGTACATCACCCACAGGATGGAGATCAGGCAGAAGATGGCGAACACTTGCGCCAGCACCGACAGCATGTTCTTGACGCGCACCAGGCCGCCGTAAAACAACGCCAGGCCGGGCAGCGACATGAGGATGACGAGTATGGTGGCAACCAGCATCCATGCGGTGTCGCCCTTGTCGGGCACAGGCGCACTGGCAACTTGCTCGGCAAGCGCCGCTGCGGACAGGCCGCATAGCGCCGCCATCAGGGCAAAAAATGCGAGTATTTTCTTTATTGCGTTCATGGCCTGTCTCCTTACAAGGCATCCGCGCCGGACTCGCCGGTGCGAATGCGAATCACCTGTTCGAGTTCGGATACGAAAATCTTGCCGTCGCCGATCTTGCCGGTTCGCGCGGATTTTTCGATGGCCTCCAGCACCTGCTCCAGCAAACTGGCCTGCACGGCGGCTTCCAACTTTATCTTCGGCAGAAAATCCACCACATATTCCGCGCCGCGATACAACTCGGTGTGGCCCTTTTGCCGCCCGAAGCCCTTGACTTCGGTGACGGTGATGCCCTGCACGCCGATCGCGGAAAGCGCCTCGCGCACCTCGTCCAGCTTGAACGGCTTGATGATAGCGACGACCATTTTCATGACATTCTCCTATTCCATGTGAAGGGGCAGGAATCGCCCCGGCGGTTTATTTAAAACGCATGTGTCACCGACAATACGGCGGTGCCCTTGCCCCAATCGCCGCCAAATGCAGGATAGGTATAGAACGGGCTGGCGTTGGTGTCGGTGTAAGCCAGTCCGACCACGTAACCGCTGAAGTCCTTGGATACGCTCAGCTTGTAGTCGGTGTAAGTGGGCGTGTTGGCGAAGGCCGCTGCCGCAGCACCCTTGTAGGTCTGCTTGCCGACATGCGCACCGAAAGTGATGCCGGTGTCGGCAACGGGAACACTGGCGTTGATTTCAAGGTAGTTGGTACCCGCTGCTCCCGGGACCGTCAGGAATTGGCCCAGGCCGTAGGAATACTTGGCCGCAATCCACTTGTAGCCGATCGCGCCGTAGAGTTCATCGGTATCGGCCTTGGCAAAACCGGCGGCGGCTGTGTAGTTGCCCAAATAGTTGTAACGGATGAAGCCGACGTCATAGGTGAAGTCTTCGGCGAAGCTGTTGCGGAAACCGAAGTAGGTATCCAGCTCCATGGTGACGCTGCCGGTCGCCACCGCGCCGCTGTCGGCGATCCAACTCACATTCGAGCCCCATACGCCCGCATACAGGCCGCTGGAATGTGAGTAGTCGATGCCGCCCTGCACCGCCGGATTGCCGGAGGTTTGCGAGATGCCACGGAAAATATAGTCGGTGGTGAAACCGACATTCGCGCTAAACATATGCGGAGATACCGGTGCATCCGCCGCCATTGCTGCGCCGGGCAATGCCAACGCGGCCAACATCAAAGACTTCAGCAATTTACTTTTAGCTCCGCTGAAACTTGCTTTACGCGTTTTAGCTCCGCTGAAACTCACTTCGTTCGTTTTCATCATGATTCCTTTTTTGAGTTGAGAACGGCATAACAATATCCGCACAGCTTCTTTAGCAGGATACATGCCAGATAAAATTGCTATTTCATTACAATATGTTGCGATGCAGCACAGCCTCCTCAGAACAGGCCAATGCAATATCCTGGTGCGCAGCAAAATGCCATCGCACCCATTAGGTGCGGCAAGCAAGTGTTTAAATTGCTACACTTCGGGGCGTATCAACTACGGGAGACTGAATCATGCCTAACACGAAAATTTTTGATGACCTGTCCGCCAAACTCAGCGAACTGTTGAAGAACAGTCCGGCCAAAGACATTGAGAAAAATGTCCGCGCCATGCTCGCGCAAGGCTTCACCAAGCTCGACCTGATAACGCGCGAAGAGTTCGACATCCAGGCGCAAGTGCTGGGACGCGCGCGCGAACAGCTCACTGCGCTGGAAGCGCGCGTCGCTGAACTGGAGGCGCAGCGCAACACGACCGCGAAGTAATCGTGAACCAAGGTAGCGTGCGCTGTGCGCACGACACAGATCAAAAACGTGCGCACAGCGCACGCTACCTTCACTGGCCTCCGGTCAGGCGGGAATGACAACCTTATGAGTCTGGCTGTCCTGTACAGCCGCGCATTGTCCGGTATGGAGGCGGCGCTGGTTACCGTCGAGGTGCACCTCGCCAACGGTTTGCCCAGCTTCACCATCGTCGGTTTGCCGGAAACCGAAGTCAAGGAAAGCAAGGATCGCGTGCGCGCCGCGTTGCAGAACTGTCAGTTCGATTTTCCGGCGCGCCGCATCACCGTCAATCTCGCCCCCGCCGATCTGCCCAAGGAAAGCGGGCGCTTCGATCTGCCCATCGCGCTCGGCATCCTCGCCGCGACCGGGCAGATCCCCTCCGACAAGCTCGCCGAATATGAATATGCCGGAGAGCTCGCGCTGACCGGCGAACTGCGCCCGATACGCGGCGCGCTGGCGATGACTTACCGCGCCGCCAACAGCGGGCGCGCCTTCATCCTGCCGCAGGCGAATGCCGCCGAAGCCGCGCTGGTGGAGGAGGCGACCGTGTACCCGGCGCAATCGCTGCTGCAAGTGGCCGCGCATCTCGCCGGACGCGAAACCCTCGCACCGTATATCAGCCAGCCGCAGAGGATCGCGCCGCATTACCCGGACATGCGCGAAGTCAAAGGGCAGGCGCAAGTCAAGCGCGCGCTGGAAATCGCCGCCGCCGGCGGGCATAGCGTGCTGATGATCGGCCCGCCGGGAACCGGAAAATCCATGCTGGCGGCGCGCTTCCCCGGCATCCTGCCGCAGATGTCCGAGGCCGAGGCGTTGCAGAGCGCGGCATTGCAATCGCTGGACGGCAGCTTCGATGTAGCGAAATGGAAGACGCGGCCATACCGGTCGCCGCACCACACCGCATCCGGCGTGGCGCTGGTCGGCGGCGGCAGCAATCCGCGTCCCGGCGAAATCTCGATGGCCTTGCACGGCGTGTTGTTTCTCGACGAGTTGCCGGAATTCGAGCGCAGCGTGCTGGAAGTGTTGCGCGAACCGATGGAATCGGGGCGCATCACCATTTCGCGCGCCGCGCGGCGCGCCGATTTTCCGGCGCAGTTCCAGCTCATCGCCGCAATGAACCCCTGCCCTTGCGGCTATCTCGGCCATTACAACGGCAAATGCCGCTGCACGCCGGATCAGGTTTCGCGCTACCGCAGCAAGATTTCCGGCCCGCTGCTGGATCGCATCGACATCCAGATCGAAGTGCCCGCCGTGGCGCAGAATGACTTGCTCAACAAGGCGGACGGCGAAGCCAGCGCAGATTTGCAGGCGCGTGTGGAAGTCGCGCGGCAACGCCAACTCGCGCGCCAGGACAAGGCCAACGCGCAGCTTTCGGTGACCGAGATCGACGCGTTATGCATACCGGATGCGCAAGGCGCCGCGCTGCTGCAACAGGCGATCAGCCGCCTTAACTTCTCCGCGCGCGCCTATCACCGCGTGCTCAAGGTCGCGCGCAGCATCGCCGATCTGGAAGGGGTTGATGGCATCGCGCCCCAGCATATCGCCGAGGCGGTGCAGTACCGGCGGCTCAATCTTTAATTCCATTATTTATTTCTAAAAACGGCAATGACTTGTAAGGTGCATTCCATGCACCATCGCCATTGGTGCATGGAATGCACCCTACGACATTTCACTTTTGAATTAGAAGCGGAGCAATTTCCTCTGCTCCAAATACACCACGCTAAAACGACGGGTCGCTCGCAAAACTCAGTAGCTCCGCATTGAGCGGATGGGCAAAGCTCAGCGCGCTGGCATGCAGCAGCAAGCGCTCCGCCCTGCCCTCTGCCTCTCCCCCGTACAGCGCATCTCCCAGAATCAGATGCCCGATGGCCGCCATGTGCACCCGCAACTGGTGGGTGCGGCCGGTGACCGGCTCCAGTTCCACGCGAGAGGTGTCAGTGGACGCATCATGTGCCAGCAGGCGGTAGCGTATAGCGGACCCCTCCGTCAAGACAATAATGCATCGAGTTTAAGAGGGTAACCTTGCACATGCAGCGGAACGGCGCTGCCCCGGTTTTCTGTTTCTTTTTTTGTTTCTATTCCTGAGTGAGTTTTTTCTGTCTCACTGTAT
>JACPEI010000054.1 GCA_016183575.1 Nitrosomonadales bacterium | reverse complement strand
ATTTCGCGCTATTCCGCATCCGGCCGCTATCTGTATGTAACCGGCCGCGATTCCAAGCTCAGCCTGATCGACTTGTGGATGCCAACACCCGCCGTCGTGGCTGAAGTCAAGACCGGCGTCGAGGCGCGCTCGGTGGAAACCTCCAAGTTCAAGGGCTGGGAAGACAAATATGCAATCTCCGGCACCTACTGGCCGCCGCAATACGTGATCCACGAAGGCGACACCTTGAAGCCGCTGAAAGTCGTTGCGACCAGCGGCATAGCCTCCGAAACCAACGAGTTTGTCAAGGAAGCGCGCGTCGCGGCTATCGTGGCTTCCCACTACAAGCCCGAATTCATGGTCAACGTGAAAGAAACCGGCAAGGTGCTGATCGTCAACTACTCGGACCTGAACAATCTGAAGACGGTTACGATCGACACCCCGCGCTTCCTGCATGACGGCGGCTTCGAATCCACCAAACGCTACTTCATGGATGCCGCCAACGCCTCCAACAAGATCGCGGTGATCGATATCAAGGAAGGCAAGCTGGCCGCGACGATCGACGTGGGCAAGGTTCCGCATCCGGGCCGTGGCGCCAACTTCATCGATCCGAAATTCGGGCCGGTCTGGGCCACCAGCCACCTGGGTGACGACACCATCGCGGTGATCGGCACCGACCCGATTAAACACAAGCAGCACGCATGGAAAGTGGTGCGTACCATCAAGGGCCTTGGCAGCGGTTCGTTGTTCATCAAGAGCCATCCGAAGTCAACCAACCTGTGGGTCGACGCACCGCTCAACAAGGATGCCAAGACCAGCCAGTCGATCGGGGTGCTTGACATCAATAATCTTGAAAAAGGCGTCACCGTGTTGCCGATTGCCGAATGGGCCAATCTGGGTGAAGGCGCCAAGCGTGTCGTTCAACCGGAATACAACAAGGCCGGCGACGAAGTATGGTTTGCTGTCTGGAACGCCGCCGACAAGAAGTCCGCTCTCGTTGTGGTTGATGACAAGACGCGCAAGCTGAAGAAAGTAATCGATGATCCAAGGCTGATTACGCCTACCGGCCACTTCAACGTCAACAACACGATGCACGATATTTACTAAGGTTCTATAGTCAATTCTGCTTCCGTCGTTCCGGCGATCTTTGCTGGAATGGCGGCATGCTGGAAAAACATGCAGTTGAAGGGCGGGGTGACCCGCCCTTTTTTGTTTCACCCATAAATCCATAGAGAAACATTATGAAAACTCGGCTAAACAAAGGACGATTGCTATTGGCGTTGGGCTGCATTTTTGGCCTGACCAACGCGGCGGGCGCAGCGGAAAGCGGGGAAGAGGTGGAGTTGGGCGAGGTGGTGGTGACGGCAACCAGAACCAGCGCTACGCTTTCCGCTGCGCCTGCCGCCGTAACGGTAGTCAATGCCCAAGATATTGAAACAAAAAATGCCTCGCGCCTCGGCGATGTGCTGGATCAGGTGCCCAGCCTCTATTTGCGCGGCGGCGCGCTCGGCCAGTCGCAGGGCACCATAGGAACGAGCGGCATGTCGCTGCGCGGTATCGACCAGACCAGAACGCTCATTTTGCTCGATGGGCAGCCCATCCAGGATGCCGGTTCCGGGAAAGTGAACTGGCGGGTTCCGTTTATCGAGGATATCGCCCGTGTCGAAGTCGTACCCGGCGCGTTTTCTGCGCTGTATGGCAGCAATGCGATCGGCGGAGTCATCAACATCATTACCAAGCAACCGGACAAGCGCGAGTTCACCGCCAAGATAAAGAAAGGCTGGAGCGCTGCCAGCGGCGAGGATGCCAGCATTTATTTCCGCGACAAGATGGAAAACGGCTTGGGGTTCGCGGGCGGACTCGGCTATCAGAACCGCGACAGCTACGTGAACGATTTTGTCGTCAAGGCTCCGTCATGCCCACCTGCTCCTGCACCCTGCACTCCTGGCACACCTGTCACCGGTGCACAGGCCATCACTACCAGGGAGGGCGTGCCGACCTATCTGGTGGGTGATTTGGGAACTGCACCGTGGAATTCTACCAACGCCACCGCCAAGCTGTTCTATGACCTGAATGCCCGCGACAAGATTTACGCCGGAGTCAATCATCAGGAAACCAGGCAGGGTTACATCCAGTTCAATACCTATCTCAGCAATACCGCTACCGGCGCGCCGGTTTCAAGCGGGACGCTCAGCATCAATGGGCAGCGTGTCGCCCTGACGAATTACGATTTCACCCTATTCTCGTTTCTGCCGCTGCATGAGTCCGCAACCCGTTATTTTGTCGGTTATGACGGAACCATCGGCAACGACTACCTGCTGAAAGCCGACCTCGGAAAAATCGAGCGCACCTATAACTTTACGCTGGCAAGCCCCGCTGCCACCTGGAACAGCGGCGCAGGCACGCTTTCGGACACACCGAATGACGGCCTAGACGGCACTGTTCAGTTGAGTTTTCCGCTAGGCAACAATCACCTCATGGTAACGGGGCTGGCGCTGCATCAAGACTCGGTAAACCAGCAAATTTATACGCTTTTCAACTGGCGCGATCCGGGCTCCAAAACTGCCGTGAACAGCGGTTACAACGGCCATTCGACCACCACTTCCATTTTTGCGCAGGATGAAATCAGCGCAACGGATGCGCTCAAAGTTTATCTGGGTGGACGATGGGATGACTGGGAAACCAGGGGCAATAATTTCAGTAATATCGTACCAGCCGGTACGATGCTTTATCCGACACGCAGCGTCTCCGCATTCAGCCCCAAGGTGTCTGCGGTGTACAAACCGACGGCAATAACCGTATTGCGCGCCTCTTTCGGAAAATCTTTCCGCGCGCCGACCAACCAGGATCTTTACGTGACGACGACCAGCAGAGGCAGGACGACTGCGGGCGACCCCAATCTTCAGCCCGAGCGCGGCACCACATGGGAGGTGGGCGGCGAATTTCACTTTACGGAAAACACCAAGGTTACCGCCACTTATTATGATACCCGTCTGAGCAGCCTGATTTACCTGATGCAGGTCAGCACGACCAACTCACTGCGCATTAACGCTGGCAAAGCAAAAGTTAATGGGATTGAACTGGGCGCTACGGCAAAACTGGCAAGATGGCTGGAGCTGGATGCCAACTATGCTTATATCGACTCAAAAATGCTGGAAAACACAACCGACCCGTTGAGCGTCGGCAAACGGCTGACCGATTCCCCCAGAAACATCGCCGGCATCGGGTTGACTGCGCAGCAGGGAGCCTGGTCCGGCACGCTGAATGCGCGCTACGTCAGCCATATTTTTTGGAATGCGCAAAATACCGACATCGTGGAAGGCGTGCCGGGCAGCTATGATGCACACACCATGGTGAACGCCAAGCTCGGCTATGCGTTCTCCAAGATGGTGAAGGGCTCGGTTGCGGTCAATAATCTGCTGGATAAAAAAGCCTATTCATACTTCTTGCTGCCGGGCCGCAATGTGACAGCCGAAGCGGATTTTTCCTTTTAGTGTCACGCATCCTCTTCGTTGCCGTTCGCTGTTGTGTGCCGCAACTCCGGCCACAGGCATCGTGCGGCTTGTCATCCCGCAAAAGCGAATTTTCAGGGTTCCCCGATATTCCATCTTGCGAGCCAGAAGAAAATCGGTTCAAATGCCGCGCATGGAAAAAAATGACCCACATGGTTTCATCGTAAAAACACAGGTAAATTACCTGCCGGATCAATCCGATGAAGCGGGCAATCGCTTCGTGTTTTCCTACACCATCAACATCACCAATCTCGGCGGCATCGCCGCCAGACTCACCAGCCGTCACTGGATCATCACCGATGCCAACAACCATGTTCAGGAGGTGCGCGGACAGGGAGTGGTGGGCGAGCAGCCATTGCTTAAACCGAACCAGAGTTTTGAATACACCAGCGGCACGGTGCTGTCCACACAGGTCGGCACGATGCGCGGCAGCTATCGGATGCATGCCGACGACGGCACGCAGTTCGATGTCGAGATTCCGCAATTTGTATTGAGTGTGCCGCGTGTTCTGCATTAGCAGGTTAATGGATAATGCGGTGAGGGCAATTCATGAATTGCCCCTACGGGTCGCGTTACTGCCGCTGGTTTTTCTTGCCGCCTGCGCCGCGCCGCCCAAGCCGCCCGCCGTCCCGCCTGTTGCGCTTCCCGCCGCGCCGTTTGCGGTAAGCAAATGGGAGATGCTGCCGGACTGGCAGACGACAGATTTGCAGCCGGCCTGGGCGGCCTTTTTGCAAAGCTGCCGCGCGCTGAAGGACAAGCCTGACTGGCAGGCGGTATGTGCGCGCACCGGAGAATTGGCGCAGACCGATAATGCCGCGTTGCGCGCTTTTTTTGAGGAAGACTTCACGCCCTACCAGGTATTCAATCCCGATGGCTCTTCGCAAGGGCTGGTTACCGGCTATTACGAACCAAAGCTGGCCGGCAGCCGCATCAGGACAGAGCGTTTCCGCTATCCGCTGTATGCCGTGCCGGACGATCTGTTGACCATCGACCTGGGCGAGGCCTATCCGCAACTAAAGGGCATGCGTTTGCGCGGGCGGCTGCAAGGCAAACGCGTCTTGCCTTATTACAATCGCGCCGAGATCGAAGCAGGAAATGCCGCGCTGCAAGGGCGCGAATTATTCTGGGTGGATAACGCGGTCGATCTGTTCTTCCTGCAAATCCAGGGATCGGGGCGCATCGAATTGCCGGACGGCAGTATGGTGAAAGTCGGTTACGCCGAACAGAACGGTCATCCGTATATTTCCATCGGCAAAAAGCTGGTCGAAATGGGCGAGCTCAAGATCGAAGAAGCCTCGATGCAGGGCATCAAGGGCTGGGCAGAACGATACCCGGAAAAACTTTATGCGCTGCTGGCGCAAAACCCCAGCTATGTATTTTTCCGCGAATTGCCGAATGGCTTGTCCGCGCCGCTGGGTGCGCTGGGCGTACCGCTGACTGAGACCTACAGCATCGCAGTGGACCCGCGCACCATCCCGCTCGGCGCACCGGTATTCCTCGCGACCACCTACCCGAATACCACCGAGCCGCTGAACCGCTTGATGCTGGCACAGGACACCGGCGGCGCAATCAAGGGCGCGGTGCGCGCCGATTTTTTCTGGGGTTTCGGCGAGCAGGCGGGCATTCAGGCGGGGCGCATGAAACAGGGCGGCCAGATGTGGGTGCTGTTCCCCAAAGGCGCGGAGCCTGTGCTCGGCCCGTAGAACAGTGTTGCCCACCGCCACGGTCAATGAATATGAACCTAAGCGGTGATATAAGCGCGATTACCCCCCTTATGCTTGGCGGCAAGCAATGCCTGATCGACCAGTTTGATAAGCTCTGCCTCGGTGGATTCCCGATCGGGCAGACGATGGACGCCGCCGACACTGATGGTCACAACGCCGTATGACGAGTCGCTGTTCGGGATATTGAGCGCGCGTACTTGTTCGCAAAGTTTTTGCGCATGGTGCCGCAGATCTTCGATATTGGCGGCCAGGGATACGACAGCGAATTCTTCCCCGCTATAGCGCGCCGTGCAATCCGAGGTGCGGGTAAACGATTTGGCGATGCAATCACCCACCATGCGCAGGCACTCATCTCCTGCTGACCGCCCATAACGTTCGTTGAATTGCTTGAAATGGTCGAAATCGATCATCAGCACCGACAGCTCGCTATGGGTACGTAGCGCGGTGGAATACAGGTTCGTGAACTGCTTGTCGAAATGCCGGCGGTTGCTGAGACCAACCAGATGATCGGTATAAACCAGCGTATTCAACTGCTGATTAAGCGTCTGCAAATCGAGATTGGACTGATGCGTGTGCTGTTCGAGCATGATGCGCGCGGTCACATCCCTCTGGATGCCGATGTAATGCGTAAGGTTGCCGTCGGCGCCATGTACCGGAGAAATGCTGAGTTCATTCCAGAACATCGAGCCATCCTTACGGTAATTGCGCAACGTGACCAGGCAGCCCTCTCCTTTGGCGACAGCCTCCCGGATAATATCAAGCTCCGGTTGCTCGGTATCGTTTCCTTGCAGGATGCGATAGCTATTACCGATGATCTCGTCGGAGGTGTAACCGGTCAGTTTTTCAAAACCCCTGTTGACATAAACCAGCGGAAAACCCTGCTTCTTTGCGTCGGCGATGGTGACACCATCATGCGACTGTTCGATCGCCTGGGCAAACAGCTCCCGGGAGATATTAATCGCGGCACTCATGCAAGCCTCCTATTTTTTGCCAGTCTCGCCCAGGCGTTTTTCCAATTCTTCGGCAGGCAGATATCCGGGAACTTGCGTCCCATCGCCAAAAATCAGGTTCGGCGTGCCATTAACGCGCAGCTTTTTGCCCAACGCCAACACTTTGTCGGTAGGCGCCTTGCAGGATGCGCCGGCTGGCTTAATGCCGTTCAGCATTAGGCTGTCCCACGCCTTGACCGGATCTTTCGCGCAGTACACATTGCGCACAGTCTCATCCGACCCCTGGAAAATCGGGTACAAAAACACATACAGCGTGACATCATCGATCTTGCTTAATTCCTTCTCCAGGCGTTTGCAAAAACCGCAATTGGGGTCGCTGAAATAAGCCAGCTTGCGTTTGCCATTGCCCTTTACTTTCTTCACCGCAAGGTCGAGCGGCAGCTTGTCGAACTCGATGGCAAATAACTGGCGGCTGCGCTCCTCCGTCATATCACGGCGGCTTTTTACATCGATCACACTGCCATCGAACAGGTATTGCCCTTGCGCATCGGTATATAAAAGCTGATCGTTGATGATCACTTCATAAAGCCCGGCATAGGGCGTTTTGACGACATGTTCGAGCTTGCCGACATTGGGGAGCTTGCTTTGCAGCGACTGGCGGATTTCGTTCTCTCCGGCTTGTGCGGAAGGCAGCCATGCAAGCAGAAACAGGGCAAGCCACTTCATCAAGGCCTTTAGTCCTGAGCGAAGCCGAAGGGTCAGGGCAGGAATTTTTTTAGTTGCGGCATAACGCTCGCCTTGGCGGGCATTAGCCTTCTCTGAAACTTCGCTTTGCTTCGTTTTCATGGGTATTCTCTTTGGTTAATTGAAGACATGTTGTACCGGCAATACAGATATTTCCTTGCGTTTTCGTTCACCCCGGCTGCGGCCCAATATATTCCGGCACGGCGGTCAAACCAATTCCCGCCAGCCAGGATCGGCAATCGCGATTTCAAAAATTCATAAGGCAATCATAGCATGGCATCAAGTTTCATTTATAATCGCAACCCCCGCGAAAAATCATCATGCACATCGGCCCTTACCAGCTCAAGAACAATCTCATCGTTGCCCCCATGGCGGGGGTAACCGATCGCCCTTTCCGTATGTTGTGCAAACGCATGGGCGCGGGCATGGCGGTGAGCGAGATGGTGGCGTCCAATTCGCTGCTGTACGGCTCGGAAAAGACCAAACGGCGCGCCAACCACGAAGGCGAGATCGGACCGGTCTCGGTGCAGATCGTCGGCGCGGATGCCAAAATGCTGGCGCAGGCCGCAAGATACAACGTGGATCACGGCGCGCAGATCATCGATATCAACATGGGTTGCCCCGCAAAAAAAATCTGCAACGTGATGGCCGGCTCCGCACTGTTGCAAAATGAGCCGCTGGTCGCCCGGTTGCTGGAAGCGGTGGTCGGCGCGGTGGATGTGCCGGTCACGCTGAAGATCCGCACCGGCTGGGACAGACAGAGCCGCAACGCGATACGCATCGCGAGGATTGCCGAAGCCGCGGGCATTCAGGCCCTGGCGATCCATGGCCGCACCCGCGCCTGCGCCTATACCGGCGAGGCCGAGTACGACACCATTGCGGCGGTGAAGGCCAGCGTGAACATTCCCATCATCGCCAATGGCGATATCACCACGCCGGAAAAAGCCAGGTATGTGCTGAAACATACCGGTGCGGACGCCGTGATGATTGGCCGCGCGGCGCAAGGCCGCCCTTGGCTGTTTCGCGAGATCGACTATTTCCTGAAAACCGGCGAATATTTGCCCGCGCCGGAAGCCGGCGAGATCCAGCATGTACTACTGGCGCATGTGCGTGAGCTGTATGACTTCTACGGCGAACACAACGGACTGCGCGTGGCGCGCAAGCATATCTCCTGGTACACCAAAGGACTGGCCGGTTCGGCACATTTCCGCCACCGGATGAATCAATTGGAAAGCCCTGCCGGGCAATTGGCGGCAGTAGGCGATTTTTTTGCGGAGCAGGCGCAGCACGGAGCACAGCTGCATTACGTTGAGGAACTGGCAGCATGAACAATTGCGAAATGAACGAAAATGACATAACGCGCTGTGTGCGCAAGGCGATCAAGGAATATTTCAAGGATCTCGACGGCGAAGAACCCTGCTGCGACATGTATGACATGGTGATGGACTGCGTTGAAAAACCACTGCTCGAAATGGTGCTGGAACACGCCGGCGGCAACCAGTCGCGCGCCTCGGAGATGCTGGGCATCAATCGCAATACGTTGCGCAAGAAGATGATGCAGCATGGCATAGCGTAGGGCACGCCTACCGGAACAAAAGTTTCACGTGCCCCTACCCCCATTTATTATTAGACTGGAACCATCATGGCAATCATCAAACAAGCACTCATCAGCGTATCGGACAAATCCGGCGTTCTCGAATTTGCGCAAGGCTTGAACCAGCTTGGCATAGCCATCCTCTCCACTGGCGGCACGGCCAAGCTGCTCGCCGACAACGGCGTGCCTTGCACCGAAGTGGCCGATTACACCGGTTTCCCGGAGATGCTGGACGGGCGCGTGAAGACGCTGCAACCGAAAATTCATGCGGGAATTCTGGCACGCCGCGACCTGCCGGAACATGTTGCCACACTCGAAAAACACGGCATCCCGACCATCGACCTGGTGGTGGTAAACCTGTATCCGTTTGCGGCGACCATCGCCAAGCCCGGTTGCACGCTGGAAGACGCGATCGAGAACATCGACATCGGCGGCCCGACCATGGTGCGTGCTGCGGCGAAGAACCACGCGCATGTCGCGATCGTCACCGACCCGGCGGATTATGTGGACGTGCTGGAAGAGATGCGCACCAACAATGGCGCGGTGAGCGACGCGACGCGCTTCGACCTGATGAAGAAGGCGTTCTCGCATACCGCCGCCTACGACAGCATGATCAGCAACTACCTCACCGCGATCGACAGCGACGGTGCGAAGAGCGCGTTCCCGGCGCAGATCAACTTCAATTTCGCCAAGGTGCAGGACATGCGCTACGGCGAGAATCCGCACCAGCAAGCGGCGTTCTACCGCGACCTCAACCCGCTGCCGGGCGGCATTGCCGACTATACCCAGCTGCAGGGCAAGGAACTGTCCTACAACAACATCGGCGACGCCGATGCGGCGTGGGAACTGGTCAAGACTTTCGACCAGGCGGCCTGCGTCATCGTCAAGCACGCCAACCCGTGCGGTGTGGCGATCGCCGACACCCCGCTGAATGCCTACAGGCTGGCCTACGCGACCGACACCACTTCCGCGTTTGGCGGCATCATCGCCTTTAACCGCGAACTGGACGCCGAGAGCGCTGCGCAGATCACCGCCAACCAGTTCGTCGAGCTCATCAGCGCGCCTTCCGTCTCCGATGCCGCGCTCAAGGTCACCGCGGCGAAGCAGAATGTGCGTGTGCTCACCGTGCCGCTATCCAACGCGCACAACCAGTATGACGTAAAGCGCGTCGGCGGCGGCCTGCTGGTGCAGTCGCCGGACGCCCTCAACGTGCAGGCGTCACAGCTCAAGGTGGTCACCAAGGCGCAGCCGGCCGGCGAGCAATTGCAAGACCTGCTGTTCGCGTGGCGCGTCGCGAAATATGTGAAATCCAATGCCATCGTGTTCTGCAAGAACGGCCAGACGCTGGGGGTCGGCGCGGGACAGATGAGCCGCGTGGACAGCACGCGCATCGCCTCGATCAAGGCGCAGAACGCCGGCTTGAGCCTGGCAGGCTCCGTCGTGGCATCCGATGCCTTCTTCCCGTTCCGCGACGGCATCGACGTGCTGGCGCAGGCCGGCGCGAAAGCCGTGATCCAGCCAGGCGGCTCGATGCGCGACGAGGAAGTGATCGCCGCAGCGGACGAACATGGAATTGCGATGGTGTTCACGGGTTATCGTCACTTTAGGCATTAAAAATTTGGGGAAGGGATAAGGGAGAAGGGGAAAGGGTAAAAACCCAAGGTGTACGGCGCTTTTCACCCTTCTCCCTTCCCTCTTCCCCCTTCTCAATCTTGAGGAAAGATTGAAATGAAAATACTAGTCATCGGTAGCGGCGGTCGCGAACACGCGCTGGCATGGCGTTTGGCGCAAGGCACCAAGGTGCAGAAGGTGTATGTCGCACCGGGCAATGCCGGCACGGCGCTGGAAGACGGCGTGAAAAATGTCGCCCTCAGCGCCATTCCCGACCTGATCGAATTCGTGAAACGCGAGAACATCGAACTCACCGTGGTCGGCCCGGAAGCGCCGCTGGCGGCTGGCGTGGTGGATGAGTTCCGCAAGGCCGGACTGAAAATCTTCGGACCGACCAGGGCGGCCGCGCAGCTGGAATCCTCCAAGGATTTCGCCAAACGTTTCATGACGCGCCACAACATCCCCACGGCGTTCTTCGAGACCTTCAGCGACATCGCCGCCGCGAAGGCCTATGTCGAAAAGCACGGCGCGCCGATCGTCATCAAGGCCGACGGTCTGGCGGCGGGCAAGGGCGTGGTCGTCGCGATAACCAAGGATGAAGCATTCGCCGCGATAGACATGATGCTGTCCGAAAATCAGTTTGGCGACGCCGGTGCGCGCGTGGTGGTCGAGGAATTCTTAACGGGCGAGGAAGCCAGCTTCATCGCGATGGTGGACGGCAAGCATGTGCTGGCGCTGGCGACCAGCCAGGATCATAAACGGTTATTGGACGGCGACCAGGGACCGAACACCGGCGGCATGGGTGCGTATTCGCCCGCGCCGGTGGTCACGCCGGAAATCCATGCGCGCGTGCTGCGCGAAGTGATCCAGCCGGTGGTGCGCGGCATGGAGAAAGAGGGCAATTTTTATACCGGCTTTCTCTATGCCGGGTTGATGATCTCGCCGGACGGCGGCATCAAGGTGCTGGAATTCAACTGCCGCATGGGCGACCCGGAAACCCAGCCGATCATGCTGCGCCTGAAAAGCGACTTTTCCACCATCCTCGAGCACGCCGTCGACGGCACGCTGGATCAGGTGGAAGCCGAATGGGACCGGCGCACCGCGCTCGGCGTGGTGCTGGCGGCGGCCAATTATCCCGATACGCCGCGCAAGGGCGATGCCATCACCGGCTTGCCCGATTATCATAAATCAGGGAAACCGGAAGACGTGCATGTGTTCCACGCCGGCACCACGATGCAGGACGGCAAGGTGGTCACCAGCGGCGGGCGCGTGCTGTGCGTCACCGCGCTGGGCACGATGGTGAAGATGGCGCAGAAACGCGCCTATGAAATCGCCGACAGCATCCATTTCGACGGCTGCCAGATGCGCCACGACATCGGCTGGCGCGCGATTGCCAACAGGAAATAATTGTTCCGCCACAGCGTATCGGCTCGCCGCATCGCCGCTTACCTCAGGCGCGGCGGCCTGATCGCCTATCCCACCGAATCCTGCTACGGCTTAGGCTGTGACCCGGACAACCGCGCCGCGGTACTGCGCCTGCTCAAGCTCAAACAGCGGCCTCAGCGCAAGGGTCTGATTCTGATCGCGGCGAGTTATCGGCAAGTGGCGCGCTACCTGCAACCGCTCATCCCCGCCCAACAGCGGCAACTGCAAGAAGCTGGCGCGCAGGCGGTCACCTATCTGATGCCGGCCCGTCATTCCGCACCGCGCTGGCTGCGCGGCGCGCATGACACGCTGGCGGTGCGCATGACCGCGCATCCGTTCGCAAAAAATCTTTGCCGCAGCGTGGGCAGCGCGCTGGTCTCGACCAGCGCCAACCGCAGCGGGCAGCGCCCCGCCAAAACTTACGCGCAATGCCGGCGTCTGTTCGGGCGCAAGGTGTGGGTATTGCCGGGGCGCGTGGGCAAGCGCAAGAAGCCTTCCACGATCCGCGCCTGGGCGGATGGCCAAATCATTCGCGGTTAAAAGCCTTCCGCAGCACAATGCCGCGGAACCAGCCCCCGGCGAGCAGCGGCATATCGCTGACCGCTTGCAGTTGCGGCGCCTCGCGCAACACGTCTTCGAAAACCACATCCATCCTTGTGGCCAGGCGGCGCGTCAGCGGATTGAGTGCGCGGCGCAGCCATGCATGCTGCTGCGGGCGCAGGAATTTATCGAAAACGAGGATCAAACCGCCGGGCTTGAGCACGCGCGCCGCCTCGCCCAGGCATTTTTCCGGTTGCGGCACGACGGCGAGAATGAGGTGCAGCACGACATGATCGAACTGCGCGTCGGCGAACGGCAACGCCATGCTGTCGCCCAGCACCCAGTCGATATGCAGGTGCGCGCCGCGCGGCCGGGCGCGGGACAGCATCGCGGCGCTGAAGTCGAGCGCGACATAGCGATGCATCGCCGGCAGCAACGGCAAATCCAGCCCCGTACCGACCCCGCTCACCAGCACGCGCCCCGGCAACTCCGCCGGCAGGCTGCGCAGCGACCGGGCGCGCGCCTTCAGCAGCGGGCGCTCTATGGCCAGATCGTAGAGTGGCGCGATCAGGTTGTAGCTCCGCCGGAGCAGCGGATTTTTGCGGTAGGGTTGATGAGAATGTGGCATGAAGCGAGTGTAGCGGAAATTTTGAACCTCAGGATTTCACAGGCAGAACGCCTTGATGCCGTGCAGCCTGCCGGAAGAATAATCCCAGAAAAAGCAGTTGGCAGAAAATATTATGTTTCTTCAATGCGTTGGTCTGCTCTTGTAGGTGCGAATTTATTCGCATGTGACCTGTTGTTCGTGCGAATAAATTCGCACCTACCACACCGCCAACTGCTTTTTTAGGGTAATGCGTTACCGGCTGCTCACCAGATAATCCAGCGCGATGCCAGCGAACACCGCCGCGCCGAACCAGTTGTTATGCAGGAACGCCTTGAAGCACTCCTCGCGGCTTCTGTCCTTGATGAGGGTGTAGTGATACAGCGCAACGCCTGCCGCAATCAGCAGCCCGGCGTCATATATCCGGCCCAGCCCAACCATTTGCCCCACCATCGCCAGCAATGCCAGGGTAATGGCATAGCAGCCCATCACCGCCGCCACGTCATATTTGCCGAAGAACAGCGCCGAGGAGTGGATGCCGAGATGGATGTCGTCGTCGCGGTCCACCATCGCGTATTCGGTGTCGTAGGCAATCGCCCAGAACACATTGGCAACAAGCAGCAGCCACGCCACCGGGGGCACATCGCCGAGTTGCGCGGCAAACGCCATCGGGATGCCGAAGCCGAAGGCGATGCCGAGATAGGCTTGCGGGATGACGAGGAAGCGTTTGGTAAACGGGTAGCTGGCGGCAAGAAATACGGCGGGAAAGGACAGCAGCCAGGTCAGCGGGTTGAGCGGCAGGATCAGCAGAAAGGCGGCAAACGCCAGCCCGGCGGCCAGCCACAGCGTCTCGCGCTCGCTGACCTTGCCGCTGGTGAGCGGGCGCTCCCTGGTGCGTTCGACATGCTTGTCGATGTGGCGGTCGGCATAGTCGTTGACGGCACATCCGGCGGAGCGCATCAGCGTCGTGCCGAGCGTAAAGATCAGCACGATATGCCAGGCCGGGTGCCCCTCGCCCGCGATCCACAATCCCCACAGCGTCGGCCACAGCAGCAGCAAAATGCCGATGGGACGATGCAGACGGGTGAGCTGGATATAGAGCGAAAGGCGTTCGGTGAGCTTCATTTTTATCTGAATAGCAAATTTATAGCTTAAAATTAAACGGTTACGAAGTTTAATCCTGCGCAATTGGGTTGTTGCAAAAAAACAACATCGAGAGGTTTTCATTGCCCCTCACTCTTCCTAGCCGGATAATCCGCCCCAGTACTTTTTCAGGTATGGCAACAAGCAATATAAGCATATTTTAACCTTCTGGAGGATACACCATGTTACTCAAGAAATACCCAGCATCAAGCATCGCTGCGATAGCAGCACTTTTGATCACACCAAGCGTTTGGGCAGCGGATACGCTGACCGACGCGCTGACCGGCGGCAAGGCTTCGGCCAATCTGCAGTACCGCTATGAAGATGTGAGCAATGGTGCCGCCACAAAGAATACCGCAACCGCACACACCGTACGCCTGCGCTTGGGCTATGAAACAGCCACCTTCAACGGTTTCGGCGCAATGGTCGAAGCGGAATCGGTGAAAGACTTGGGCAACAAGAAATATGACAGCAAGGCAACCGGACAAACCGGCGCTGCTGCTGTCAATAACTACGCTGTCATAGCAGACCCAGAAGCCACCGAAATCAACCAGGCTTACCTGAGCTACAGCGGCATGGCCAATACGACCGTGAAGTGGGGCCGTCAGCGCATCATCTTGGACAATGCCCGCTTTGTCGGCAACGTAGGCTGGCGCCAGAACGAGCAAACCTTTGATGCCTTCACGATTGTCAACAAGTCGCTGCCTAGCACCACGCTTACGGCGGGTTATATCACCAACGCTAACCGCATATTCAGCGACAGCGCTGCCGCTCCGGATAGCGGCGCGTTTGCCGGCAATCATAGGATGCAATCAACCATCCTTAACGCAAATTATAAAGGCTGGAGTTTCGCCGAAATAGTTGGCTACGCCTACTTGCTGGACTATGATCCTGCTACCGCATTTACGGCCAATTCATCTGACACCTACGGTCTCCGCTTGAACGGGAATACGGCGATGGGTGGCAACAAGCTGCTGTACACAGCGGAATTCGCGGAACAGCGCAGCGCTCACGGCAACGCGACCAACTATAAGACCAGCTACACCCTGCTGGAAGCCGGCGTGGACATAACCAAAGTAGCGGTATTCAAGCTGGGTTATGAAGTGCTGGGTTCCGATACCGGCGCCGCCAATACACAATTCAAAACCCCGCTGGCCACGCTACATGCCTTTAACGGCTGGGCTGACATGTTCCTGACGACACCAACTCAAGGAGTGAAGGACGTTTATATAACAGCAGGCACCAAGCTGGACGGTATCAATCTTGCAGCGAATTATCACGAATACCGTACGGATGTAGCTATCGCCACTGGCAATATCAATGACCTTGGGAATGAATGGGGTCTCATGGCAGCATATGGGTTCGGCAAAAACTACACAGTCGGATTGAAATATGCGGATTACCAGGCTGGTGATGCGAATGCTGTAGCAGCAGGATATGTCAACACCCAAAAGACATGGCTGTGGGGTGAATTCAAGTTTTAATCAGTCCGCAGGTCGAGTTGGATTTTTAATCCAACACGCAAAGCAGAAAAAATTAACGGGCATCTTCGGGTGCCCGTTTTTTTATTGCGTGAGCAAATTCATTCGCACCAGCCGCGCCCCCTAAAAGCAGAGTTCGCCCAAATACAGGGCGCGCAGCAAATACGCGCAATCCGGACTTTTAAATTTAAACACCGCCTGAAACGGTGCTAAGGAATCTCTGATTAAGTCCTGAACGATTTCGTTTCATAATGTCAGAAGCGAAGATCGAACAAACGGACTAGAACGATGAAACAAACAACACTCTCTGCTGGCAGCTTTGACCGTTATACCAAAACGACGCGACGCGCT
>JACPEI010000051.1 GCA_016183575.1 Nitrosomonadales bacterium | reverse complement strand
CTGACCGAACAGTTTGTCTGACGACCATAGCGAGTTGGTCCCACTCCTTCCCATCCCGAACAGGACAGTGAAACGACTCCGCGCCGATGATAGTGTGGATTACCCATGTGAAAGTAGGTCATCGTCAGACTCCTTATAAAGTAAAAACCCTCAGGTGAAAACCTGGGGGTTTTTGCTTTGTGGGTTTGGTTTGTGACCTACTTGAACGAAGTGACAGCACGCGGCGGAAACTCACCACAGCTTCATCGATGTGATGTCGGAACCAAAGTAGGTCATCGTCGACTCCTTATAAACAAAACGCCCCACCAGAAATGGTGGGGCGTTTTGCTTTTCGGGTCTTTGAACAAACCCAGGACAGGCTTTCCAGACTTCTCTCAATAAAAAGCCCAACAACAGGTTGGGCTAGTCGTGCAGGAAACGCGTGGCGTGTTTGCGGTATTGCCATACTTTACCTTGCAGCCGGGTTGGCCAGGCAACAGTTGATAGGCGCGCTCAATCTGTCCGGGCGATTCCGCGCTGAATACGGCATCGCGCTTTTTGTTCAGTTCGGAAGCATCAGATCGAACCGATCTTGCTGGGGGCAGATTATTTCCCTTGCAATATTTGCATTCCTTTGAGAAGGTTCAATGCCTGATTAAGTTGATAGTCGTTCTTGGCGCCAAATTCAGCGGGTACGGATTTTGTAGTATCTTCTTTGATATTTGGAGTTGCAGGCGTTTTTTTGCCGGTATCGTCCGGTTTTTCGTTCGACGGTTTGTCATTGATCAAGTGCTTATTCAGGTCCACTTCACGCAAGCGGAATGTGCTGTCCTGCCCGGCGGTGGCGGGATCTTCCACCAGAATATCCGGCACGATGCCTTTGGCCTGGATAGAGCGCCCTCCCGGGGTGTAATAGCGCGCCGTAGTCAGTTTGATTGCGGTATTGTTGCCCAACGGCAAAACAGTTTGCACGGAGCCTTTGCCGAAAGTCTGTGTGCCCATGATGACCGCGCGTTTGTGATCCTGCAATGCGCCGGCGACAATTTCAGATGCGGATGCAGATCCGCCGTTAACCAGCACAACCAGCGGCACGCTCTTGACGGAGTCGGGCAGGTTTTTCAGGTAATCGCTCTTGCCGTTGCCGCGCAGATAATTATCCGGACTGGCAGTCAGGTGCATTTTTGCGTCTTCGGTGCGCCCCTCGGTATAAACCACCAGTGCATCCTTGGCCAGAAAAGCGGCAGAAACGCCGACGGCGCCGGTCAGCAACCCACCCGGGTCATTGCGCAAATCAAGCACCAATCCTTTTAGCGGACCCTGATTTTGCTTGATGATGGTTTCCAGAGCGGTGGCGAGGTTTTCGCCGGTATGTTCCTGAAACTGCGTGATACGGATAAACCCATAGCCGGACTCCAGTAGCTTGGATTTCACGCTCTGCACCTTGATGATTGCCCGTACCAGGGTAATCGTAAGCGGTTTGGGCTCATCCTTGCGGATGATGGTCAGGACAATCTTGCTGCCCGGTTTGCCGCGCATACGCTTCACCGCATCGTTCAGTGTCAGGCCCTTGACCAGGGTGTCATCCAGTTTGACGATCAGGTCGCCGCTCTTGATGCCGGCGTGATAGGCCGGGGTGTCTTCTATCGGCGAAATGACTTTCACCAGGCCGTCTTCCATGCTGACTTCGATGCCGAGTCCGCCGAATTCACCCTGCGTGCCGACCTGCAGTTCCTTGAAGGCTTCCGTGTCGAGATAGGCAGAGTGGGGGTCGAGGCCGCTCAACATGCCGTTGATGGCTTCATTGATCAGCTTTTTGTCGGTGACGGGTTCGACGTAGTCGCTCTTGATGCGGCGGAATACTTCGGAGAAGGCACGCAATTCCTCGATGGGCAAAGGCGTGGCGAGCGTTTCCTTGTCGGCCATCGCGGCAAAATGCAGGCTGATCGACACGCCCGCAACCAGACCCAAACTTACCAAACCTGCTTTTTCCAGAATACGCATAATTTCCTCAGTATTATTTTGCCGCCAGCCACTTCATCGGATCGAGCGGCTTGCTTTCATGACGCAGTTCAAAGTATAAACCGGAATCCTCATTGCCGCCGCTGTTCCCGACTGCCGCAACAATATCACCGCCTTGCAGCATATCTCCGACCTGTTTGTACAATGTCTCATTGTTGCCATACAGGCTCATATAACCCTTGCCGTGATCGATGATCAGCAAGTTGCCAAAGCCGCGCAGCCAATCCGCGAACACTACCCGTCCTGTGGCGATAGCTTTGACAGCTTGTCCTGCGGAAGTTCTCAGGAACAGACCTTTCCATAGCACCGTGCTATCGGGTCGCGGCGCACCGAACTGGTTGGTGACTTCGCCTTTTACCGGCAATATCAGCTTGCCTTTGAGCTGATCGAACGGGCTGCCGTCAAAGCGGTTGTCCGGCAAGTTGTCGTTGCGGAACAGTGAGGTGGTTTTCGGCTGCGCGAGCATTTTCGTCAGCCTGTCGACCAGTTTCGCAAGGCGGTTTTCGTCGTGTTGCAACCGGTTGATTTCGCGGCGCTGCTGGCGCAGCTGCTGCGAGATTTTGCCCAATACCCGTTGTCGGGCATGCTGTTCTTTTTCCAGTGCTTTTTTCTGTGCCGATTGTTCCGCGCGCAACGATTTTAGCTCCGCACGTTGCTCGCGTGTGGCCGTGCTGACTGCGCTCAGCGCGGCGAAATTGTCATGCAGCGCGGTAAGCCAGGTTGCGCGGCTGCGTGCGATGTATTTGTAATACTGCAAATCGCGGGAAACCTGATTGGGATCCTGGCTGCTCAGCAGCAGCTTCAGGTATTCCTGTTCGCCGCCGAGGTATTGCTGATACAGCAGTCTGCCCAGCAGGACCTGTTGTTCCGCCATGCTGCCAGTCAGCTGCCGCTCTTGTTGTTGCAGTTCGCCAAGTTTTTTATCGGCTGCGCGTTGCTGTTCGGCGAGTTCGGCGAGTTTGCGGTTGCTGTCGCTGATCGCCCGTTCCGAATCGCGTAGCGCGTCGGCAGCCTCGGACTTCGATTCGCTGGTCTTGTCCATCTCGCGCTGCATCGCGGCGATGCGTTTGCGCAGGTTTCCCAGCTCTTCCTGTTGGCTGGCGTAGGCTGTGCCGAGCAGGGTTAGGCCGCATATAACCAGTGAAAGTAAATGTAGGGCGCAATAACCAACGGACATTGCGCCGAATTGCCGTCTCATTGGTGCAATGCGCTACGCCCTTCGACTGCGCTCAGGACAGGCTTATTGCACCCTACGAATTGGATCAGGCTGTGCCCAGTCATTTCTGCCGGTTGCGGCAGCCCCATCATGGTCAGCAGGCTGGGGGCGAGATCGCGCAGCGCGCCGCCTTCGGCCAGCCTGGCTTTGCGCCCGATATACAGGAACGGCACCGGATTCAGGGTGTGCGCGGTATGCGCCTGCTGCGTGGTGCGATCGAGCATTTGTTCGGCGTTGCCGTGATCGGCGGTGATGATGACTTCGCCGCCGATGGCCTGCATCGCCTTGACCACGCGGCCGATGCAAATATCCAGCGCCTCGATGGCCTGGGTGGCTGCCTCCATGTTGCCGCTGTGCCCCACCATGTCGCCGTTGGCGTAATTGCAGATGATGGCATGGTATTGGCGGCTCAGGATCGCGGCTTCGAGCTTGTCGGTCACCTCAAACGCGCTCATTTCCGGTTTGAGGTCATAGGTCGCGACTTTGGGCGAGGGAACGAGGATGCGGTCTTCGCCGGGGTAGGGTTGTTCCCTGCCGCCGTTGAAAAAGTAGGTGACATGCGCGTATTTCTCAGTCTCGGCGATGCGCAACTGCCTGAGCCCCAGATTCGAGATATATTCGCCGAAGCCATTATGAATGGCATTCTGGGTGTAGGCGCAAGGCAAATGAAAGTCCTCGCCATAACTGCTCAGCATAACGAAGCTGGCAAGCTTGGGCACATAGGCACGATTGAATCCGCCGAACGTCTCGTCTGTCAAAGCGCGCGTGATTTCGCGGGCGCGGTCGGCGCGGAAGTTCATGAATATCACCACATCGCCGTCCTGCATGGTGTTTTCCGCGCGGCCGGAAACAATCGCAGTGGGCTTGACGAATTCATCCGATTCGCCGCGTGCGTAGGCTTGTTCCAACGCGGACAACGCATCGGTTGCGGTAAATTCGCCGCGGCCTTGCGTGAGCAATTCATAAGCGGGCTGCACGCGTTCCCAGCGGTTATCCCGGTCCATTGCGTAAAAGCGGCCGACGATGCTGGCGATTTGCCCGGTTCCCAATGCAGTACATTTATCCTGCAGCAGTTGCAGCGATTGCGCGGCGCTTCTGGGCGGGGTATCGCGCCCATCCAGAAATGCGTGCAGACAGATTTTTTTCAAGCCGGCGCGCGCCGCCATTTCCAGCATCGCGAAAATGTGACTCTCGTGGCTATGCACGCCGCCCGGAGAGAGCAGTCCCATGATATGCAGTGTGCTGTCGTTTTGTCTGGCCATGTCCACCGCCTCGCGCAGAGCGGGGTTGGTGAAGAAACTGCCATCCTCGATGGCAACATCGACGCGGCTCAAATCCTGATACACCACACGCCCGGCGCCGATATTGAGATGGCCCACTTCGGAATTGCCCATCTGTCCGGACGGCAGGCCGACAAATTTTTCCGAGGTGTTGATCAGGGTATGCGGATAATCGCGCCACAGCTTGTCCCAATTGGGCTTGCGAGCCGCCAGAATCGCGTTGAAATCGGCGCTCTCGCGGTAGCCGAAGCCATCCAGAATGAGCAGCAAAACAGGGGTGACGTCCATTGATGTAGAATATAAGCGTATGATGATTTTACGAAAACACATTTTAGCCGATTTCAACGCGCTTCGCGCGTGGCCCGGCAGGGTAACTTAAGGAGCAGGTATGGCAAGCAGGCTGATTGACAGGGAAGAGGATATTCAACAGGCCGCACAGGCCATAAAAGCCATAGCGCACCCATTGCGTCTGAAAATTTTGTGCGTGCTCGGCGATCAGGAAATCAGCGTGCAGGACATCGTGGAGCAGGTCGGCACGTCGCAGAGCAACATCTCGCAGCATCTGGCAATTTTGCGCGACAAGGGCGTATTGGCGACGCGCAAGGATGCGAACCGGGTGTATTACCGCATCGGCGATTTGCGCACGCTGAAACTGGTCGGGATGATGCGCGATGTATTTTGTACGATGTAGGGGTTGCTTTTCAATTTGAATATCAGTATATTCTAATATAACGAAATGAATGGGGTAAGCGCAGTGAAGAAACCATGGATTTTTGGCGTATTGTTACTGGGTGCCGCGACGGTTCAGGCCGCCGAGCCGCTTGCGGTTGCGACCGTGCAGTTTCGCGAGGTGGAGCAGACTTACAGTGCAGACGGATTGGTGGAGGCGACACGCCAGTCCACCGTGTCCGCGCAAATCGGCGGGCGCGTCAAGGAAATCAACTTCGATGTCGGGGATCGCGTCAACAAGGGGCAGGTGATTCTGCGCATTGATGAGCGCGAAGCGGTGCAGGCCCTGGCGGGCAGCCAGGCGCAGGTGTTGCAGGCGCAGGCCAATCTGCACAACGCCAAGTCGGCCTACGAACGTGCCCGGCAGTTATTCGCGCAAAAGTTCATCAGCCAGGCGGCGCTCGACAAGGCGCAGGCCGACTACAAAGTGGCATTGGCGCAAGCCGCAGCCAGCGAGGCATCCACCGGGCAGGCCAGCCTTGCGCATGGCTACACGGCGGTGATTGCGCCCTACAGCGGGATCGTGGCGGCGCGCCATGTGGAGGTCGGCGAACTGGTGATGCCCGGCAAGCCGTTGATGACCGGGTTTGATCCTGCCGAAATGCGCGTCGTGGTAAGCGTGCCGCAAGACAAGCTGGTGGCTATCGGTGCGCGCCCCGAGGCGCTGGTGGAAGCGCCGTCGCTGAATCGCTGGATCAAGCCTGCCTCGGTGACCATACAGCCGGTTGCCGATGCTCGCACTCACAGCACGCAAGTGCGCGTGTATCTCCCGGCCAACGAGGCAGGCATCTATCCGGGCATGTTCGTGCGCGCGCATTTTGTGGTGGGCAAGGCCAGCAAGCTGGTGATTCCCGCGAGCGCCGTGTTGCGCCGCAGCGAAGTGGTTGCCGTGTATGTGGTGGATGAAACAGGGGGCGTGAAATTGCGCCAGGTGCGGCTCGGCGAAGCGACATCCGATGGTGCGATGGAGGTGCTGGCGGGACTGAACCCGGGCGAGAAGGTGGCGTTGGATCCGGTCAAGGCCGGGATGTCGGGTGCGAAGCAGAAGTAATCAACTTACGGAGGATAGAATCATGGCGCATATCGTAATCATGGGTGCGGGTATCGGCGGAGTGCCGATGGCTTATGAAATGCAGGAAAAAATACGCAACGGCGACAAGGTGACGGTGGTCTCGAACAGCGAGAATTTCCACTTTGTGCCGTCCAACCCGTGGGTGGGCGTGAAATGGCGCGACCGCGAAGACATCGAGTTTCCGATCCGTCCCTATCTGGAGCGCAAAGGCATCGACTTTATCTCCACCGGCGTAAAGCGGGTGCTTCCCGAGCAGAACCGTCTCGAATTGAATGACGGACAATCGGTGATCTACGATTTTCTGGTGATTGCCACCGGCCCCAAACTGGCTTTTGAAGAAATCGAGGGTCTGGGCCCGCATGGCGGATACACCCACTCGGTTTGCCACGTCGATCACGCGATGAAGTCGCACGATGAGTGGGAGCGTTTCGCCCAGAATCCCGGTCCGATCGTGGTGGGTGCGGTGCAAGGCGCATCCTGCTTCGGCCCGGCGTATGAGTATGCGTTCATCATGGAAACCGACCTGCGCCGCCGCAAGATTCGCAACAAGGTGCCGATGACTTTCGTGACCTCCGAGCCCTATATCGGCCATCTGGGTCTGGGCGGGGTGGGCGACTCCAAGGGGATGCTCGAGTCGGCGATGCGCGAACGGAGCATCAAGTGGATATGCAATGCCAAAACCACCAAAGTCGAAGCGGGCAAGATGTATGTCACGGAATATGACGAGGCGGGCAATGAAAAGCGCCAGCACGAGTTGCCGTTTGCCTACAGCATGATGCTGCCCGCCTTCAAGGGTATCGACGCGGTGTATGGCATCGAGGGGCTGACCAATCCGCGCGGGTTTATCCTGATAGACGAGCATCAGCGCAATCCGAAATACAAGAACATTTATGCGGTCGGCGTGTGCGTAGCGATCCCGCCGGTGGAAGTCACTCCCGTGCCGACCGGCACACCCAAGACGGGGTACATGATCGAATCGATGGTGACCGCAACGGCGCATAACATCCATGCCGAACTGACCGGCAACCCGCCGACCAGCAAGGCGACGTGGAATGCGGTTTGCCTGGCGGATTTCGGCGAGGGCGGGATTGCGTTCGTGGCGATGCCGCAGATTCCTCCGCGCAACGTGAACTGGTTTTCGGAGGGCAAGTGGGTGCATCTTGCCAAGATTGCCTTTGAAAAATATTTCATCCGCAAGATGAAGAAGGGCACCTCCGAACCCATCTACGAAAAAGTCGTGCTGAAAGCGATGGGCATAGAAAAACTGAAATAGGCTACCTATAGTCACCAGGAAAAATCGCATGGGCATTTCAGGGCGTATCGCCAAATACTTTCTGCACTCGCAGATGACTCCGCTGCTGGCACTGGTTGCCGTGCTGCTGGGGTTGTTTGCCGTGCTGGTGACGCCGCGCGAGGAAGAACCGCAGATCAGCGTGACCATGGCGAACGTGATGATCGCCTTTCCGGGCGCCTCGGCCAGGGATGTCGCGCAAACCGTGGCGACTCCCGCCGAGCAGGTGCTGTCGCAAATCGCCGGCGTGGATCACGTGTATTCGGTGGCGCAACCCGGCATGGCGGTCATCACGGTGCAATTCAAGGTCGGCGAGGAGCATATTGCGTCGCTGGTGAAGCTCTACGACGTGGTGCATTCCCACGCCGACTGGCTGCCGCCCACGCTGGGGGTCGCGCCACCCATCATCAAGGCCAGGGGCATCGATGATGTGCCGGTCGTCGCGCTGACCCCGTGGCGCGAGCAGGCGGCGGGCGGCGGCATCGAATTGACGCAGGTGGCGCATGCCATCGAGGCGGAGCTGAAGCGCGTGCCGGGCACACGCGAAGTGAATACGCTGGGGGCGACGCAGCGCATGGTGCGGGTATTGCTCAGGCCGGAAAGCCTGAACGCCCATCAGCTCACCATGCAGGATATCCGCGCGGCATTGCAGTCCGCCAATGTTTCGCAGAACTCCGGGACGCTGGTGCAAAACAACCGCGAAGTGCTGGTGCAAACCGGCAATTTCCTGCGCGATGCCAATGAAGTCAGGCAACTGGTAGTCGGCGTGGCCAATGGCAAACCGGTATTTCTGCGCGATATCGCCGACGTGCAGGATGGCGCGGACCAGCCGGGCAGCTATGTGTGGCTGGGGACCGGGATGGCCGCCGCGGACAAGCAGATCACGGCCAGCGGCGAATTCCCCGCCGTCACGCTGGCGGTCACCAAGAAGCCCGGCGCAAACGCGGTGGAGATCGCCGATAAACTGTTGCAGCGTGTGCAAGAGTTGAAAGGCAGCGTGATTCCCGCCGATGTGCAGGTCAGCATCACGCGCAACTACGGCGAGACCGCCAACGACAAGGCGATGAAGCTGATCCAGAAACTGCTGTTCGCCACCCTCGCCGTGGTCGCGCTGGTGTGGTTTGCGATGGGACGGCGCGAGGCGCTGGTGGTCGGCATCGCGGTGCTGCTGACGCTGGCGGCGACGCTGTTTGCGTCGTGGGCATGGGGTTTCACGCTGAATCGCGTGTCGCTGTTCGCGCTGATCTTCTCGATCGGAATATTGGTCGACGACGCGATTGTCGTGGTGGAAAACATCCATCGCCGTCGTGCGTTGGCGCCGCACCAATCGCTGGCGGAAATCATTCCGGAAGCGGTGGATGAAGTCGGCAGCCCGACCATCCTGGCGACTTTCACGGTGATCGCCGCATTGCTACCGATGGCGTTCGTCAGCGGCCTGATGGGGCCGTACATGAGCCCGATCCCGATCAACGCGAGCATGGGCATGCTGATCTCGCTGGCGGTGGCATTCGTCATCACGCCGTGGCTGGTACTGCGTTTTGCCGGGGCGCATCATGCAGCGGCCCCTCATGGAGCGGCTGGGGATGAGCGCAGCGCGGCGATCAGCCGTTTCTTCAGCAATCGTTTGAGCCCGTTCCTGAACGGTGCGCAAGGCAAGCCGGCGCGCCGCAAGCTGTGGCTGGCGATCCTTGGCGGCCTGCTGCTGGCGGTGTCGCTGGGTGTGGTGAAACTGGTGATCCTGAAAATGCTGCCGTTCGACCACAAGTCGGAATTCCAGATCGTGGTGGACATGCCCAGCGGCACCGCACTGGAGCAGACCAGCGCGGTGCTGCACGAGATTGGCGGCTATCTGGCGACCGTGCCGGAAGTGACCGATTACCAGGCCTATGCGGGCACCGCATCACCGATCAATTTCAACGGCCTGGTGCGCCAGTATTATCTGCGCAGCGCCGCCGCGCAGGGCGATATCCAGGTCAATTTGCGCGACAAGCATCAGCGCAGCCGCAGCAGCCACGAGATCGCCACCGCCGTGCTGGAACCGGTGCAGAAAATCGCCCAGGCGTGGGGAGCGAAGGTCAAAATCGTCGAGGTGCCGCCCGGCCCGCCGGTGATGTCGCCGATCGTCGCGGAAATCTACGGGCCGGACTACGAGGGTGCGCGCAAGGTGGCCGGCAAGGTGCGCGAACAGTTCGGCGGCACCGAAGGCATCGTCGGCATCGACGACACCGTCACGGAGCCTGCTCCCAAGCTGCTGCTGCATGTATTGCAGAGCAAGGCCGCATTGCTCGGCGTCGCGCCGCGCGACATCGTGGACACGATTGGCGTCGCGCTGGCCGGCCAGGATGTCGCGTCGCTGCACGATGCCAATGCGAAATACGCGCCGCCGTTGCGCATCGGTTTGCCTCCGGAGCGGCGCAGCCGCATCGACGAGGTGCTCAAGCTCAAGGTGCGCGCAAGTGACGGAGTGCTGGTGCCGCTCGCGGAAGTGGTGCAGGTGATCCAGGAGCCGCGCGACTACCCGATCTATCACAAGGATTTGCTGCCGGTGGTGTATGTGTTCGGCGACATGGCGGGCAAGCTGGATAGCCCGCTGTACGGCATGTTCGGCGTCGACAACAAGGTCGGCGGCATGGCGCTGGAACAGGGCGGCAAGCTGGAGAGCTACTATTTCAGGCAGCCGAGCGATCCCTACGCCGGCTACGCGCTGAAATGGGACGGCGAATGGCAGGTGACCTTCGAGACCTTCCGCGACATGGGCATCGCTTACGGCGTGGGGCTGATCCTGATTTACCTGCTGGTGGTCGCGCAGTTCAAATCCTACCTCGTGCCGCTGGTCATCATGGCGCCGATCCCGCTCACCCTCATCGGCGTGATGCCGGGTCACGCGCTGCTCGGCGCGCAGTACACCGCGACCTCGATGATCGGCATGATCGCGCTGGCCGGCATCATCGTGCGCAACTCGATCCTGCTGGTGGATTTCGTCAACCTGCAATTGCGGGATGGCGTAGCGTTGCAGCAGGCGGTAATCGCCGCCGCCGGGGCGCGCGCCAAGCCGATCGTATTGACCGGGCTGGCGGCGATGCTGGGCGCGCTGTTCATCCTCGACGATCCGATTTTCAACGGGCTGGCGATCTCCCTGATTTTCGGCATTCTCGTCTCCACCTTGCTGACATTGGTGGTCATCCCGGTGTTGTATTACGCCACGCTGTACAAAAAGTTCCAGTAAAATCTATTTCATCTTTCAGGAGAGTTTCATGAACGCAGAACGCATTACCCATATCGTCGCCGGGACATTCATCCTGCTGTCCCTGTTATTGGGTGTGGAAGACAGCCCGCTGTTTGTAAGCAAGAATTTTTTATGGCTTACCGCCTTCGTCGGCTTCAATCTGTTTCAGAGCGGTTTCACTTCATTCTGCCCGCTGACGCGTATGCTCAATAAATGCGGCATCAAGGACGGAACTTGCAGGACCTGAATCCAGCGGGGCTGAGAAGCTCGTTTCAGGGATTACGCTTAACCCATATCAGCCTGGCCCTGGTCGGGCTGATGTGGGTTTTGCCTTTTCTGCATTATCGCCATCAATATCCGCTGACCACGTTTGATCAGGAGTGGTGGAGCGCGTTGCTGGGGGTATTCGCCCTCACTTTGCTGGCGACAAAAGACTTCTGGAAACAGCCGGAAATCCCGCGCATCGCGCAACTGCCCGCCGGATTGATCGCTATCCTGTTGTTGCAAATGGCATTGCACAAGGTTGTCTATATCGATCAGGGTTTGTTGTACATCCTGTACCTGCTGTTCGCCGCGTTGTTGATGTTGCTCGGGGCAAGGCTGCGCGCTTGCTTTGGCCTTGAAAAAGTGGCAACCGTATTGGCAATTTTCCTTTTGATCGGTGCGGAACTCAGCGCGCTGATCGGCGTGCTGCAGCATTACCGCTGGCATACCCCGCTGGACCCGGTGATCGTGATGAAGGTCTCCTCCGGCGTGTTCGGCAACCTCGCGCAACCCAACCATTTTGCCAATTACATCGCGCTTGGGCTAATCTCGCTCGGCTTGCTGTTGCAGCTGCGCAGGCTGAAGCTCGGCTATGTGGCGCTGCTGGCCGTGCCGTTGTTGTTTGTGATGACGCTGAGCGGCTCGCGCAGCACCTGGCTGTATCTGCTGATGATGGCCGGCCTGGCATGGTGGTGGTCGCGGCGCGATGCCGCACAGCGGCCGCTGTTGCGCTACAGCCTGTTGCTGCTGGTAGGCTTTGGGCTAATGCACTTGATTGTGAAGTTGCCCTTCCTGGCAGGGGCTGCGAGCAGCGTGGATACCCTGCAGCGGTTATTCGGCGATGATGCCAGCGGATCTGTCCGTCTGTATCTGTGGCACGAGTCGTGGCTGATATTCGCTCAGTCGCCGTGGCTGGGGGTGGGCTTCGGACAGTTTGCTTGGCATCACTTCCAGCTGTTGCCGGTATTGCATCCAAACTATATCAGCGGCCTTTACAACAACGCCCACAATCTGATTTTCCAGATCGCTGCCGAGGCGGGTCTGGCAGGGTTGCTGGTGTTGTTTGCCGCGCTGGGCGTTTGGCTGAATGGCCTGCGTCGCACAACGCTGAGTGCCGCGCACTGGTGGGGTTATGCCGCATTGGGCGTGCTGGCGATCCACAGCCTGCTCGAATATCCGCTGTGGTACACCTATTTCGTCGCGGTTGCGGCGATTCTGCTGGGCGTATTGGATGAAACGCACTACCGGCTGGAATTGCGCAACGTGGGGCGTATGTCGCTGGTGGCCATTTTGTTGCTTGGCTTGATGGCGCTAATACAGTTGCGCATGGGTTATCAGCAATTAAAAGACACGCTGGCGATACGTCCGGTTTCCGGTGTTGTTAATGCCGCCGAAGCCTTCCAGCGCACCCGCGATGGCCTGATTGCGGTGCATGGCGAGTCGCTTCTGTCACCCTATGCCGAGATGTTCATGGGCGCGTTCACCGATATCAGTGCCGATAATCTCGGGGCAAAGCTTGAATTGAACGATCGCGCAATGCGCTTTGTTCCGACGCAACCGGTGGTCTATAGGCAGGCATTTTTGCTGGCCCAGAATGGCCAGATAGAGCAGGCCAGGCAACTTTTGGAGCAGGCAATATGGTCATACCCGGCCCATGTCAATGAGTATAGGCAGTTAGCCCAATTGGCCGAGAAAGACCCCGCACATTTTTCAGCTCTGCTAGAATTCGCCCTCCAAAAAGAACAGGAGTATCGACGTGCAGTTCGTCAGCAATAACATTCTTCCGATTTCCATCGCGTTGTTCAGCGGTGCCATGCTGTTCTGGTCGATGTTCGGCAACCGCATTCGCGGCATCAAGGAGGTGGATTGCACCGCAGCCCTGCAGCTCATCAACCATAAGAACGCGCTGGTGCTGGACGTGCGCGATGAGGGCGAATACAAGGCAGGGCATATCCTGAATTCCACGCCGATTCAACTCGGCAAGCTCAAGGAGCGCATCGGCGAGCTGGAAAAATACAAGGAGCAGCCCATCGTGGTGATATGCCGCAGCGGCAACCGTTCCGTCTCGGCCTGCACGATGCTGGGCAAGAGCGGCTTTGGCCAGGTCTACAATCTGACAGGCGGCATAATAGCCTGGCAGAAGGCCAATTTGCCCCTGGAAAAAGCAACCGGGAAAAAATGATGGCAAAGGCGTTGATGTACTGCACCGCAGTCTGTCCGTACTGCGTCCGCGCCGAACAGTTGTTGCAGCGCAAGGGCGTGCAGGAGATTGAAAAGATACGCGTCGATTTGCAGCCGGAATTGCGTGTGGCGATGATGGAAAAAACCGGGCGGCGTACCGTGCCGCAAATTTATATCGGCGGTGAATATGTCGGCGGCTATGACGAGCTTGCAGCGCTCGATCGTGCCGGAGGATTGGATAAACTTTTAGCAAGATGACACTTTTAGCAACTTAACCTTAGAGGAAGAAACATGACTGCAGCAGCTCAAGAAAACAATCAACCCGCATTCAACATCGAAAAAATCTACGTGAAGGATCTCTCGCTGGAGATTCCGCACGCGCCGAATATTTTTCTGGAACGTGAAAGCCCGCAAATCGATGTGCAATTGAACACTCAAACCGCAGTGATCGAGGGGGACGTGTACGAAGTGATGATCACCAATACCGTAACGGCCAAGGTCGGCGAAAAGGTGATGTTCCTGATCGAGGCCAAACAGGCCGGCATCTTCCGCCTGAGCAACCTGCCCAGCGAAGACGTGGAGCCGGTGCTGGCGGTGATGTGCCCGAACATCCTGTTCCCGTATTTGCGCGAACTCATTTCCAATACCGCCGTGCGCGCCGGTTTTGCGCCGGTGATGCTCAACCCGGTCAACTTCGATATGCTCTACCAGCAACATAAGCAGGAGCAGGCGCAGGCTGCGGTGACCACTACCCACTGATGAAACTGCATAACCCCCCGCATCTGCTGGCGCTGGCCCGTTTTGTTATTGTGGCCGGGTTGCTGTGCGGCGCGAACGCAGCCTATGCGGTGGATTATGTGTCGGTCGGCGAGAGCAGTGCGGTACTCTACGACGCGCCCTCGCTCAAGGCGAAAAAACTGTTCGTGGTGAATCGCTACATGCCTTTCGAGCAGGTTGTCACGCTGGATAATTGGGTCAAGGTGCGCGACCGTTCCGGCGGGCTGTACTGGGTGGAAAAGCGTGTATTGAGCAGCAAGCGCTATGTGTTCGCGCTGCCGCTGCTGCTGGATGTGCGCGCCGCGCCTGATTCAGGCGCGGCGCGCTTGTTTCAGGTGCGCCAGCAGGTGGCATTGGAGCACCTTGAATCAACCGGCGCCGGCTGGGTCAAGGTGCGCCATCAAGACACCGATGTCGGCTATGTGCGCAGCACCGAGGTATGGGGCGAGTAGAATCAGGATTCAGGATCGGGGATCGAGTAAAAACCGAGGCAGTGGTTTTCCCACTTACCACTTACCACTTACCACTTACCATTTTCCACTCCCATATTCAGATTGAATAAATGAACATTACCGTCATCGGTGCGGGGGCATGGGGAACCGCGCTCGCCATCAGCCTGGCTGCCAGCCACCGCGTTACGCTGTGGGCGCGCGATGCCGCGCAAATCGAAGCGATGCGCGCCACGCGCCGCAATCAGCGCTACCTCCCGGATATTCCGCTGCCTGACAATCTCGAGCTGAGCGCGGATTTTTCCGCTGCATTGGGCGAGGTCGAATTGGCGATCATCGCCGTGCCCTCCGCTGCGCTGCGGGCGACGCTGCAACAGATTGCCAGTTGCTTCCCTCTCTCTAACTCTCTCCCGCAAGCGGGAGAAAGGACGAACGAGAAAGGCGTTGTAAAATTCCCGGGTGTGGTGTGGGTATGCAAGGGTTTCGAAGCGGAAACTTCGCTGTTGCCGCATCAGGTGGCCGCCGAAATACTGCCGGAAGGATTTCGTCGCGGCGTGTTGTCCGGTCCCAGTTTCGCGCAAGAAGTCGCGCGCGGCCTGCCGGCCGCATTGACGCTCGCTTCCGCTGACGAGGAGTTTGCGCAGCGCACGGCACAGGCCCTGCATCACGCGTGTTTGCGCATCTATGCCAGCAATGATGTGATCGGCGTGGAAGTCGGCGGCGCGGTGAAAAATGTGATGGCGATCGCCGCCGGCATTTGCGACGGCATGGGGCTTGGCTATAACGCGCGCGCCGCATTGCTGACGCGCGGCCTGGCCGAGATTACCCGGCTCGGACTGAAGCTTGGCGGGCGTCCCGAAACACTGGGCGGCTTGTCCGGCGCGGGCGACTTGATCCTCACCTGCACCGGCGATTTGTCGCGCAATCGCCAGGTCGGCCTGCTGCTGGCGCAACAGCACGATTTGACGGAGATATTGCGCAGACTCGGGCATGTTGCCGAAGGCGTTTACACGGTGCGCGAAGTGCATCGCCTGGCGCAACGTCTGGGCGTAGCGATGCCGATTTGCGAGGCCGTCTATCGCATTCTTTACGAGCATATTCCCGTTGCGGAAGTCGTCGCCGAGCTATTGAACCGCACGCCGAACAATGAGTTCCAGTAAGTGGGGAGTGGGGAGAGGGTTTTCCCACTGAGGCACGTAGTTCCGCTCCACTCACCACTGAGGCACGCAGTGCCGATCCACTCCCTATTTTCCTCCGTCAAACCCGCATTGCCGCCACGCCTCGAACACCGCCACGGCCACCGTATTCGACAAATTCAGGCTGCGGCTGTGCGGCAGCATCGGCAGGCGCACCCGATGCCCGGCGTCGAATTGATCCAGCACCTCGGCGGGCAGGCCGCGGCTTTCCGGCCCGAACAAGAACGCATCCCCGGTTTGATAGAAAACTTGATGGAAGGCTTGTGAGCCCTTGGTGGTCAGCGCAAAAACGCGCGCCGGGTCAAATGCCGACAAACAATCCGGCAAACTATCATGCACGCGCAATGTCGCAAACTCGTGATAATCCAGCCCGGCGCGAACGAGCTGCTTGTCCTCCAGCGTGAAGCCGAGCGGCTTGACCAGATGCAACTGGCAGCCGGTATTGGCGCACAGGCGAATGATATTGCCGGTATTTGGCGGAATTTCCGGTTGATACAGGATCACATGAAACATAAGGAATCTCTACAAAAGTACAATATAGGCACTTATAATGTTCGCGAGCTAAAAATTAACGTCATGTGGCCGGATTTTCCCGGAGTTAAGCGGCCCCCGAAACAGCGCGGAGATCAAGGAATGAACAGAATCAAAACTCCCCCCGATAATAACAAATCGAAGGAGGCACTCACTTGCGGGACATGCGAACATGGCATACCCGTAAGGCACACCTCGCGGAAGGTCGTTTGCACGCAGACCCTCGACTTGCATGAAACGGATAATATCGCATCATGTGAACATGCCAGGAGCAACAAGAGCAACAAGAACAAGAAGCGCATGTAAGGCTTGTCAGTGTCGGGAAAAACGGCTAATTTCCTGACTCGTTGAGGTCAGCTCGCAATAAAAATATTCTGGGAGAAGAATTATGGCGCGTCCGGAGAAAGTTCGCTTGGGCGATTTGCTGGTGCAGCAGAATCTCATATCGCAAGACCAGCTCAAATTCGCGCTTGAGCAGCAAAAGCGCAGCGGGCGCAAGCTGGGACGCGTGCTGGCGGACAATGCCTTCGTCACCGAAGAGCAGATTTCCGAGACGCTCGCCAAGCAACTCAACATTTCCTATATCAATCTCAAGCACTACAACATCCATCCTGAGCAGGTCCGGCTGCTGCCGGAAAATCAGGCGCGGCGTTTCCGCGCGATTGCGCTGGAGGAGCGCAATGGCATGTTGCTGGTCGGCATGGTAGATCCAACCGATTTGTTTGCTTTCGATGAAATAGCGCGCATCGTCAGGCGTGACATCGACGTGGCGGTGGTCACCGAAGGGCAGTTGCTGGAAAGCATCGATCGCGGCTACCGGCGCACCGAGGAAATCACCGGGCTGGCGCGCGAGCTCAGCGAAGACCTGGGCGACACCTATGTGGATTTTGGCAGGCTGACCGCTACCGCCGGCCTCGAAGAGGCGCCGGTGGTGAAGCTGCTGCAGACCATGTTTGACGATGCCACGCAGATCCGCGCGTCGGACATTCATATCGAGCCGCAGGAAGGGAAGCTGATGATCCGCTTCCGCATCGACGGCTTGCTGCATTTGCAAATGGAAGCCGATAACAAGATCGCTCCCGCGCTGGTGTTGCGCCTCAAGCTGATGTCCGGCCTGGATATTTCCGAAAAGCGCCTGCCGCAGGACGGGCGCTTCCATGTGCGGGTGCGCGACCAGGGCGTGGATGTGCGTATCGCCACCTGTCCGATGCAATACGGCGAGGCGGTGGTGATGCGTTTGCTGCGCCAGGGGGGCGGCATGATCGGCCTGGACAAGCTGGGGATGCCGGCCGAAATGCTGAAGCGCTTCCGCGAGATCATCCGGCGCAGCAACGGCATGGTGCTGGTGACCGGCCCGACCGGCAGCGGCAAGACCACCACGCTGTATGCCGCGCTGGCCGAGATCAACACCATCGAGCAGAAGATCATCACCGTGGAAGATCCGGTGGAATACCGCCTGCCGGGCATCAATCAGGTGCAGGTCAACGAAAAGATCGACCTGACCTTTTCGCGCATATTGCGTTCCACGTTGCGCCAGGATCCGGACGTGATCCTGGTCGGCGAAATGCGCGATGCGGAAACCGCGCAAATCGGCCTGCGCGCCGCGATGACCGGCCACCTGGTGTTTTCCACGCTGCATACGCGCGACGCCGCCGGCACGCTGTTCCGCCTCGTGGACATGGGCATGCCGCGCGCCATCGTGGCCTCATCGTTACAGGTCATCATCGCGCAGCGCCTGTTGCGGCGCATCTGCGGAAGCTGTAGCGAAGTGCATCTTCCCACGCCGCAGGAAGGCGAGTGGTTGAAAACCAAAGGCGTGCCGCCTGATCAATGGGGCGGCTTGCTGCAGGGGCGGGGCTGCTCGAATTGCAACGGCACCGGCTATCGCGGCCGCATGGGCGTGTATGAAATGCTGGAAATGGGGCACGAGATGGTCGAGGCCGCCGCGCATGAGAGCCCCGCCCACTTCATGCAGATGGCGCGCCAGCACATGCACGGCGAAAGTATCCTCGATCGCGCGCTGGAGCAATTGAAGCAAGGCAAAACCACGGTCGCCGAGGTGATGCGCATCAGCAACCAGTTGGAAGACTGATCATGGCGGTTTACTTTGGAATAGCCGGAACTGCTCGATCCATGGGCAGTGAATCTGTAAAGACGGATTTATCCGCCCACGGGCGAATGAATTCGCCCCTACAACGGCTTCTGCCAAGGTTTCCGGGATAATGCCCGTTTTCGCCTACAAGGGTCGCAATGGCCGCGGCGATCTGGTGGAAGGCACACTGGACGGCGAAGACAGCGGCGCGATCGCCGACCAGCTTGTGAAAACCGGCATTACGCCGATCGCCATTACGCCGTTCCGCGGCACCATCGGCAGCGCGATGCGCAAGCCGGACTGGCTCAAGCGGTTGCTCACCGAGAAACCGGTCACCCCGTTTGATTTGCTGCTGTTCAGCCGCCAGATGTACACCCTGCTCAAGGCCGGCGTGCCGATCATGCGCGCGCTGGCAGGTCTGCAGGAATCCACGAAAAACCCGGTCTTTGCGGCAATGATCCAGGACTTGCGCGAGAGCCTGGACAGCGGGCGCGAACTCAGCACCGCGATGCGCAGCCACCCCAAGGTTTTTTCGCCGTTCTACGTCAGCATGGTGCAGGTCGGTGAAATGACCGGCATGCTGGATGAAACTTTCATCCGCCTGTTCGGCTACCTGGAATTTGAGCGCGACATGCGCGAACGCATCAAAACCGCGATGCGCTACCCCGGCTTTGTGATCATCGCCATGGCGATTGCCATCGTCATCATCAATCTGTTCGTGATCCCCGCTTTCGCCAAGGTGTATGCGGGTTTCCATGCCGAGCTGCCGCTCATCACCAAAATGCTGATGGGCTTTTCCGGCTTCATGGTGGATTACTGGCTGCTGATGCTGGCGCTATTGATCGCTGCAGTGATGGGCTTTCGCTTCTACATCAACACCGTGGACGGGCGCTACAACTGGGACAGATACAAATTCAAGCTCCCGGTTGTCGGGTCCATCATTCTAAAGGCCACATTGTCGCGTTTTGCGCGCAGCCTGGCGCTTTCCTTCAAGAGCGGCATGCCGATCCTGCAAGGCATGAACGTGGTCGGGATGGTGGTGGATAACGAATTCATGCGCAGCCGCATCGGGCAGATGCGCGAAGGGGTGGAGCGCGGCGAAAGCATCCTGCACACTGCCACTGCTGCCGATGTATTTAATCCGGTGGTGTTGCAGATGATTGCCGTCGGCGAAGAAACCGGCGACATGGACGGCATTATGCTGGAGGTCGCGGAAATGTACGAGCGCGAAGTCAAGTATGAAGTCGCCACCCTCAGCTCGAAAATCGAACCGATCCTGATCGTGGCACTCGGCATCCTGGTGCTGATCCTGGCGCTCGGCGTATTCCTGCCGATGTGGGACCTTGGCAAGGCGGCGATGAACAGATGAGAATTCAGGATTCAGGAATCAGGATTCAGGGAGGGATTGGCGGGGGGCGGTGCTTGAATCCTGGATCCCGAATTCTTAATCCTGAATCCTCAAAGGGCTTCACCCTGATCGAACTGATCGTGGTGATCACCATCGTCGTGGTGATGGCGGGCCTGTTCCTCAATCGTATGCTGTTTTACATAGAGCAGGCCGAAAAAACCGCGATGGTGGAAGTGAGCAACGCGATACAAAGTGCATTGACCATGCAATACGGGCAGATCCTGACGCGTGGCAAACCGTCCGATCTACCGGCATTGGCGCAGGACAACCCGATGAACTGGCTGCAGAAAAAGCCGCGCAATTACGCCGGGGAGTTTTACGACCCCACCCCGCTGTCGGTGGAGTCCGGCAACTGGATGTTCGATCTCAAGACACGCAATCTGATTTATGTCGTGCGCAATGCCAATCATTTCAAGCCGGGCAAAGACGGCAAGAAATGGATACGTTTTCATGTTGCCGTCAACCACGAAGCCTCGCGCCTGCCCTCGTTGCAAAACACCGCTCCCGAATTGACCGGCATACTGTTCGTGCCGGTCGAACCCTATGCGTGGTTCTGAGCATGCAACGGTAAATGTGTTATTCCATTTGGCTTTCAAAACAGCAATAACCATGCAGGGTGCATGGAATGCACTCTACGACATTTCACTGAGGGATTTACTGTGGAGAGGGTGCCGTGCGCACAAATATGATCGACGTTATTTTATGGCAGTCGCTGGCGATTTTCTTGCTGGTTGGCGCACTGGCGGGCGCGGTGCTGGGGCTGCTGCTGATCTTCAGGCCGCGTCTTATGCAGCATGTCAACCGCATTGCCAGCCGCTGGATTTCCACGCGCCGGATGAGCCGGCTAATAGACCGCAGCATTGATATCGAGGGCTGGCTCTTCCAGCGCCATCGGCCGCTCGGTATATTGGCCGTGCTCGGAGCGGGCTACATGCTCGTGTACTTTGGCCTGCTGTTCGACAAGGCCGCCGCGCTGCAACACTGGACCGGCTCCCTGCCTGCCAGTCTGCTGGGCGGACTGCTGGATGCCATGGTGCTTGCCGCACTGGTCGGTGCGGTGGTTGCGCTGGTCGTCGGCTTGTTTTACTGGTTGCGCCCCAGCCTGCTGCGCGGTGTCGAAAAGCAGGTCGACCAATGGATAACGGCACGTCATGCCTCCAAAGTGCTGGATGCGACGCATGACCAGATGGAACGCTTTGTGGCGGGCCATGCGCGGCAAGCCGGCTGGCTGCTGTTGCTGGGCAGCATCTACTTGTTTTTCGCCGTGCTGCGCTGGTGGGTATAGCGGCTGCAGGTGCGGATGTACCTTGCAACCCGCCTGCGCAAAAAATGCGCATAAAACGCTTGCATGCCCGAGGGTTTTCTTTTAGAGTGCGCGCGACTTGTTAAATTCTTGCTGCGGCAAGGACTTAGCGGGCACAGTGAAGGTTTAACTTAACGGGGCCGCGGCCCTTCGACGAGGCTCAGGACAGGCCCCGAAACTTAGGAGAAATAAAATGAAACGACAGCAAGGTTTTACCCTGATCGAACTGATCATGGTGATCGTGATTCTGGGGATTTTGGCGGCGGTCGCGCTGCCGAGGTTTGTCAATCTGGGTGCGGATGCGCGCACTGCCGCAGTCAAGGCTCTGGAAGGCTCGATGCGCTCGACCAATGCGATCATCTATGCCAAGTCCAACGTTAACAATAAGATGGGCCCCGCACCAAGCAGCGCTGTAATTGATGGTCAAACCGTTTATACCGCTTATGGTTACGCCGCTGACGTTGCTTCCGGCATTCGCCCGCTCATGGACTTGTCACCAGCTAGCGACTTTACAGTTTCTACTAACACGATTTTTCATGCAGGCGCAGCGACTCCCGCAAGTTGTGGCGTGACTTATACTGCTCCAACAACCGCAGCATCATCACCGCAATACACTACGACTACAACCGGCTGTTAATCAAATTAAAGGGGTCAGGCTCGAATTAAATTCGGGCTTGTCTTCTTGAGCCCGCGTAGGGTGCATTCCATGCACCATGGTGCGTGAAACGCACCCTACACAGGTAAAACAAAACATGGGGAGGCTTCGGCCTCCCCTGTTTTTTGTCCGCGGTTTGCGGTTTTTGTTACACTGCCAACGTAAACAAATATTCCGGCACGTTGTCTATCCTGCTTGCTTTGATTTTATTGAAAACAAATGAATCGTTCTGCTGGTTTCACCCTGGTCGAGCTGATCATGACGATGATCATCATCGGCATCATCTCTGCCGTGGCCATTCCGCGTTTTTTTGACACGGATGTATTCAAATCGAAAGGTTTTGCCGATCAGGTGCAGGCCACCTTGCGTTACGCACAGAAGAGTGCGATTGCACAGCACCGGAATGTTTGTGTGGTAGTGACTGCCAGCGATATTACCTTGAAAATCGCCAGCACCAGCGGTGCGACGAGTAATTGTAATACAACAGATCTGATTTCACCCGCAGGGCAGCCGTCTGATTGTCCGTCCGCAACATACAAAATATGTACGCCATCTACTGCGATTACGCTTGATCCCGCTGCTACCTTTGGTTTTGACGCATTGGGCAAACCTTTTGATACCGTGGGCAAGCCCAGTGTTGCTCAAAATACAATTACCATAAGCGGCGCAACGAACAGCATTATTGTAGAGGCTGAAACGGGCTATGTTCACTCGCCATAATTGCCACAGCTTTAACAAAGACCAATGGATTCCGGCTCAAGGCCGGAATGACAGCCGCTTTGTTGTGAGGTGCCGCCATTCCGGCCTTGAGCGGGAATCCAGCAAGATAAAGGCGCCGCGAAGCGGACAATGCCAAGGTGTTGTCTCGCTTCGCGGGGAATGTTTGGCCGACTGGATTCCCGCCTGCGCGGGAATGACGAAGCAGCGCGGCGTCAGCCTGGTCGAGCTGATCATGTTCATCGTCATCGTCAGCGTCGCGCTGGCGGGGATTCTGCTGGTGTTCAACGTCACCACCAAGGGCAGCGCCGATCCGCTTGTCCACAAACAGGCGCTGGCGGCGGCGGAATCGTTGCTGGAAGAGATCCAGTTGCAGGATTTCAGCCCGCCTTCCGGTGTGTCTTCGGCTGGAACGATGAATGATGTGTTTGCCGACCGGGCCGCTGTTTATCACACCGTTTTGGATTATCACCAATTCCCCTTGGACGATGGGATGGGTATTTATCCACTCAACGGAGGAACACCTATCACCGGATTGGAAAATTACAGGATCAAAGCTACTGTTGAGCCACTTGCAGCCGACTGGAATGGCGTTTTGGCAGCCAGCGCGGTACTCATCACTGTAACCGTGACTGTTCCGCAAGGCACTCCGATTGAAATTTCCGGTTACAGGACGGATTACTGTTGCAGCAAGGTTGAATGATGCGAAACCTGACTAAACAGCAGACCGGTTTCACCCTGGTCGAGATGATCATGGTGATCGTGATTACCGGCATCATCGGCGGCATCGTCGCGGTGTTTCTCAAGGCGCCGATCCAGCAATACATGGATGTTGCGCGCCGCGCCGAACTCACCGACATCGCCGATACCGCCGTCCGCCGCATGGCGCGCGATGTGCGCACCGCCGTGCCGAACAGTGTGCGCCCGCAGGGACAGTCGACCTATGTTGAATTTCTGCCGACCAGGGATGGCGGACGGTATCGTGCAAATGCCCCCGGGACATCAAACTGTGGCGGGGCGGGGGATGCGTTAAGTTTTGCGCCAGATGTGACTGTGGCCGATACTTGTTTTGAAGTCATTGGCCCTGCGATGTCAGGAGTTGCTGGCCATTACCTTGTGGTGGGAAGCACTCAATCAGATGCAGACCCGCCATACAGGGGTAATTCGAATGGGGTATTGCGCCAAATTACCGGAGCGTCTGGTGTTGCAGGCATCTTGTTGGCAAGCTCGGGGGTGCTCCCGGCTTTTGCCCAATTGGATAGTCAGCGTTTTCAGGTGGTGGACGGAACGCAGCAGGCGGTGACTTATGCTTGTGTTGGGATGCAGGGGGGAGCTCTGGATGCGAACCAGAACGGGCAGGGCAAGCTCATGCGTTATTGGGGCTATGGATTCCAGTCGACTCAAGTAGCGCCCCCAACTGTGGTGGGTGGTAGCGATGGTATAGGTGCTCTTACACCGAGTAGTGCCATCCTCGCCGACAAGGTAAGGGCTTGCGAAATTACCTACGAGGTGCCCAATCAGCGCTTCGGCCTGCTCGCGGTGCGGCTGACCCTGACCAGCAACAACGAGAGCGTGACCCTGTACAACGAAATCCATGTGAACAACGCGCCATGATGAGAAATAGGGTTGAGGTGCGAGGACTGAGGTGCGAGGTGTGCGTGGGGTGGTCGCAAATTGCGACCTTAAACCCAAAAAATCCATTAGCCGGAAAATCCCATGTAGGAGCGAGCCCTGCTCGCGAATGGAAAGAACAATCGCACGCAGGGCGTGCTCCTACAATTGAAGAAAGTTCTATTGGACAATCCGGGTTAAACAAAACAGGCCGCTGTTTCATTACGGGTGGGAGAATGAGATGCCGACAAACCTGATCGCGGTTGCCCAGCGTATCTTGCTGATCCGTGGTCAGAAGGTGATGCTGGATGCCGATCTCGCCGAGTTGTTTGGGGTGCCGACCAAGGTGTTCAATCAGGCGATCAGGCGCAATCTTGAGCGGTTTCCTGCAGATTTCATGTCCCAACTCACTGAAGATGAACATGAGTCTTTGAGGTCACAAATTGTGACCTCAAAGACTGTGCGTGGCGGGCGGCGTTACCTTCCTTATGTTTTTACCGAACACGGCGCGATCATGGCGGCGACGATCTTGAATTCTCCTAAGCCGGACAAGCCGGAACCTAAAAAGGTAGCGGTTTTCGTAGGTCGGAAGGCGCTGCGCTTTTCCGACCTACAACGGCACTGGCGGCGAAGCTGCTGGAATTGGAGCATAAGGTATCCGGTCACGACCAAGCGATTGCCGGATTGATTGACGCGAGCCGGCAGTTGATGATGCCCGCAACAGGAAAGAGCCGCCCAATCGGTTTCACGGCGGACATTGAGACAAAAAGAAAATGATGATGGCGATAATGTATAAAGTGCAGCGCGGTTTCAGCCTGGTTTCCGCGATCTTCCTGCTGGTGGTGATTGCGGCTCTGGGCACCTTTGCGGTGACGCTTTCCACCACGCAACACCAGAGCGCGGCGATGGACGTGATGGGTTCGCGCGCCTACCAGGCGGCGCGGGCGGGAATCGAATGGGCGGCGTATCATGTTTCCACAAAAGACCCGGGTGTGGAATGGGGCGGCTGCACTGCAACTTCGCCGGCTGCACAATTCGCGGTTAATGGCTTGGGCGGCACACTATCTCCCTTTGCGGTCGATGTGTATTGCACGCGTATGGCAGTGTCGGAGGTTGGTGCAAGTCCTACAAATACAATCTGGATCTACGACGTGAGCGCGGTGGCGAAGACCGGCACTCCGGGCGGCACGGATTACGTCGAGCGCGTCGTCAGCGCGAAGATGGGGAAGTGACCTGACTTGGTTTACACTGGGCGCGTGCTTTAACTGAATGGCCGCACAAGATTTTTTCAGCGAATGATGGAGGCATAATAAGCAACCCCATGTTGTCGAGATTGAGCGAACAAGAATATCTGCAAGGTGAATTGACCAGCGAGATCCGCCTCGTTATTTATCTGATGGAAAATGTCGTATGAAAAAACCGTGGTCTGTCCCCTATTTGGTGAAAAAAATCTGGCCTTTCTCTGGTATTGTGGCTCGGGCCGGGCTGGTCGCGGCTGTCTTCGTCGGCCTTTTCTTGTTCCCTGCACAGGCTCACGCCGCTCGAACAATTACCTCCGCGACACTCAATGGCGGATCCAGCGTCACGGTAGCCCCTAGCGCGGCCATTACTGCGGCGGTGAACGTAACTACCGATGGAACCGGCGCTGCCGCAAGATGGCGGTCAACCGGTTGGCTCATCAGCACGACAGCACCCGGCACGGTCACCTGCGTCGATCATCTCAACCACGACGGCGCCGGGAGTTACAGCGAGACCTTCAGCATTACCGCCCCGGCCACGTCCGGCACCTATAACGCGTATTTCATCGCCTATAACAACGACACGTGCTCTTCGGGTGCCAGCGCAACCCGCACCATGGCGGGCGCCGTCATCGTCACGGTAACAAATCCCGTCCCCACCACCACCAGCATTTCTCCAGCCAGCAAGAATGAAGGCGACGGCGCTTTTACCCTGACGGTGAACGGCAGCAATTTCGTGCCCGGCTCGGTGGTGAATTTTGCCGGATCGCCCCGCACCACCACCTATGTCAGCGCGACGCAACTGACGGCGACGATTCCCGCTTCCGATCTGGCGACGGTGGGCACGTTCAATATCACCGTCTTCAACCCGGCGCCGGGCGGCGGCACCTCCAATGCGCAGACCTTCACGGTGACCGCCGCCTTCCCCGCGGCCACCACCAATGCCGCCAGCGGCATGACGACGGAGAATAGTGGAGCGTCCTGGGCGGCGACGCTGAATGGCATAGTCAGCAGCAACGGCACGAGTTCCACTGTCAGTTTCGAGTATGGGCTGGACACTGCCTACGGCTATTCGATTGCCGCCGGGCAGAGTCCGCTGGCCGCTAACGCAGTCAACGCGGCGGTTTCGGCCGACCTGATTGGCCTGAATTGCAACACTTTGTTCCACTACCGGGTCAAGGCCACGAACAGTGCCGGAACCAGCTACGGTCTCGACGGCACGTTCACCACAGGGAGTTGCCCTTCTGCGCCATTTGCCGCGACCGATTGCGCCGCCACGCGCTTTGGCAAAGATTTGGGCTGTACCGCCAACGACGTTAATCTTACCGGCATTACCGTTGCGCCGGGCAGCGTCTCCTCCTGCGTGAGCGGTACGCCGGTAACCCTGGATATCGACATGACGGTGAATTTTGCCGCGCCCGATCGCTGGGACGTCGGCATTTTCATCGCCAACGACGGCAAATTGCCGACACTGCTGCCGGCCAATGGCGGGGCGAGCAGTTGTTCCGTGGATATCCTGCCGATAACGCCTCCAACCTATGGCTACACCTTCCCGGATCTGGACGGTGCACCGATGGGAACGTCCGACACCTGCGGCGACGGCAACAGCGCAATCAACGGGGGCAGCGGCAGCGGCGTCAAGCGCATGACCGGCGTCACCCTGCCCTGTTATGCGAACGCCGATAGCGGCGGAAAGTTATTCGTTCCGTTCGTCGTGTCCTGGGACAACCAGAAAAGTCCGATCGGCGGTTTATGCACATCCAATCAACACCCGGTGCCCAATACGACGTCAAAATGCAATGCCCCGCTGAGCTCCGTGGCCATCGAAGTCGTGGTGCTGCCCAAGATCATCAAGACCCACAGCGGCGCCTCGTTCAACTCCGGCGACCCTATTACCTACACCATTACCGTGTTCAACGACTCGGGCGGCACGCTGCAGCAGTCGACCCTCAAAGATTCCCCCGGTAGCGGCCTCACGGTCACCGATGTCTCTTGCGCGACTTCCAGCGGGTCAACTTGCCCGACCGTTACGGTAGGCGATCTGCTTGCGGGCATCAGCATCCCCTCCGCCAACCTGCCCAACAGCAGCAGCCTCATCTTCACCGTCACCGGCACCCTGTCCGGCGGCATCGGCCAAACGATCAGCAACACGGCCAGCATCACCATCGGCAGCCACACCAACCCGTCCACCGACAGCGTTACGCTGGGTTACGCCTCGGGTTCGAAGTCGTTCGCCCCGGCCACGATCACCGAGGGCAACAATTCGCTGATGACCATCACCTTCACCAACCCCACCGCTTTCGATGTCACCGGCGTGTCGTTTCTCGACACCTATCCGTCCGGCCTGGTTAACGCGGCCAGCCCGAATGTGAGCACCACCTGCGGCGGAACGGTAACGGCAATCGCCGGCGGGCTCACATTTTCCGGTGGAACGATTCCGGCGTCGGGCAGTTGCACCGTGTCGGTGTATGTCACCAGTGCGACCGCGAACAACTACATCAACTCGGTGTCCTTTTTGCCCGGTTCCCTCGGCTCGGCCTCGGCGACGCTGACGGTCAATGTCGCGGTATTTGGCGCTTTCAATGTCTGCGATGACGCCCCTGATCCCAACACAACTTGCACGAGTACCACCACCGTTACCAACAGCCGCATCACCACCAAGATTGCCGGCTCCGCGTTCTATCTGGATATTGTCGCGCTGAATACCGACGGCACCCGCAACACCAATTACAAAAACGACGTCCTCGTCGAACTGCTCGATGCCAGCGACAACGGCGGCGCGCCCGACGCCTACAACTGCCGCGGCAGCTGGACCGTCATCGCGACATTGAGCCCCAAGTTTTCGAATCCCGACAACGGCCTGATTACCGTGGGGCCGTTTCCTGTTCCTGAGGCCTATCGCGATGTGCGGGTGCGGGTGACGAACGTCGGCGGAGCGACCAGGATAGGCTGCTCGACGGATAATTTCGCGATCCGGCCGGCAACCTTCACCCTGATTGCGCAGGATACCGATGCCCAGACGGCGGGAACAGCGCGGACACTAAATACTGTCGACGTAAGCAACGGGCCTGTGCATAAGGCCGGTCGGCCTTTTACCTTCACTGCGACCGCTTACAATGCTGCCGGAAGTCCCGCGCCAACAATCAACTATGTGAACAATGTGGGCCACCCCTCGATGACGCTGAGCGCCTGTTCCGGAACGGCTTGTACCTCGAGCTTCGGTACCTTCGCCCCCGGCATCACCAGCTTCGCGTCAGGCACGCTGTCTTCGAGTGTGGCGAGCTACAGCGAGGTGGGCGCGTTTAACCTTACGTTGCAGGATACGGACTTCGCGTCGGTCGATGCCGTCGATACTGCGGCAAGTTGTGCGGGCTATTATGTGTGCTCGGCAGCGACACCCGTCGGGCGCTTTGTGCCGGATCACTTCGATACGGCTGTGGTTCCAACGGCTATCTTACCCATGCCTTGCCCGACCGGTTTGACATGTCCGGCTTCGTATGACGGTTTCGTCTATTCGGGGCAACCGTTCAGCATCAAAGTATCGGCGCGTAACACCAGTACCTGTAGCGGTATTGAGCCGGACGTATGCACCACGCAGAATTACCAGGGTGCCTTTGCCAAGGCCGTGACATTGACTGCATGGGATGCGAAGGGCGGCGCAACGCAGAATCCGGGAAGCGGCGTGCTGGGCAGCAATGCCGTCGCTTCCGCTGCGTTCATCTCCGGGGTGGCGACGCTTACCGACACGCCAACCTATACATTTGGCACTTCACCGACGGTGCCGACCGATATTTATGTGCGGGCGGTGGATACGGATAGCGTTACGTCGTTGCGCGCAATTCCGGAAAATTCTGTTGAGGGCGGAGTCAAGGTGGTGAGCGGGCGCGTCAAGATCGGCAATGCATATGGATCGGAGTTGCTTGATCTGCCGATGAGTGCGACGGTGCAGTACTACGACGGCACGAACTGGTTGACCAGCCTCACTGATAGCGTAACGAACTTGGTTCTGAGTGTGCCGACCAGCGTCTCCCCACAGTGCAAGTCCGGTTGCCCATGGACAACCACACCAGCACCGGTAAGCGGTCAGGTCATTGCGGGCGTTCTGTCGTTCAAGCTGTCGAAGCCCGCCGGCGGCGGAACGGGTAGCGTGGATGTGAGCATCAGCGCCCCGGATTATCTGCTAACGGGCAGCAATGTTGCGGCTGTTGATCCAAGCAAGCCCGGACGCGCCACCTTCGGCGTGTACAAGGGCAACAACCAGTTCATCTACCTGCGCGAAATGTATTGATCTGTGAAAGCAGGTTAGTAATTTCAGCGAGCGTAGCCCGGATGAAATGCAATGGAATCCGGGGCGCTCTTAATATACCCCACTGCCCCGGATTCCGCTTCGCTTCATCCGGGCTACAGCCGAATGTGGGCATGCCTCTGTGTCATCCTGCGCCCGCAGGCGAAAATTTATTGACAACAATGGGTTATTGAATTAAGTTCGCGTCAATTATGCAAATCCCGTTTATCTCTTCGCTATTGGAGTCAAAAAGCCTTGGCGGCGGCCGGCTCGCCATCAGTTTTGGCGCGCATGGCGTTTATCTGGCGGAGGTTAAATTTGCCGGGGAGATGCCGCAGGTGAAGCGTTGCGAATATCACGAGACGGGCACCATATCGGCGGCTGTGCTGGAGAGGTTGCGCCGCGACGCGGATCTTGGCCGATGCCATTTCAACATGCTGCTGGCTCCGCGCGAATATCAGATATTGCTGGTCGAGGCGCCCAATGTTCCTGCCAATGAGCTGAAGACGGCGATTCGCTGGAAAATCAAGGATAGTTTGAGTTACTCCATCGATAATGCCACGGTGGATATATTGCAGATTCCCGCCAGCCAATCCGGCCCGGAGCGTGTGCGATCCCTGTATGCGGTTGCCGCGGCCAACGACATTATCCAGAAGCACATGGTGTTATTCGAGCAGGCGAAATTCAAGCTGGAGGTGATCGATATTCCCGAAATGGCGCAGCGCAACATCGCCGCGCTGTTCGAGCAGGAAGGCCGCGCCTTGGCCCTGTTGGCTTTCGACGATAACGGCGGCTTGCTGACGTTTACTTCGGGCGGCGAGTTGTATGTGGCGCGGCATATCGAAATCAGCGCGGGGCAGTTGCAGGATGCCAACGAGAATCTGCGTGAACAATCCCGCGACCGCGTCGAACTGGAATTGCAGCGTTCGCTGGATTATTTCGACCGCCAGTTTAACTATCTGCCAGTGAGCCGTATCCTGGTGAGCGCGCCCGATAGCACCGGCCTGGTGGAGTTTCTGGCTGCAATGATGGGCGCGAAAGTGGAGAAGCTGGACCTGTCGCAGGTGATGGACATCAGTGCAGTCCCGGCGCTGGCCGATAGCGAATTTGCCGCATACGCATTGCCGGCGCTGGGCGCGGCGCTGCGCCGGAATGGGCATGCGCCATGAGCCAGCAGATCAACCTGTTCAATCCGGCTTTCGTGACGCAGCGCAAACATTTTTCGCTGCTGACGATGTTGCAGGCGTTGGTCATGATTGTCGCCGGTTCACTGCTTTTCTATGGCTATGCGCTTTATCAGGTCGAGCAGATGGGCAAACAATCGGCAGAAAGCGGCAAACGCTATAACGCGGAGCAGGCGAACCTGGCGCGCTATGCCGCAGAATTTTCCCCGCAACAGGCCAATCAGGCATTGCAGGACGAGGTGCGGCGGCTGGAAAAACGGGTTGCCGAGCAGGCCGAATTGATTGAAGTCATCAAGTCCGGCGCGGTGGGCAATACCAGCGGTTATTCGGAATACATGCGCGCCTTCTCGCGCCAGGTGGCGCAGGGGCTGTGGTTGACGGGCTTCAGGGTGACCGGCGACGCGGCGCAAATCAGCCTGAGCGGCGCGGTAATAAATCCGGAGCTGTTGCCTGCCTACATTCAGCGCTTGAGCAAGGAGAGCGTCATGCGCGGCAAGACTTTTGCCACCCTGCAAATGCGGCAGCCCAAGGTGGCAAGCCAGGGGGTTGACGCAACCCCCCGCTATGTGGAATTTACCTTGCATTCCGGTCCGGACAGCGAGGCCAAGAAATGAAGCGTTACTGGGAATTGGCGCGCGGCAAGATAGACGGCCTGCCGCTGCGCGAGCGCGCAATGATTTTTCTGGCCGCGGCATTTGTGCTGGTCGCGGCGCTCAATGCGGCGTTGCTGGATCCTTTGCTGGTGAAGCAAAAGGCGTTGTCGGCGCAGGTGGTGCAGCAGCAGGAAAAAATGAAGGAGTTGCAGTCGCAGTTGCAGGTGCAGTTGCAAGCCAGGCGCGCCGATGAACATTCGCCGTTGCGCGCCCGGCTGGCGCAGCTCAAGCAGCAGTTGCAAGAGCAGAACGGTTATTTGCAAAGCCGTAGCGACCGGCTGGTCGAGCCGGATAAAATGGCCAATTTGCTGGAGCATGTGCTGAGCAAGAACGACAAGCTGCAGCTGATTGAATTGAAAACCCTGCCGGCGAGCCCGCTGGTTGAAAAGCCCCAGGCAGCCGCGCAGCCGCCTGCCGCGGATTTGCCGGCCGGGCAACAGCAGCCGGATGCGCAAAAACAAATCTTCAAGCATGGCATACAGATTACCGTGCGCGGCGGTTATCTGGACATGTTGCGCTATCTCGACGCGCTGGAAAAAATGCCGGCGCAGATGTTTTGGGGCGAGGTCAGCTTCAGCGTGGATAAATATCCCGATGCGGTGCTGACGCTGACCCGTTATCCGCCGTATGGGATTCATGCGGCGGATAACGCTGCGCTCATCCGCCCTACATTTGGCCTGTTGTCTGTTGCCTTCTGTCTTCTGTTGTGCCGAGGAGTTGCCCGACCCGACTCGTCCGCCCGCCTCGATTGCCGCACCGGTCGCTGCAAGCAGTGTGGAAGCGGCCCCCGCAGGCCTGCAATCCATCATCATTTCAAAAACCCGCCGGGCTGCGATTATTGACGGGGAAACCGTCGAATTGGGCGGCAAGCATGGTGATGCAAAACTGATTGAAGTGAATGAAGGTAGTGTAATATTGCGAGGAGCGCAGGGGCGGCAGGTAATGACGCTGTTTCCCGATGTAAAAATTACCGGCAAGCAGGAAACAAAAATAAAGCCGCAGTTGCCAGCGGGCGAGGTGCGATCAGGCAAGCAAAAAAGCGGGCCGGTCGCACACAAGGAGAAAAAGTGAAAATTTCGTTATGGCTGTGCGCAGGTCTGTTGGTTTTGACAGGCTGTGCGACTCCAGGCAGCAAAAATCAAACCACAGAGGCCATTCAGCGCGAAATGAACCAGGCGGTGCAGGACAGCGCGCAGCCGGGCAAGCCCGATGCGGTGAGCAATGCCTTGCTGCCTCCTCTCACGATGGGGCTGCCCAGGGTGGACAGTAAGCCGCTGGAGACCAAATTCGATTTGACGGTGAACAATACGCCGGTCAACCAGGTATTCATGGCCATCGTTTCCGGCACGCGCTACAGCATGCTGCTGCATCCCGAAGTCAGCGGCAATATCTCGCTGAACCTGAAAGACGTGACGGTGCTCGAGGCGCTGGAGGCGATCCGTGAGATATACGGCTACGAATACAGAATGGATGGCGCGCGCATTTATATCCAGCCGGTGACGCTGCAGATGCGGATTTTCCAGGTGAATTATCTGACCGGGTTGCGGACGGGAACTTCTTCGTTGCGCGTCACCTCCACTTCGGTGTCGGGCAGTTCCACGGGCGGCACGACAGGTGCGGCCGCCACTACCACCACTGCCACCACGGGAGGGCAGGACGGCAGCAACGTAAGCATGACCAGCAGCGCCGACTTCTGGGATGAACTGGGTAAATCGCTGCAAGCGATTGTCGGCAACGAAAAAGGGCGCAGCGTGGTGGTGAGCCCGATGTCGGGCGTGATCGTGGTGCGCGCGCTGCCGGATGAACTGAGGAATGTCGCGGCTTATCTCAAGGCTTCGCAGATTTCCATCGAGCGGCAGGTGATACTCGAGGCGAAAATTATCGAGGTGCAACTCAATGACGGCTTCCAGAGTGGGGTGAATTGGGCTGCGTTCAAGAGCCCTGCATTGGGAAATATACCGAATAGCTCGCTGGCGGCGGGGCAAGTCAATGCTGGAACGATATTGCCTCAGACCGCTGCGGGTGTCGGCGCCGCCGCAGGCACGACTGCGGCATTGGCATCCGGTATGGCAGGTTCGTTATTTGGCCTGGCGTTTCAAACCAACAATTTTGCGGCCTTGCTGAGTTTTCTGGAGTCGCAGGGCAACGTGCATGTGCTGTCCAGCCCGCGCATCGCCACGCTGAACAATCAGAAGGCGGTGCTCAAGGTGGGCACGGACGAGTTCTTCGTGACCAATATTTCCACGACCACGACCACCGGCACAGCCACCACTTCCACGCCGAGCGTTACGCTGCAGCCGTTCTTTTCCGGCATCGCGCTGGACGTGACGCCGCGCATCGACCAGAACAATGAAATTATATTGCACATCCATCCTTCGGTGAGCCTGGTCAGCACGGTGAATAAAACGGTAAATACCGGTACAGGTGGCACACTTAATTTGCCGCTGGCTTCCAGTTCCGTTTCCGAAACCGACAGCATCGTGCGCGCCAAGGATGGGCAGATTGTCGCCATCGGCGGGCTGATGCGCCAGGCAACCTTCGACGACCAGTCCGGCCTGCCGGGGTTGCCGAAGGCGATATTCGGGCAGACCAGCAAGCGCAGCGAAAAACGCGAACTGGTTATCCTGTTGAAACCCACCGTGGTGGATAACGACAAGGACTGGTCGGATGACATCACGCAAAGCCGCAACCGGTTTAACAGGTTGAATGGGCAGGACACAAGACCTTAGTATGTATTTACAGCACTTTGGCCTGCGCGAACAGCCTTTCAGCCTGACTCCTGACACCAGCTTCTTTTTCGCCGGATCCAGTTATCAGGAGGCGCTCAACACCCTGCTGGTGGCGGCGCGCAACGGTGAGGGTTTTGTCAAGATTGTCGGGGAGGTGGGTAATGGCAAAACGTTGCTGTGCCGCAAATTCCTTGCCACGTTGAATCAGGGGCGGCAATCCACCACGCTGAACGGCGTGCCGGATCAAGCGCCGCCCGCACTGTCTGCATCCGATGCGTCGCCCCCGCCGCGTTTCATCACCGCCTACATTCTTAACCCCTATCTCGAGCCGCGTAGCCTGTTGCTGGCATTGGCGGAAGAATTCCGCGTGTCGCTGGACAAGGACACCGATCAGCACCAGTTGCTGAAAGGGTTGACGCGCGCGCTGCTGGAATGCGCGCGCAACGGCCAGCGCGCGCTGGTGTGCCTGGACGAGGCGCAGGCGATGCCGCTGGAAAGCCTGGAAGTGCTGCGCCTGCTCACCAATCTCGAAACCGAGAAGCGCAAGTTGTTGCAGGTGGTGTTGTTCGGGCAGCCGGAGTTGAACGAACGGCTGCGGAATCGCTCAATACGCCAATTGCGCCAGCGCATCAGTTTTCAGCATGAGCTGAAAGGGTTGCACAAGGATGAAATGGAACGCTATCTGCGCCATCGTCTGGCAGTGGCCAAATTTCCCGGTGAAACCCTGTTCGGCAAGGGTGCGGTGGGCAAGTTGTATCGCATCAGCGGTGGTACTCCGAGGCTGATCAACATCATTGCGCACAAGGCCTTGATGCTGGCGTTCAGCGAGGGCAGGCAGCAGGTATCATCCAGGCACATCCGCGGTGCGGCAGCCGATACGCCGGAAGCGCGCCGCGATTGGCTGCCCTGGGCGCTGGCATTGACCGGGGTCGCGATAATCGCCTCATTGGGAATTGCGTGGATGGCACTGCAATGAGTGTCATCAACCAGGTGCTCAATCAGCTCGAACAGCGCGGCGCGCATACCGCACCGGAACAGACCTTGGTGCGCGCCGTGCCGCACGGCAAACGCAGCTTCGTCATGCCCTTGCTGGCATTGGGGTTGGCGCTGGCAGGCGGGATCGCCGCATGGCAATGGATGCAAGCGCGCAAGCCTGTCCTGAGCTTGGCCGGAGGGCCGCAGGTTGTTGCGGTGAGCACCATGCAACACCAGCCGGTCGTAGCGGTACCGGCGCCGGCCCCCGCCCCGGTTCCCGCTGTTTCGGTTGTTGCCGGTGTTATTGGTGTCGCTGATGCCGTTGACGCAGGAGAAACCCCGCCGGCAGAAATGCCTCCACCCGCCTCGCGCCTGAGTTTTGAGCTAAGCGCGATACCGCTGCCTTCCTCCCTCCGGCAAGACGCAGCCTTGCCTGACGCGAAAAACAGCTCCATCCCGGGCGGGGGCGCAAAGCGGTCGGCCAATGCAGCGCCGCCGGCGCGATCTGCCAAGCCGCAGCCAATCCAGGCCGCCTCGCCAAATGCGCGAGCCGCTGTTCAGCCGCCAGAAAGTGTATCGCCGCTGAAGCAGGTCAGCCCCGAGCAACGCGCCGATGCGACATTCCGCCAAGCGGTCGCGTCGATGCAGCAGGGTCATGTCGCCGACGCGATAGCGGGATATGAAGCGGTGTTGCGTCTGGATGCGGGCCATGAAGCGGCGCGTCAGGCATTGGTGGCTTTGCTGCTGGAGGGTGGCCGCGGCGCGGATGCCGAGCGCGTGTTGCAGGGCGGCTTGAAAAGCAAACCGGAACATACCGGGTTTGCGATGCTGCTGGCGCGTTTGCAAGTCGGGCGAGGGGCGGTTGAGCAGGCAACGGCGACACTGGAAAAGGCCCTGTCTTATGCGGACCGGCAGGCCGACTATCAGGCGTTTTTTGCCGCATTGCTGCAACGCCAGAACCGGCACAAGGAGGCGATCACTCATTACCAGATTGCGCTGCAACTCGCCCCGGATAACGGCATCTGGCTGATGGGCTACGGCACAAGGAGGCGATCACTCATTACCAGATTGCGCTGCAACTCGCCCCGGATAACGGCATCTGGCTGATGGGCTACGGCATCTCCCTGCAGGCGGCGCAGCGCACCGATGATGCCAGGGATGCGTTCAAGCGCGCGCTCGAGTCGAGGACGCTTAATCCCGAATTGCAGGCGTTTGTGCAGCAGAAACTCAGGGGATTGTAGTAGGGGCACGGCGCGCCGTGCCCCTACGTGCGGCGGTGTGACAATGTTCGCGCCACTACCCACGCGCTGATTTCAGCCGCACCGCGTTTCTGCACCGCGTCGGCGAGCGCGTTCAGGCTGGCTCCGGTGGTCAGCACATCATCCACCAACGCGACGCGCTTGCCGGTCAAATCGGCATCGCAGCAGAGCGCATCGCGCATGTTTTTCTTGCGTTCTTTCCACGGCAGGGTGGATGGCGGCGGGGTATTGCGCACGCGCCGGCAGGCACGCGGACGCAGTTCGAGGTCAAGCTCGCGGGCGATTTTGGCGGCGAGCAGTTGCGATTGATTGAAGCCGCGTTCGCGCAATTTTGCCGGATGCAGCGGCATCGGGATGATGCAGTCGGGCAATCTGGTTTTGTCGATGCGGCACGCCAGTTTTTCTGCAAAGGCATACGCCAGGGCGAGTTGTTCGCCGTATTTCATTGCCTGGATCAGCTTGTCGAGCGGAAATGCATAGCCGAATACGGCGGTGGTGCGGGCGAATAACGGCGGGTGTTTCAGGCACTGCCCGCATACTTCGCCGGACGGGGCCGGCAGGGCGCAGCTTGGGCAATGTGCCGCTGCAAGATAGGGTAAGGCGCGGTCGCAGGCCGCACACCACAGCCCGTCATGGCTCATGCAGCCGCACAGCACGCAAGGCTGCGCGGGTAGAATTTGCCCAATTCCTGCGCGGATGTTCAGAATAACATTGCGTAAAATTGACAAACCATTATCCTTTCAAGGATGATGCGCCGTTTTCGTTCAACCTGAATCATACGCCCGAACCATCCTAGAAAACCCAGTTGTCCACGAAAAGCACGAAAAAGCACGAACATATTCAAATAGATGCCGCAATAAATAGTTACACCTATCGGGTGACTCGCCACACTATGGTAACCAATTGATTGATTTCGTGACTTTCGTGTTTTTCGTGGATGAAAAGAGGTTTTAAGGATCATACGTAGGGTGCGTTCTACGCACCAGATGATAATGGTGCGTAGAACGCACCCTACCAAATCATTATTGTTTATAACGCAAATTTGAATTAATCCGCCATGAACACTCAAACTATAGAATTCATCCGCCCCATCAAAAAAACCACCGCACCGCAACGCTGGAATGTGGCCGATGTGGAAGCCCTGTTCAAGCTGCCGTTTGCCGACCTGCTGTATCGCGCGCAACAGATACACCGCGAGCATTTCGACCCGAATGCGGTGCAGCTTTCCACCCTGCTGTCGATCAAGACCGGCGGTTGCACCGAGGACTGCGGCTATTGCCCGCAATCGGCGTTTAATTCCGCCGGTGTGGAAGAAAGGAAGATGCTGGAGGTGGAGGAGGTGGTCGCGGCCGCGCGCGCCGCGCAGCAAAAAGGCGCCGGGCGTTTCTGCATGGGAGCGGCGTGGCGCGAACCGAGCGACGAGGACATGGCGAGCGTGGTGGAAATGGTCAAGGCGGTGCGCGATCTGGGCATGGAAACCTGCGCGACACTGGGCATGCTGAACGACGAGCAGACCGGGCAATTGCGTGATGCCGGGCTGGATTACTACAACCATAACCTGGATACCTCGCCGGAGTTTTACGGCAACATCATCAGCACGCGCGACTATCAGGACCGGCTGGATACGCTGGAGCGGGTGCGCAACGCGGGGATGAGTGTCTGCAGCGGCGGCATCGTCGGCATGGGCGAGAGCCTCACGCAGCGCGCTGGGCTGGTCGCGCAACTGGCCAACATGAACCCTTATCCGGAAAGCGTGCCGATCAATAACCTGGTCAGGGTCGAAGGCACGCCGCTGGCGCAGGCGGAAGAACTCGACCCGCTGGATTTCGTGCGCACCGTCGCGGTGGCGCGCATCACGATGCCGACGGCGCTTGTGCGCCTTTCCGCCGGGCGGCAGCAGATGTCCGATGCGGTGCAGGCCTTGTGTTTTCTCGCCGGCGCGAACTCCATTTTCTATGGCGAGCAATTGCTCACCACCGGCAACCCGGATGTCGAGAAGGATAGAGCGTTGCTCGACAAGCTGGGGATGTATCCGCTGGCCGAAAAATCGTAGGTCGGGTTAGCGCAGCGTAACCCGACATGCATATCGTTGGGTTACGGCGCAAAACCGCGCCTGATGAAACAACTAGCCATTCGACTAGGCTGGCAAAAGACGCTAACCAAGTCGCTGGTTATAACCCAACCTACAACCACCTATGCCTTTCCTTGAACTCCAGCAAGAACTCGAAGCCCGCGCCGCGCAAGGCCTGCTGCGCCGGCGGCGCACGCTCGACAGCCCGCAGTCGCCGCATATCGTTGTCGATGGGAGCGCTTATCTTTCGTTTTGCAGCAACGATTACCTCGGCCTGGCGAACCATCCGCGGCTCATCGCCGCGCTGCAGCAGGGTGCGCAGCAATGGGGTGTCGGTGCGGGCGCGGCGCATCTGGTGAGCGGGCATTTCGAGCCGCATCACCGGCTCGAACAGGAACTTGCGGCATTTGTCGGCAAGCCTGCCGCGCTGCTGTTCTCCACCGGCTACATGGCCAATCTCGGCGCGGTTCAGGCTCTGGTCGGCAAGGGTGATACGGTATTTGCCGACAGGCTCAATCACGCGTCATTGAACGATGCGATGCTGCTGTCGCGTGCCGCAGTCAAACGCTATCGCCATAACGACATCGCGCAACTGGCGCAATTGCTGGAACAACCAAAAACCGGGCGCAAGCTCATCATCACCGATGCGGTGTTCAGCATGGACGGCGATCTTGCGCCGCTGCCGGAATTGCTGGCGTTATGCGAACGGCATGATGCGTGGCTGCTGGTCGATGATGCGCACGGCTTCGGCGTGCTGGGCAAACAGGGGCGCGGCTCGCTTTATCACGTCTCCCCTCTCTCCAACTCTGATGAAACAACTAGCCATTCGACTAGGCTGCCAAAAAACAGCAGCCAAGCCGCTGGTTATCTCCCCAAACGGGGAGAGAGGGAAAGTCCCCTCTCCCGTTTACGGGAGAGGGCTAGGGAGAGGGTTGATTCGTCGCGCATCATTTACATGGCGACGCTGGGCAAGGCCGCCGGGGTATTCGGCGCGTTTGTCGCGGCGGAGCAGGTCGTGATCGATACGCTGGTCAACCATGCGCGCAGTTATGTCTACACGACGGCCACGCCGCCTGCCTTGGCCTGTGCGGTGCTGGAGAGCCTGCAACTCATCGGGCAGGGCGACGCGTTGCGCGAACATCTGCATAGATTGATCGCGCAACTGCGCAGCGGGCTGGCCGGCTTGCCTTGGGACTTGATGCCATCGGACACGGCGATCCAGCCGTTGCTGGTCGGCGATAACCAGGCGGCGCTGGCGTTGAGCGAGGGACTGCGCGAGCGCGGCATCCAGGTCGCGGCGATCCGCCCGCCCACCGTGCCGCAGGGCACGGCGCGCCTGCGCATCACCCTGTCGGCAGCGCACAGCGAAAGCGATGTGGCACAGCTAATCGGGGCGTTGCATGAGCTTGCACGTTGACAGTTACGGCAGCGGTGCGCCGCTGCTGCTGATTCACGGCTGGGGCATGCACGGCGGGATGTGGGGCGGAGTCGCGGAACGATTGGCGGAACATTTCCGCGTGCTGGCGGTGGATTTGCCGGGGCATGGGTTTAGTGCGGGGAGTGGGAAGTGGGGAGTAGGGAGTAGGGAGTGGGAAGTGGGAAGTGGGGGCAGGTTTTCCCACTCCCCACCTACCACTCCCCACTTGCTATTGGATTCCCTCGTCGACCAGCTATCTGCACAGTTCGACGAGCCGCTCAGCGTATGCGGCTGGTCGCTGGGCGGGCAAATCGCGCTGCGCTGGGCGCTGCGCCATCCGCAGCAGATAAGCCGCCTGACGCTGGTGGCGAGCACGCCGTGCTTCGTGCGCAGGCCGGGCTGGGAATATGGCATGGCGCAAGAGACGCTGGCGGAATTTGCCGCCGCGCTGCGACAGGATTATGCGCTGACATTGCGGCGCTTCCTCGCGCTGCAGGTGCGCGGCAGCGAGCGGGAGCGCGAGCTGCTGGCGGCGTTGCGCGGCGCGTTAATGAGCCGTGGCGAGCCGGATCTGGGCGCATTGCAAGCCGGGCTGGAAATTTTGCGCGACTGCGATCTGCGCGGCGAATTGCCGGGCATCCGGCAACCCGCACTGGTGGTTTGCGGCGAACGTGATACGCTCACGCCGCCGCAGGCAGCGCATTATCTGGCGGCGCAACTGCCGGATGCGCGGCTGGCAATGATCGAGGGCGCGGCGCATGCGCCGTTCCTGTCGCACCCGGATGAATTTATGAAACACCTGATGAGTTTCTTGCATGAATGATTTTTTAATTGATAAACGCCGGATGCGCCGCGCCTTCAACCGCGCGGCGGCAGACTACGATGCGGCGGCGGTGTTGCAGCGCGAGGTGTGCGCGCGCATGCTGGAGCGGCTGGACTACGTCAAGCTGCAGCCCGTGCGCATCCTCGATGCGGGCAGCGGCACCGGCTGGGGTACGCGCCAGCTGGCGGAAAAATATCCGGCGACGCAAATCGCCTCGCTGGATATCGCCATCGGCATGTTGCAGGCTGCGCGCAACCGTTCCGGTTGGTGGCGCAAACTGTTCAGCGGCGCGCAGCCGATGCAGGTATGCGGCGACATCGAAGCCTTGCCATTGGCCGCCGGCAGTGTCGAAATGGTGTGGTCGAACCTGGCGCTGCAGTGGTGCAACGACCTGCCGGCGGCTTTCGTCGGGTTGCATCGCGTGCTGAAGGCGGACGGGCTGCTGATGTTCAGCACCTTCGGGCCGGATACGCTGAAGGAATTGCGCCAGGCTTTCGGCGGCGTGGACAACCACAATCACCTGAACCGCTTTGCCGATATGCACGACATCGGCGACATGCTGATGCATGCCGGGTTTGCCGAGCCGGTGATGGACATGGAATACCTGACGCTGACTTACGACGATATGCGCGGTTTGTTATATGACCTGAAGCGCATCGGCGCGCACAACGCCACGGCGGGGCGCGGCCAGGGGCTGATGGGAAAAAATGCCTGGGCGCGTCTGCTGGAGAATTACGAGCGGCTGCGCCGCGACGGCAAGCTGCCTGCCACCTACGAGGTGGTGTACGGCCACGCGTGGAAGCCGCAGCCGCGCGTGACTGCGGATGGCGCGGCGATCATCCAGACTTCTTTCAAGCTCAAATGAACCAAAAACGGCAACTGCTTTTGATCGTATGAACTATTTTATTACAGGCACCGACACCGGAGTCGGCAAGACGCTGGTCAGTTGCGCGTTGCTGCACGGCTTTGCCGCGCAGGGCAAAAGCGTGGTCGGCATGAAGCCGGTGGCTGCGGGAGGGTCGTCGCGCAGCAACGGGGAGCCCGCCGGCGTACCTCTTGCGGGTTGCGCCGACGGCGGCCAGCATGACGATGTCAGGCAATTGCGCGCCGCCAGCAATGTGCTGGCCAGCGGCGGGCAGATCAACCCGTATTGTTTCGCACCAGCCGTCGCACCCCAACTGGCCGCGCAATTCGTCGGCGTCAGCATTGACTTTGCGCGCATTGCGGAATCGTTTTCGGAGCTGAACGCGCAGGCCGATGTGGTGATTGTGGAGGGCGTGGGCGGCTTCCGCGTGCCATTGAACGAAGAGCAGGACAGCGCGGATCTGGCAGAGCAGTTGGGGCTGCCGGTTATTCTGGTGGTCGGGATGCGGCTGGGTTGCCAGAACCATGCGTTGCTCACGGCAGAGGCAATTGCCGCGCGCGGTTTGACGCTGGCGGGCTGGGTCGCGAATGTGCCGGAGGCGGGCATGGCGATGCTGAATGAAAATATCGCCGCGTTGCGGCAGCGCATCAGCGCGCCGCTGCTGGGCGTGGTGCCCTGTCAGGCGCAGCCGGATGCCCGTGAGGCTGCAACATTTTTGAATTTGGCATTGCTCGAGCAGGCGGATCTGCATGACTGAATTCAGCATCGCCGCGGTATTTTTTGTCGGGCTGCTCGGCGGCGTGCATTGCCTCGGCATGTGCGGTAGCATTGTCGGCGTGTATGGCCTGACTAAAGTGGGCTATATCTTTTATTTATATGGATGGACAGGAAGTTGTCATGTGGCTGCGTAATTTATTTATCTTGTTGTTGGTCGCGTTGTTGGCCGGTTGCGAAAAACCAAAATTGCCTTCGCCGTTCCACGCCAGCGATATCGGCGCAACGCCTGACCGACCATAACGGCAAAACGCGCACGCTGGCGGATTTTCGCGGCAAGGCGGTGGTGCTGTTCTTCGGTTACACTCAATGCCCGGATGTGTGCGTCACCACGCTGGCCGACCTGGCGCAGATGATGCAACTGCTCGGAAGTGATGCCGATAAGGTGCAGGTGCTGTTCATCACCGTCGACCCGGAACGCGATAAACCGGAGATGCTGATGCAATATGTTCCCGCTTTCCATCCGTCGTTCCTCGGGCTGTATGGCGATGCACAAGCCACGGCGCAGGCTGCCAAGGCGTTTTATGTGGCATACGAGAAGCGGCCGACCGCATCCGGCTACAATATGGATCACACCGTGGGCGCATTTTTGGTGGATCCCAACGGCAAGGTGCGCTTGCGTGCGCCGCTTGCGCAGCGCACCGACTGGCTGGTTGACGATATCCGCTTGCTGCTCGGTGGAGCATGATTTATATGATTCGGTAGGGGCACGGCGCGCCGTGCCCCTACATGCTGAACAGGGAGGACGTAAATGAAAATTCTGCTGGTGGATGATCACGCATTGTTTCGCGACGGGATGCGTTATGTGCTTCAGCAGTTGCCTGAAGAAGTCGAGATATTGGAGGCGGGAAATTTCCCCGACGGCCTGAAGCTCGCCATGCAACACCCCGAACTCGATCTGGCATTGCTCGACCTGAACATGCCCGGCAGCGAAGGCCCCGTCTCCATCCGGTTTTTCCATCAGCGTTATCCGCATATTCCGGTGGTGGTGGTCTCCGGCGAAGAAGGCCGCGGCTGCATGGAAAAGGTGATGAATTACGGCGCAATGGGTTTTATCAGCAAGAGTTCTACCGCTGCCGTGATGCTGAGTGCGCTGAATCTGGTGCTTTCCGGCGGAGTGTATATCCCGCCGCAATTGTTGCGCCAGTATGGCGAGATGGCCGGAAAAGAACCGGATGTTGCCGACCGGCGCAGTTTGCATACCAACGAGTATGGCTTGACCCAGCGCCAGATGGAGGTGTTGACGCATCTGGCGGCAGGGTTGTCCAACAAGGAGATCGCCGAGGCGATCCATCTCGCCGAAGGAACCGTCAAGATTCACGTGGCGGCAGTCTATCAAACATTGCGCGTGAACAACCGTATGGAGGCGGTGCGCATGGCCGAGAAGCTCGGGCTGGTCGGTGCGCCTCATGGCTGAAGCGGATAGCGCCCTGCCCGGCGGCAAATTGTTCAGCCTGCTGCGCGAATCGCGCTGGCTGTTGCTGATTGCCTGCGCGCTGTATTTCACCGTGGCGTTGTATGGCTATGATCGCGCCGATCCGGCGTGGTCGCATAGCGCCAGCGGCGCGCTGACCGGCAATCCCGGCGGGGCGCTGGGCGCGTACCTCTCCGATCTGCTGTTTTACCTGTTCGGTTTTTCCGCGTGGTGGTGGGTGCTGTTCATGCTGCAACGCGTATGGGCGGGCTATCACGAGTTGCGCTCCGACAGCATCTTTGACAGGCGGACATGGTGGGTTTCGGTCGCGGGATTTGCGGTGCTGTTGCTGGCCAGCAGCGCGCTCGAAGCGGTTCGTCTGTACACGCTGAAAGCCGCGCTTCCGCTGGTTCCCGGCGGGATGCTCGGCGTGCTGATCGGCGATACGCTGACGCGCCTGCTCGGCTTTACCGGCGCGACGCTGCTGCTGCTGGCGCTGATCGCCACCGGCTTCAGCATATTCAGCGGATTGTCCTGGCTGCGTTTCGTCGACTGGCTGGGCGCGCTGCTGGATAACGCCTGGCAGCGCGCGCGCCTGGCCTGGCAGACCTGGCAGGATCGGCGCATCGGCGCGCAGGCGATGACCGAGCGTGTCGCCGTTGTCGAAAAAAAAAAAAAACGCGTCGAGGAGCATCAGCCTATTCATATCGAAATGCCGCTGATGGAGGTGGCCAGGTCGGCGCGGGTGGCCGAAGAAAAACAAGTCCCGCTGTTTGCTGAAATGCCGGATTCGCCGCTGCCGCCGTTGCATTTGTTGGATCCGTCAACGCAGCAGGTCGATGCGGGGTCCGCCGACACGCTGGAATTCACCTCGCGCCTGATCGAGCG
>JACPEI010000009.1 GCA_016183575.1 Nitrosomonadales bacterium | reverse complement strand
CCCGTTTGTCTTTGTAATCCATTCCATAAATCGGCACGATGTTCTGGCGCGACAATCCCATCAACACCGGGTGCTCGTCCTTGCAGGCCGCACACCACGATGCCCACACGTTGAACAGCCACACCTTACCCTTCATGTCCTGCGGCGAAAACTGTTTGGCCGGTTCATGCAACTGCGGCAACGTAAAAGCGGGCGCCGCTTTGCCGATCAGCGGCGAAGGTACTTCGCGCGGATCCAGACCCAGCCCGACATACATGAAAGCCGCCATGATCAGGAAAACCACTAATGGAAGGATGAAACGCATCATGATTGTTTACCTTCTGTCGCCAATATGTTGCCCATGCTGCTTTTGTCTTGCGCCCCTCGCTTCACCGCTGCCTTACGGTGCAGGCGGTAACGGCGGTCGCTGATCGCCAGCACGCCGCCCAGCGCCATCAGCAGACATCCCGCCCAGATCCAGTCGACAAACGGCTTGATATAGACGCGCACCGCCCACGCTCCGTTGCTGTCCGGTATCGGTTCGCCCAGCGACACGTACAAGTCGCCCAGCCAGCCGGTGTCGATCGCCGCTTCGGTCATCGGCATGCCGGATGCGTTGTACTGGCGTTTTTCCGGATACAGCTCAGTGACCAGCTTGCCCTTCTTGCTGACCGTCATGTTTCCTTTGGCTGCCATATAATTGGGGCCTTCTATTTCCGTGGCGCCGTTAAAGCGGAATTCATAGCCGCCTTCCCGCAAGGTGTCGCCGACCTCCATGCGCACATCGCGCTCGGTTTCATAGCCATTCACCAGCGTCACGCCGATGATGAATATTGCCACGCCGAGATGCGCCGACTGCATGCCGTAATAGCTCAGTGGCTGGCCGCGCGCCCGCTGCATGAAGCTGCCGCGCCCGGCCAGCCGCTCGCGCAAGCTCAGCATGGTCGACGCGATAATCCAGAACGCCAGCAGCAGCCCCAGCGCGACCATCGCGCTCCATTCCCCCATAGTCAGCGGCAGCAGCAACGCGATCAGCGCCGCGCTGGCAAATGCCCAGCGTATGCGTTTCGCCAGTTCCGGCGCGGAGAATTTCTTCCAGCGCGCCAGCGGGCCCAGGCCCATCATCAGCACCATCGGCACCATCAGCGGCACGAACACCGCTTCGAAATAGGGCGGTCCGACCGACAGCTTGCCCTGGCCGAGCGCGTCCATGAACAGCGGATAGAGCGTGCCGATAAACACCGATGCGGCGGCGACCGACAGCAGCACATTGTTCGACAGCAGCAGCGATTCGCGCGACAGTAAATCGAACTTGCCGCCCAGGCCGATCTTCGGCGCGCGCCACGCGAACAGCAGCAGCGATGCGCCGATCACGACGACCAGGAAAGACAGGATGAATATTCCGCGCTTCGGGTCGGCCGCGAACGAATGCACCGAAGTCAGCACGCCGGAGCGCACCAGGAACGTGCCCATCAGGCTCAACGAGAATGCCGCGATCGCCAGCAGCACCGTCCAGCTCTTGAATGCGCCGCGCTTCTCCGTGACCGCCAGCGAGTGGATCAAGGCGGTGCCGATCAGCCACGGCATGAACGAGGCGTTTTCCACCGGATCCCAGAACCACCAGCCGCCCCAGCCCAATTCGTAATACGCCCACCAGCTGCCGATCGCGATGCCGCCGGTCATGAACACCCACGCCACGGTCGTCCACGGACGCGACCAGCGCGCCCAGGTGGCGTCCATTCTTCCGCCCAGCAGCGCGGCGATCGCGAACGCGAAGGCCACCGAAAATCCGACATAGCCCATGTACAGCATCGGCGGGTGGATCACCAGCCCGGGGTCTTGCAGCAGCGGGTTCAGGTCGCGCCCGTCGGCAGCGGCCGGCAGCAGGCGCTCGAACGGATTCGAGGTGAACAGCATGAACAGCAGGAAGCCGACCGATACCAGCCCCATCACTCCAAGCACGCGCGCCACCATCTCCCCCGGCAGATGCCTGCTGAACAAAGCGACGGCCAATATCCAGCCAGCCAGCAGGAAAGACCACAGCAACAGCGAACCCTCGTGCCCGCCCCACACGGCAGACACCTTGTATATGGCGGGAAGCTGGGAATTGGAATGCTGCGCGACATACAGCACGGAAAAATCGTTGACGACGAATGCGTAGGTCAGGCAGGCAAAGGCAATGCTGAGAAACACAAACTGGCCATATGCCAGCGGGCGCGCGGCGCCCATCAATACCGCGTTGTCCCGCGCCGCGCCGATGATCGGCAGCACGCCCAGGCAAAATGCCAGAAACAATGCAACGATTAACGCGAAATGACCAATCTCTGGAATCATGCTGAAGCTTTCAAGGTTATTTTGCGGCAGGTGCCGCAGGCGCGCTCGCCGGAGCTGCCGCGGCAGCGTTCGCGGTCTCGGCTTTTTTCAGCGCATCGGCGGCTTCGGGCGCCATATAGTTCTCGTCATGCTTGGCGAGCACCTCGTCGGCGCGCATCACACCATCGGCCTCTACCCTGCCCTGCGCGACCACGCCCTTGCCCTCCGTGAACAAATCAGGCAGGATGCCCTTGAAAACGACCGGGATGCTTTTGTGCTTGTCGGTAATCACGAAATTCACCGTCAATCCGTCCGCCTCGCGCTTCACGCTGCCTTCCTGCACCAGGCCGCCGATGCGGAAGCTGCGCCCGTGCGGTGCCTCGTTGTTGAACACCTGGGTCGGCGTGAAATACAGGCTGACGTTGTTTTCCAGTGCGTTCAGCACCAGACCGACGACCAAGGCCAATGCGGCAACGGCAACGGCGATAAACATAAATCTTTTCTGGCGCGGCTTCATATCAGTTATTTTCCCCGGATTTATCGTCGCGAGCTTCGTCTTCCGCCTCGCGCATCAGGCGCACCTGCTGCAAGGTAATTTTCCGTTTGTGTATCACCATCGCGATCTCAATTGCGAAAATGAGAAATGCAACGGCGTATGAACCCAGCCAAACATAGGCGAGCGGGTTCTCCCGCATCCAGATATCCAAACTGCTCATGACCGCACCTCCGGCAATTCGTTGATCCAGGTGGTGTTGCGTTCGCGCTCCAGGATGATGCTGCGCACGCGTGCCAGCACCACCGCGATCGCATACAGCCAGCAGGCCGCCAGCACGGTGAACATCGCCTGCTGCATCGCGACATGCATGCTGGTGCCGCTGAATTTGATGGTCGAGCCCTGATGCAGGGTGTTCCACCACTTGACCGAGAAATAGATGATCGGCACGTTCACCGAGCCCACGATCGCCAGCAGGGCGCTCGCGCGGTCGGCGCGGCGCGGGTCGTCGATCGACGCATGCAGTGCGATGAAACCCAGGTAGAGGAACAACAGGATGAGTTCGGAAGTCAGGCGCGCATCCCACACCCACCACGCGCCCCACATCGGCTTGCCCCACAGCGCACCGGTCCATAGGGAGATGAAGGCGAACAGCGCGCCGGTGGGTGCGATGGCGGTAGCCATCATGGCCGAGAGGCGGGTGTTGAAAATCAGCCCCAGCGCCGCATAGCCCGCCATGACCAGATAGAGAAACATGGACAGGATGGAAGCCGGCACATGGATGAAGATGATGCGGTAGAACTCGCCCTGCTGGTAATCGGCCGGCGCGACCGCAAAGCCTATATACAGCCCGGCGACGAACAGTATCGCGGAAGATGCCGCGAACCACGGGATCAGTTTCCCGGCCAGGCCGTAAAAGGTGGTGGGAGCGGAATACTTGAACCAGTTTATCGCCAACTTAATTACTCCATCGAAATACGTAACGCCTGCGCCGTCACCCACGGGGTGAATACCAGCGCAAATACCAGCAACGCCCCCAGCAGGGACAGGTGCGACGTTGCGCTCAAACCGGTCGAGACCGCCTCGACCGCCCCGGTGCCGAAGATCAGCACGGGGATGCACAGCGGCAACACCAGCAGCGACAGCAGCACCCCGCCGCCGCGCAGGCCCAGCGTCAGCGCCGCGCCGATCGCGCCTATCATGCTCAGTACCGGCGTCCCGAACAGCAGGCTGATAATCAGAACGCCCAGCGCCTCCGCCGGCATGTCAAACTGCAAACCCAGCACCGGCGCCATCAGCACCAGCGGCAGGCCGGACACCATCCAGTGCGCGGCCATCTTGCCCAGCACCAGCACGGACAGCGACTGCGGGGCGAGCATCATCTGCTCCAGCGTGCCGTCCAGGTAGTCCGCCGAGAACAGCCGCCCCAGCGACAGCATCGAGGACAGCAATGCGGCCACCCACAACACGCCCGCCGCCATTTTGCGCAGCATGTCCATTTCCGGCCCGACGCCCAGCGGAAACAGGCTGACCACCATCACGAAGAAAATCAGCGTGGTGAGCACGTCGGCGCGGCGGCGCATCGCCAGCACCAAGTCGCGCCGGATCACCAGCGCCAGCAGTCCGAACAGCGAGGATTTCTTCATGCCGCTGCAACCATCATGACAGTGACAGGCCGCGCATTTCCACCCCTGCCACCTCCAGCGGCTGATGCGTGGTGAAAATCACCATCCCCTGCCGCGCGAGATGCTCCGCAACCAGCTCCTGGATCAGCGCCACGGCTCCGACATCCAGCGCGGTCAATGGTTCATCCAGAATCCACAGCCTCGCATCGCTGACCAGTAGGCGCGCCAGCGCCACGCGCCGCCGCTGGCCTTGTGAAAGCACCTTGGTGGGCAGCCTCTCGCGGCCGCGCAGCCCCATGCGGCGCAACGCGGACAGCGCCTCTTTTTCATCCAGTTCGATCCCGGAAAGCCCGGCGGAGATGCGCAGGTTCTCCAGCGCGCTCAGCTCATCCTTGATCGCGTTCAAATGCCCGAGGTAAAGCACCTCGGCATAATAATCTTCATCCAGTTCGCGAGTGTCCTTGCCGCGCCAGTTGATCGTCCCCTCGTCCGGCATCAGGAAGCCGCACAACGTTCGCAGCAGACTGGTCTTGCCGCTGCCGTTCGCGCCCTGCACCTGCATGATCTGGCCGGGGTGCAGTGCAAAACTCAATCCGGAAAACAATCGATGATCGCCGCGGCTGCACGCAAGATTGCTGACTTCCAGCATGGATGGAAACCTGAAATTAACACCGAGGGATTATATACGATTGCTTGCGGAGAATGCGCGCCTATCGTTCCGGACATGGCTCGGAGCTTGCACAGGGCTACAGCCTGGGTTTATTCCGGCCTTCCTCCGGGAGAAACCTCCCGCCATCGCCTCGCTCCCTCCAGGAGAGATTGAGAGCTTGGCGATGGCGGAGGTGTGGTGCGCGCTTATTTCCCTTCCGGCACGACCCTGTCCACGAAAACAATCGTGTCGAATGTGCGGTTCAAGGACTTGCTGTGAAAATTGCTCATCGCCACGCCGTCCGAGTAACGGACGACGGCACCCTTGGAGACATCGATCTTGTAGGCAGCGAGCCATACCGGATCCTTGTCGCCGCTTACCTGAAGATAGGTGTACATGGGCGAGTCGATCACTTCCAATACTTTTCCCTTGCGGGTTAGCTGGATGTCGGCCGGTGACGCGGCGATCGGTACATGGCCGGCAGGCAGTGCAGCTGCCGGTTTGGCAGCATCGGCGCTCGACTCGGATGCCGCGACGGCAGGCCGGGTAATCGCAGCCAGCGTCAGCAGGGCGAGGATGGTCACAGCCAGCGACAGCAGGGCTAGAATGGTCTTCATTACTGTTCCTTAATCCCGGGGATAAGACCTATTCTTCCGCATCCTTGGGCAACTCGTGCGCTATCCCCTTGTGGCAGTCGATACAGGTCTTCCCGGAATCGGCTTTTGCGGCCATCGTGTGTTTCTTGACCGCGGCCGGGTCCTGCATTTCCGGATTCATGCCTTCGAATGTGTGACAACCGCGGCAGGTGGCTGAATCAGATGCCTTCATCCTGGCCCATTCACGCTCCGCCATCGCCTTCCGGTTGGCCTGGAATTTTTCAGGTGTGTCGACTTTCCCGGTGAGGTGCCCCCATACATCATGCCGCGCCTCGAATTTGCGCAGCATCTTGGGTATGAATTTCTTCGGCACATGGCAATCCGGACAGGTCGCCCGCACGCCGCTACGATTGGAGTAATGGATGGTCTTTTTGTACTCCTCGTAGTTGCCTTGCATTTCATGGCAACCGGTACAGAACGCTTCCGTATTGGTTGCATCCATGCCGGTATGGAACCCGCCCCAGAAAAGTATGCCCACCATGAAACCGGCTCCCAGCAGGGTAAACAGCGAATACTTGACGCTTGGCCGGTGCAGCGCCTGCCAGAGCCTTTTCAATTTACCCGACTTCCTTGATTTGCTTGTTGCACCTGAATCCGACATGCCATCACTTCCTCATAACAGATTTTCCGGGTTGCCTCGTGCAACCCGAGCGCTGCCCTGCCTACTGCAGGCTGGCGTAATAATGCAGAACCGCCTCGATTTCCTCCTTGCTGAGGGCCTTGAGCTTCGGTTCCATTTTCTTGTGCATCGGCCGCTTCCCGGCAAGGAAGAATTCGGTCTGTTCCTTCAGGTAATGCGTTTTCTGGCCCGCCAGGATGCCCGCATCGTCATCCGCGAGGCTGGCGGCTTCGGAATGGCATTTTTCGCAGCTCTTGTCGTGAATGCCCTTGCCCTTGGCGGCCAAAGCGGCATCGAATTTCTGCGCGGTACGCACGAATTTCTTCCCGGCAAAATGCTGTGACAACTGCTTGATGTCGTCGTCGCTCAGATCCTTGACCACCTGGCACATGTCGGATTTGGTGCCTTTCTTGTCGCCGGAACGGACTTTTGTCTCGACGCAGGGACGTTCCTTCTTCTTGTAATGGTCCAGCGTGATGGTCAGATACTTGGCGGAATAGCCGCCGATGTTCGGCACGTCGCTCTCGCCGTTGGCGCCATCCTTGCCGTGGCAGTTCGCACAGCCTTCGGCGAGCTTGTTAACGTCGGCGGCCGATGCGCTGTTTGCAACAGCAAACCCGAACAGCAGGCTGCCCGCCAGCAGCACATAACCGATATTTTTTCGCTTCATGAAAATCTCCTCTCTCTCAAAATTTTAGAACCTGGTACCCGCCACTTCCCGCATCCAGTAACCCGGCGGCCATTTGCGTGCGACCATGGGTATGCTGGTGCGAAAAGTGCCGAGGTCTTGCGACCCCGGCGATGGCACAAGCACATTGCCCAACCGTTACTTGAAGCTATAAGTAAGCGAAGCAGCGATCACATGTACATTGTAGTCCGGGCTGGTCTGACCGCTGCCGATAAAGGTCGTCGACGAAGTAAGCGTCTGGCCGTCCCAAGCCCAATCGTTGGAGTTGTACTGTTCAAGGGCGTATTTCACGTTGAGCGTGAGATCCTTCTGCATCCTGTATTTGCCGAACAGCTCCAGGCGGCTGAGCCGGGAAAGCGTATCGGGCACCGGCAGAACAGTCGCGGCGATGCGCGCACCGATATTCCTGAAGCGGGTTGATCCGACCGTGCTGGCGTGCGTGAAATTAGCGCCCCAGTCGAGGCTGTCGTTCTGCTTGACCTTGAAGCCCAGCCCAAGGGTCAGCGAACGATCGGTGCGGGTAGTCGTGCCGGTCAACGGATCGAACGCCGCGGTATTGTTCTGCCTGTCGAGGGTGGTGATGACCGGCACGACCGCGCTGGATGCGCCATTGTGGCCATTCTGGTCGGTGCTGTAATCCTCGAAGGTGGCGAAGAACATCCCATTGACCGCCTCGGTCGCAGCCCAGTTGGCGTCTAAATTCGCGCTCCAGCCGGTCGCCTTGGCCAGGCCGAAGCCGGCTTGAGCTGCCGGATACCTTTCCTTGTAATAGCTGGCGCCGAATTGCAGGTCGAGCTTCTCGCTGGGCGAGACATTGGCATAAGCACGCAGCTTGTCGCGCTTGCGGTCGGTCAGGAAAAATTTCTCCAGCGATGGCGTATCGAGGAACGGCATGGTGGCAGCCGATACCGCCGATGCCACGCCCGTACAGGCCACCACGGCGCCCGTGAGCGGATTCACGAAGGTATTCGGCGCAACGCAGATGCTGGCCAGGTATCCGATCTGATAGGTGGAATACAGCGGTAAAGCGCCGTTGTAGGTATCCGCATTCCGGTCGGAATAGGCGTAGGCCAATCCGCCGGAAGCCGTTTCGCTGAAGTTGTGCTTGACCTCGGCCTTGAGCGTATGCTCATGGTCGCCGGCGGTCGGCTCGTAGGTATGCGTGATCTTGTCGAAGTCGTAGCCGAATTTCAGCCTGGTTGCCTCCGAAAGCTCGTAGTCCACATCCGCATAGAGCTGCTGCTGAGTCTTGCTGAGCGGTGTATTGTTTCTCCTATACTGCGACGCAGCGGTGTTCGTATAAGAAGTAGCACTGTTGTTGTCAGCAGGCAGATAGAAATACTGGTTGATCGGGGTGCGATTATCCCGGTCGTCGTATTTGTAGCCGGCGGTAAGCGCCGCCTCGTGCGTCAGCTTCGTATGCAGCTTGACGTCCAGATGCGTCGTATCGACCCTGCCGTTGAGCGAAGCCACCGGCAGCCCGGGCAGAACATAGGGCACCGTCGGAGCAGTGGCCACCAGTGCGCCGGAGGTAATGTAAGGCAGGAACGCCTCGTTCTGCGTCATGCGCCCGATGCTCAGACTGCCGCTCAGGCGCGTCTCCTTGCTGATCGAGTAGCCGCCCGAGGCGCTGATCTGGTGGAACTGGTTGTCGGGCATCTGCCCGAGCTGGCCGGTGAGCGTGCTGCCGCCGACGGTGGACAGCGCGTTGTAATACAGGTTATCGAAGACCAGCGACCGGTTGGCGTTGTTGAACAGCGAGGCGTGGTAGCTGACCTGCGCCTGCAGCTTCTCGTCGGCATAGCGCCCCGTGACATCGAACAGGTCGGTAGTGTAGTTGATCGGCTCGGGCGCAAGCAGGGTACCGCGGCTGCCGGCGCCGGCGATCTGGAACGGCGCGCCGGTAAGCTTGGTGCCGTCCTTGTCCTCGCGCTTGTAGTTCACCGCAACATTCCAGCCGCCGGTGATCTGCTTGGTCACGCCCAGAGTCGTCCCCTTGCGCTTGGTCTGGACATTGAACGCCTTCATGTTGGCCGCAAGAGCGGACATCATGGCGGTAGTAACAATGGTGGCGGCAACCGGGGCATTGATGGCACCGCCGGGCGTCGTGTCGATTGTCCCGGCCCAGCCCACGGGTGCGGTCGCCACGGCCGCTCCTCGCCGCGGCGGCACCCTGAAGATCCTGACTGACAGAGGCGTCCGGACCTGGGCGTTGTTCCAGGAGGCATCAGCCCCGCT
>JACPEI010000008.1 GCA_016183575.1 Nitrosomonadales bacterium | reverse complement strand
CGCGCGGCAGGCACTGCACCGGCGATGCTGAATGCCGCGAATGAGGTGGCGGTGGCGGCATTCCTCGATAAGCGGATTTCCTTCCTGGCTATCCCGCGCGTCATTGAGGCGGTGCTGGATGAGCTGCCGGTCAGTGCGGTGAGCAGTCTGGACGACGTGCTGGGCGCGGATGCCGAGGCGCGCCGGGCCGCACAGCGGCAGATCGAGAAAGTATGATTCTGAAAAAAGCACTTCGCCGGCAGGGTGGCTCTCATTTTTCGAGCTATTGGTTGTTTTTCTTCGTGCACTTCGTGTTCTTCGTGGTTCAAATGAGGTTTCCAGGATGATTACTCTGCTCGCGTTCGTCGGTGCGATCGCGCTGCTGGTGGTGTTCCACGAACTCGGGCATTTCTGGGTGGCGCGCCGCTGCGGCGTGAAGGTGCTGCGCTTCTCGGTCGGTTTCGGCAAGGTGATTTACAGCAAGCGCTTCACGGGTAGCGACACCGAGTGGGTGATCTCCGCTATTCCGCTGGGCGGTTACGTCAAGATGGTGGACGAGCGCGAGGGCGAAGTCGCCCCGGAAGACCTGCCGTACGCCTTCAACCGCCAGCCGGTGCTGCGGCGCATGGCGATCGTGGTATCCGGGCCGCTGGCGAATTTCATGCTGGCCATCGCGCTGTACTGGGTCATGTTCGTACACGGTGTGTCGGGGTTGAAGCCGATGCTGGGCGAGGTGCCGCCGGGCACTCCGGCTGCCATCGCGCAGTTGCAGGAGGGTGAAACCATCCTCGGCATCAACGGCGAGGAGATTCCCAGCTGGGAGGAGTTGCGCTGGACGCTGCTGGAGCTGACCCTTCGATCAGACTCGGGGCAGGCTACGCGGCAAGGTGAAGCGAGAATCGAGGCGCAGGATGCCAGCGGTGTGCGGCAGTTTCACCTGCTGGATATCAGCAGCCTGGAGGCGAAGGATCTGGACGGAGAGTTTCTCGACAAGCTCGGGTTGCATCCCTACCGGCCGCCCATCCTGCCGGTTATCGGCAAGGTTGCCGACGGCAGCGTGGCGCAACGCGCCGGCCTGCAGGAAGGGGATCGCATCCTGCGGGCCGATGGCGTGGAAATGCGGCGCTGGAACGAGGTGGTCGACGCGGTGCGCACCCATCCCGGCAAGACTGTGCAGCTCGATATCCGGCGCGGCGAAAGGGAAATGAGCATGGCGGTGGTGCCGCAGGCGGTTGCCGAATCCGGCAAGACCGTGGGCAAGATCGGCGCGGCGCCGCAGGTGGACCGGGCGGCATGGCAGGCGATGCTTACCGAGGTGAGCTACGGCCCGGTTGAGTCGCTCGAGCGGTCCCTGCGCAAGACTTGGGAAACTACCGTCGTCAGCCTGAAAATGCTGGGCAAGATGGTGCTGGGCGAGGTGTCGATGAAAAACCTCAGCGGCCCGATTACCATCGCCGATTATGCCGGCCAGTCCGCCGAAATGGGCCTGGCAGCCTATCTCGGCTTTCTGGCCTTGATCAGCGTCAGTCTCGGCGTACTGAATCTGCTGCCTATCCCCTTATTGGATGGGGGACACTTGCTGTATTATGTCGCCGAATCGATTAAGGTCTTTGCCATCTATAACGATATTTATCGCCTATTCTCAGGTTAGAAAATGAAATTAAGAAAACTGGCGGGGCTGATTTCCCTGCTCTGCATGTCTCCCGCTTGGGCAATTGAACCGTTCACAGTCAAGGACATCCGCGTCGAGGGTGTTCAGCGCACCGAAGCCGGCACAGTATTCAGCTACCTGCCGGTCAAGGTCGGCGACACCATGGACGACCAGCAGGCCGCCGCAGCGATCCGCGCGCTGTATGCCACCGGCTTCTTCAAGGACGTGCGCCTGGAAGTCGAGCAGGGCGTGCTGATCGTGCTGGTGCGCGAGCGCCCTTCGATCGCCAGCATCGAGATCAACGGCATCAAGGACTTTCCAAAGGACCAGCTCAAGGACAACATGAAGTATGCAGGGCTGGCCGAGGCGCGCATCTTCGACAAGGGCGCACTGGACAAGGCGGTCCAGGAGCTGAAGCGCCAGTATGTGGCGCGCGGCAAATACGGCGTGAGCGTGACGACGACTGTCACCGAACTGGAGCGCAACCGCGTCGGCATCGTGTTCAACGTGGTGGAAGGCGAAGTCTCCAAGAGCAAGCAGATCAACATCGTCGGCAATCATGCCTACAAGGAAGAGGATCTGCTGGACATGATGAAGCTCAGCACGCCGGACTGGCTGAGCTGGTTCAGCAACAAAGACCAGTATTCCAAACAGAAGCTGTCGGCCGACATGGAAGCCATTCGCTCGTTCTACATGGACAACGGTTACCTTGAGTTCAACATCGACTCCACGCAGGTTTCGATCACACCGGACAAGAAGGATATCTACATCACCATCAACATCACCGAAGGCGAGAAATACACAATCTCCAGGACGGGGACATCCGGCAACACCCTGATCGCCAAGGATGAGGTCGAAAAGCTAATCCAGATAAAAGCGGGCGACACTTTTTCGCGCAAGGCACTGACCGAAACCAGCAAGAAGATCAGTGAACGGCTTGGGCAGGAGGGCTATGCTTTTGCCAACGTGAATGCGGTGCCTGAACTGGACAAGGAGAAGCATCAGGTAGCGTTCACTTTCGCGATTGATCCCGGGCAGCGCGTGTATATCCGCCGCATCAATGTTGCTGGCAACGACAAGACGCGCGATGAGGTTATCCGCCGCGAATTCCGCCAGGTTGAGAGTGCGTGGTTCGATATGGAAAAGATCAAGAAGTCCAAGCAGCGTGTCGACAAGCTGAACTTCTTCGAGGAAGTCAACGTGGAGACCCCGCCCGTGCAGGGCACCAACGACCAGATGGATGTGAATGTCTCGGTGAAGGAAAAATCCACCGGAAATATTCAGATGGGTGCCGGTTTTTCCAATAATGAAGGGTTGACCCTGATGGCCGGCATTACACAGGCCAACCTGTTTGGCAGCGGCAACCACATTGCGACGCAGATCAACACCAGCAAGGTCAACCAGGTTTATTCGCTTTCCTATACCAACCCGTATTTCACCGATGACGGCGTGAGTCGCGGCTTTGATTTCTACAGGCGCAATACCGATTCGAGCAGCACGGCAGTCAGCGAATATTCCTCACGCACCTTGGGGGGCGGTGTACGCTTCGGCGTGCCGATAGAAGAGGATGAGTCGATCAGCTACGGCCTGGCTTTTGAACAGACCGACCTTAGCTTGACCACGTTAAGTACTGCCAGGCTTACAAGATATGTGAACGATTTTGGCGCATCGAATACCAACCTGATCGGCACGATAGGATGGGGGCGCGACAGCCGCGACAGCGCGATCTATACCACCCAAGGCACGGTGCAGCGCGCCTTCGCTGAAATTGCCCTGCCGGTGTTCGATATGCGCTATTACAAGCTGAATTACGAACATCAGTGGTACCACCCGGTGAGCAGCGACTTCACCCTGCTGCTGAACGGCGAGGCGGGCGTTGCGGGCGGCTACGGCGGCAAGCCTATGCCATTCTTCAAGAATTTCTATGCCGGTGGCACCGGGTCGGTGCGGGGATATGATTCCTACTCCCTGGGGCCGCGCGACCTCAACGATCAATCGCTAGGCGGCACAAAACGCGTGGTCGGCAATGCGGAGTTGCTGATGCCGGTTCCCGGAATCAAGGAAAAATCGGTGCGTCTGAGCGGATTTATTGATGCAGGGGCCGTCTATGGCTCTGGAGACCTGCCAGGCAGCGCCGGAATGCGCTATTCTGCGGGTGCGGCGTTTACCTGGTTGTCTCCGGTGGGGCCAATCAAATTCAGTTATGCCATACCGCTCAACAAGCAGCCGATGGACAAGTTGCAGAAATTCCAGTTCAATCTTGGTTCGATGTTCTGATGGAACAACTAGTCATCTCATCTGACTTACCCAGCAAAGGCGCTGGGTAAGTTAATGATTGATTGGCTAAGCCAGCAAAGAACGCTGAGGAGCCGCTGTTTATGATGATGCCGCTGATTATGATGCGCAAGGAGTGAGCGATGAAAACGATGATGAAAGCATGCATGCTGACGATATTGCTGTGCATGGGAGCAGCGCAGGCTACGGATTTCAGGGTGGGTGTGGTGGACACCGAGCGCGTGCTGCGCGAGTCTGCGCCCGCGGTGAAGGCGGAAAAAAAGATTGAAAAGGAATTCTCCGGGCGCGACCAGGAAATCAAGAAGCTGATGAAACAGGCGAAGGAACTGCAAACCCTGCTGGAGAAGGATGGCGGCAAGCTGTCGGATGCCGATCACCGCAACAAGGAGCGCGAGTTGACCGCCATGAACGTGAACCTGCAGCGCATGCAGCGCGAATTCCGCGAGGACTTGAACCTGCGCAAGAACGAAGAACTGGCCATTGTGCTGGAGCAGGCCAACAAGGCGATCCAGGCGATTGCCGAGGCGGAAAATTATGATCTGATCCTGCAGGAAGCGGTGTATCGCAACCCCCGGATAGACATCACCGACAAGGTAATCAAGCATCTCGCCGTCGAGAAGGCAGACGGCGGCAAGGAAAGCAAATAAGCGGCGGACGGATGGCTATTTCCTATCGGTTGGCCGACATTGCGGCGCAACTCGGCGGGCGCGTGTTGGGAGACACAGAGGTGCGCATTTCGCAGATCGCCACCCTGGAAAGGGCGCAGCCAGGCCAGATCAGCTTTCTCACCAACAGCAAATACCGCGCGCAGCTTGCCGGCACCAAAGCCGGCGCGGTGATCCTCGGCGAGTCTGACGCGGATGCAACCGCTCTGCCGCGCATCGTCTCGCACAACCCCTATGCCTATTTCGCCAAAGTCTCGGCCCTGCTCAATCCCTTGCCGGAAGCAAGACCTGGCGTGCATCCCGGCGCGGTCGTTGGTGCAGGCGCAAAGATCGACCCGACAGCGAGCATTGCCGCGAACGCCGTCATCGGCGCGGGCGCGACGGTAGGCGCCCATTCGATAATCGGCGAAGGCTGCTGCGTCGGCACGAACACTGTCATCGGCAGCCATGCCAGGCTGTATCCGCATGTGGTGATTTATCATGGCTGCGTGATCGGTAACAACCTGATTGCGCATTCCGGTGCGGTGATCGGCTCGGACGGTTTCGGCATCGCAATGGACGAGGGGCGCTGGATCAAGATTCCGCAGATCGGCCGCGTGGTGATCGGCAACGATGTCGAGATCGGTGCGAACACCACCATCGACCGCGGTGCGCTGGACGATACGGTGATCGAGGACGGTGTGAAGCTGGACAACCAGATCCAGGTTGCGCACAACGTGCGTATCGGGGCGCACACCGCGATCGCCGGATGCGCCGGGATCGCCGGCAGCGCGGTGATCGGGCGCTATTGCCTGATCGGCGGCGGCGCGCGCATCCTGGGGCATTTGCAACTCGCCGATCACGTCGAGATCGCCGCCCATACGCTGGTCGGGAAATCCATCCGCGAAGCCGGCTCCTATGCGGCTATTTTTCCGTTCACCAAAACGGATGAGTGGCGCAGGAACGCCGTACATTTGCGACACCTCAACGATCTGGTGAAGCGTGTCAAGGCATTGGAACAAGAACTTGAAGTGTTGAAACGGAAATAACAAACAAGGGCGAAATTACCACGAAGCTCACGAAGAGCACGAAGAAAAAATATCCATGAGCGGGGGGCTATTTCGATTCCCGGTAAAACGGAAAAATTGACCGGCTATCTTCGTGTCCTTCGTGAACTTCGTGGTGAAGAATTTTTAAAAAGGAAAGCAAATGAGCACCACTATGGACATCCACGCCATCCTCGAGCATCTGCCGCACCGCTATCCCTTCCTGCTGGTTGATCGCGTGCTGTCGGTCGAGCCGGGGAAGGACATCGTCGCGCTGAAGAACGTCACCATCAACGAGCCATTCTTCCCCGGCCATTATCCGCACCATCCGGTGATGCCCGGCGTGCTGATCATCGAGGCGATGGCGCAGGTCGCCGCCTTGCTGTCGTTCAAGTCGATGGGCAGCAAGCCGGACGACAAGTCGGTGTACTATTTCGCGGGCATCGACGGCGCGCGCTTCAAGCGTCCGGTCAGCCCCGGCGACCAGTTGATCATCAAGGTTACGCTGACGCGCAGCATGCGGGGCGTGTTCAAGTTTTCCGCCACCGCCGAGGTGGACGGGCAGCTCGCCGCCGAGGCGGAGCTGATGTGCACGATGAAGTCGGTGGCGTGATTTTGCATTGTCAGAGGTATTCATGATTCACCAGACCGCCATCGTCCACCCCAACGCGAAACTTGCCGACGGCGTCGAGGTGGGCGCGTATTCCATCATCGGCGAGCATGTCGAGATCGGCGCGGGCACGGTAATTGGCCCGCATGTGGTGATCAACGGCCATACGCGCATCGGCCAGCACAACCGCATCTTCCAGTTCTGCTCGCTGGGCGAGATTCCGCAGGAC
>JACPEI010000053.1 GCA_016183575.1 Nitrosomonadales bacterium | reverse complement strand
CGCCGGTCGTGCGTGACGAACAGCACCGCGCCGGCAAAATTATTCAGCAGCCCTTCCAGCCATTCGATGGAAGCGAAGTCGAGGTGGTTGGTCGGCTCGTCGAGGATCAGCACCTCAGGCCCGGCCACCAGCGCCTGCGCCAGAGCCACGCGCTTGCGCTGCCCGCCGGACAGCTCATTGATGCGCTTGTCGGCATCCAGGTCCAGCTTCGCGATGGTGGTCTCGATGCGCGCCTGGATCGACCAGCCGCCCTGCGCTTCGAGCTGCGTCTGCAGCTGCTGCATCTCTTCCAGCAGCCTGTCGTAGTCGGCGTCCGGCTCTGAAAGTTGATGCGATACATGGTGGTAATCATGCAGCAGCTTCTGAATACCCCCCAGCCCCTGCGCCACCGCATCGAACACCGTGTCGTCCGCGGCCAGCACCGGCTCCTGGCTGACGTAACAGATGCGCGCGGTCGGCGCGCGCCACACCAACCCGTCGTCTAAGTTTCCCTGCCCGGCCAGTACGCGCATCATGCTCGACTTGCCGCCGCCGTTGCGCCCGATCAGGCCGACGCGCTCGCCCTCGTCAAGCTGGAAATCGGCGTGGTCGAGCAGCGCGACGTGCCCGAATGCAAGGCAGGCCTTGTCTAATGTGATGAGTGGCATAAGTGAAAGCTGCTTGTTGAAATATCTTGATTGATTGAAAAAAATCGATTGGAAACCATTCGATGAAAATCATGCCGGATCATTGAAACGCCAGAAGCGCAGCAACAGTGCGCACAGCAGCGCCAATGCCCCGGCAAACAGAAATGCGGCTCCGGCGTTCCAGTAATGCCATATCGTGCCGAACAGCACCCCGGCGGGAATGGCGCTCAGGCCGACGGCGAGATGATACCAGCCGAACGCCGTGCCGCGCTCGCGTTCGTCGGCATACAGGCTGATCAACGCACGCTCCGAACCCTCGCCCATTCCGGCCAGCACGCCGTACAGCAGGGTGCAGGCCCACAGCGCGCCGCCCTGCTCGACCAGGCCGAGCGCCACAAAACCCGCGGCATAGCCCGACCAGCTCAGCATGGTCAGGCGGCGCCTGCCGAACGCATCCGCCATGCGCCCGCCGAGCAGCGAGGCCCCGGCCTTGACGAGGTTCAGCGCCGCCCAGAGCAGCAGCAAGTGCACCACGCTCATGCCCAGCTCGTTGCCACGCAGCAGGATGAAGCTCTCCGAGACGCGTGCAAAGGTGAACAGCACCAGCACCCACAGATAGCGGCGCATGTCGGGCGACAGCGCGGCCCATGCCAGCGGCGCCTGCGGCTTCTGCTGCTGTACTCCCGCCTCATGCACGCCGAAGACCAGCACCAGCATCACCAGCGCGCCGGGCACCGCCGACCACAGGATCACCTCGCTCACCGACCAGTTAAGCCAGCTCAGTGCGGCAACGGCGAGCAACGTGCCGCCCAGCGCGCCGGCGTTATCCATCGCGCGGTGGAAACCGTAGGCAAAACCGTGGATTCCGGAATGCGCGCTATCCGCGAGCAGCGCGTCGCGCGGCGCATTGCGCAATCCCTTGCCGGCGCGGTCCAGGCTGCGCAGCAGCAGCAACGCGCCCCAGCTCGACACCAGCGCCAGCAGCGGCCGCACGAGGTTGGACAAGCCATAGCCGAACACGATCAACTGCTTGCGCCGCCCCTGCCTGGCATCCGAATAGCGCCCCGCCCACAGCTTGAGGAAGCTCGCCGCCGCATCCGCCGCCCCCTCCACCAGCCCGAGGATTACCGGCCCCGCCCCAAGCACGGTGGCGACCAGGATCGGGATGAACGGCGTCACCATTTCCGAGGCCATGTCGTTCAGAAAGCTGACCAGGCCGAGTGCAATGACGGTACCGGGCAGTTTGTGTTTTTCCATGTCGCACCACCGATCGGGTTCTGATTAAGCGTTGTTTAGGCTAGAATGCGCACCCTGCTTCCGCAGCCAGCCTGTCCTCGTAGTTAAATGGATATAACCGGCCCCTCCTAAGGGTCAATTACAGGTTCGATTCCTGTCGAGGACGCCAGTTTTATGATTCTCCTCTTCTCTTCGCGGCACAAGATTGGGTAATTTCATTCCGCATTAGCACTCGAAAGTCGTCTTAAAATCCGCGAGTAGGGATGGGTGCAAGCCTGTCCTGAGCCAGGTCGAAGGGGTGCACTCAGCTTTGCATGGCTATTCGACTAAACTGGCAACAATACGCCAGCCAAGTCGCTGGTCGGCACAGAAACAGGAATGTACATAGAAGTACATAAGGATTTCGACAACGAAGTTGCGGTGTAGACTCACATGCGTAGCATGTTATGCCGAAACCAATACCGATTTTAAATCACCCGCTCGTTCCCGCCATCGATCGGTAGCTGCGCGCCGGTGATCTTCGCGAACAGCGGGCCGCACATTTCCGCGATCAGTTCCGCTACGTCCCTGCTGGTGACTTCTTCGTGCAGCACATTGTTGCGCTTGTAGTCGTCCACGCTCATGCCGTAATGCGCGGCGCGCTGCGCCAGCACTTCCGGCGTCCAGATGCCGGTGTCGAACACCGCGTTGGGGTGCACGACGTTGACCCGGATGCCGTCCGCACCCCACTCCAGTGCGGCGACGCGCGCTGCCTGGGTCAGCGCCGCCTTGGACGCGGAATAGGCTACAGCGCCCGGCCCCGGCGCAGGAACGTTCTTCGAGCCGTTCACCACCACGCGGCCATGCCTCGGCGCCGCCTTCAGCAAGGGATGCGCCTCGCGCATGATGGACAGGTTGGAGTCAAGGTTGACCGCCATCACCTTGCGCCACTCGTCGTCGGACAGCGCCTCGATCTTCCTGCCGCCGGGGAAGATGCCCGCGTTCAGCACCAGCATGTCGAGCCCACCGTAATGGCGCAGGGCCTGTTCGATGACGCGCCGGATATCCGGCAAGGAGGTCAGGT
>JACPEI010000050.1:7706-11226 GCA_016183575.1 Nitrosomonadales bacterium | reverse complement strand
AGTTCCAGCAGATATACAGCCTGGAAACCGTGATCGTTCCGCCGCATCGCCCGACCATCCGCAAGGACATGATGGACAAGGTCTATCTCACCGCGAAGGAGAAATACCAGGCGGTGATCAATGACGTCAAGGACTGCTACGAGCGCGGCCAGCCGGTGCTGGTGGGCACGACCTCGATCGAGAATTCCGAGCTGCTGTCGCATCTGCTGGAAAAGGACAAGCTGCCGCACCAGGTGTTGAACGCCAAGCAGCACGCGCGCGAGGCGGAGATCGTCGCGCAGGCCGGGCGGCCCAAGATGGTTACCATTGCCACCAACATGGCCGGACGCGGCACGGACATCGTGCTGGGCGGCAATATCGAGAAGCCGATCGAGCACATTCGCGCCGACGCAAGCCTGGACGAAGCCGCCAGGGAACAGCGCATCGCGCAGTTGAAATCCGAATGGCAGCAGTTGCATCAGCAGGTGCTGGCCAGCGGCGGATTGCACATCATCGGCACCGAGCGGCACGAGTCGCGCCGCGTGGACAACCAGTTGCGCGGCCGCTCGGGACGCCAGGGCGACCCCGGCTCCAGCCGCTTCTATCTGTCGCTGGAAGATCCGCTGTTGCGCATCTTCGCTTCCGACCGCGTCGCGGCGATCATGAGCAGATTCAAGCTGCCGGAGGGCGAGGCCATCGAGCATAGCTGGGTGACGCGCGCCCTCGAGAATGCGCAGCGCAAAGTCGAGGCGCGCAACTTCGACATGCGCAAGCAGATCCTGGAATATGACGATGTTGCCAACGACCAGCGCAAGGTGATCTATCAGCAGCGCGGCGAACTGCTGGAAAGCACGGATATTTCCGAAACCATCCAGGCGATGCGCGAGGGGGTGCTGGAAGATACCATCAGCCAGTACATTCCGCCGGGCAGCATGGAAGAGCAATGGGATGCGCACTCGCTGGAAAAGGCATTGGCCGCCGAGTTCCGCCTGGAATTGCCGCTGGTGCGGTGGCTGGAGGAAGACAAGCAGTTCAACGAAGCGGCGCTGCGCGCCCGCGTCGTCGAACAGGCGCAGCAGCAATATCAGGCCAAGGTCGATGCGGTGGGCGCGGAAGTCATGCACCACTACGAGCGCGCCATCATGCTGCAGAGCCTGGATACGCACTGGCGCGAACATCTTGCCGCGCTGGATCATCTGCGCCAGGGCATTCATTTGCGCGGCTATGCGCAAAAGAACCCCAAGCAGGAATACAAACGCGAGGCTTTCGAACTGTTTTCCCTGATGCTGGACGCGGTCAAGCGCGAAGTGACGCAGGTATTGATGACCGTGCAGGTGCGCAGCGAGGCGGATGTCGAGTCGGTAGAAGCGCCCCCCGCGCCGGAAAATGTGCAGTATCATCACGCCGATTATTCCGAAGCGCTTTTGGCCGGGCACCCGGACGAGGCGTTGGCGCACGATGCCCAGTCAACCGGTGAGGAGCATAAACCGGTTATGCGCGGCGGGCAGAAGGTGGGGCGCAACGATCCGTGCCCATGCGGATCGGGCAAAAAATTCAAGCAGTGCCACGGCAAATTGAGTTAATACGCAAAAGGAGAATGAAATGTCTTTAGTGATTGATGCGCTGCGCACCTCCACGATTACCGAGGAATTGAGCGATGCCGAGGTGGAGATTCTCTCGCACCTGTTCGAAGTCCAGGATTACAAGTCTGGAGAAACCATCGTTCAGCCCGGCGAGCCTCAACCGGACAATTTGTATATTCTGGCGCATGGCGATATTGAAGTAAAAATCCAAAGCGCCGAAGGGAAATCCACCATACACGTCCTCAAGCCGGGCGACTTGGCGGGCATGATCACCTTCGTCGGCGGTGCGGCTTCGCAGGTCAGTGCGACCCTATGTGCCGTCGGCGACACCAAGGTGTTGAGCCTGGAGCGATCCAAATTCGAGACGCTGATCAACAGCCATCCGATGATTGTGTACCGCGTCATGCGTGGCTTGGCACGCAACATGCACGGCATCGTGCGGCGCATGAACACCGAGTCGGTAGAGCTCAGCAACTACATCTACCGCACCCACGGTCGCTACTAAACAGCGGATAGCGAGTAGCCTGTAGCTGGTAGCCCAACCGGTTTTGCTACACGCTACCTGCCACAAGCTCCAATATTCAGAATTAGGAATTAGCTCATGCCGGTCAATCTGACACCGCCCGCCGCGGCACAACTGTTGCCCGTTGCGGGCGTTTTTCTGGGCGTCACCGCAGCGAACATCAAGCGCGAGAACCGCAAGGACCTGCTGGTGATGCAGTTAAGTGAAGGCGCGCGGGTCGCCGGCGTGTTCACCCGGAACCGCTTCTGCGCCGCGCCGGTAATCGTCGCGCGCGAACACCTTATGCAAGCGGATGGCATCCGCGCGCTGGTGGTCAACACCGGCAACGCGAATGCCGGAACCGGCGAGCAGGGCATGCAGGATGCGCGCACCACCTGCGCCGCGCTGGCGGGCCTGCTGGGCTGCAAGGCGACGCAGATATTGCCGTTCTCCACCGGAGTCATCATGGAGCTGCTGCCGGTAGGTAAGATTGCCGCCGGCCTTCCCGGCTGCGTGGCGAACATGCGCGCCGACAACTGGTACGACGCCGCGCACGCGATCATGACCACCGACATCGTCGCCAAGGCGGTTTCCAGGCAGGTCATGATAGACGGCGTGACCATCACCGTTACCGGCATCGCCAAAGGCTCCGGCATGATCCACCCGAACATGGCGACCATGCTCGGCTACATCGCCACCGATGCCGCGATTGCGCAGCCGCTGTTGCAGCGGATGGTCACCGAGGCCGCCAACCGCTCGTTCAACTGCATCACCGTGGACGGCGACACCTCCACCAACGACGCGCTGATGCTCATCGCCACCGGCCAGGCTGCGTTGCCGGAAATCCGCGATGTCAAAGGCGCGGAGTTCACCGCGCTGCAGGCCGCCGTCACCGAAGTCGCGATTTACCTCGCACAAGCCATCGTGCGCGACGGCGAAGGCGCGACCAAATTCATCACCGTACAGGTCGAGGGCGGCAAGAGTGAGGCCGAATGCAGGCAGATCGGCTACGCGATCGCACGCTCGCCGCTGGTCAAGACCGCGTTCTTCGCCTCCGACCCCAACCTCGGGCGCATCCTCGCCGCGATCGGTTACGCCGGCGTCGACGATCTGGATGTCGCCGCGCTCAGCCTGTACCTCGACGACGTGCTGGTCGCCGAACAAGGCGGCCGCGCCGTCAGCTACCGCGAGGAAGACGGCCAGCGGGTGATGCAGCAGAGCGATATCACGATTCGCGTGGTGCTGAATCGCGTGGCTGCGAAGGCGACGTTGTGGACTTGCGATTTTTCTTACGATTACGTGAAGATTAACGCGAGTTATCGCAGCTAATTTGTTCCCTTCAACCGTTCGCCCTGATAACCAGCGACTTGGCTGGCGTTTTTTGGCAGCCTAGTCGAAGGGCTAGTTGTTTCATCAGCTTGTTGAAGGGTGCAGCACGTAGGTTGGGTTAGCAGCT